>NZ_JAFNMU010000012.1:0-82294 GCF_026537125.1 Gilliamella sp. B2828
TAGTAAATTATCAAAGTGAATGGTATGAAGGGCTGGATGCGGAAGGAAAGCGGCCGGAATGGGAAGCATTAAACAGTGAAATGACCGATGATGTTGAAAACTATTTGGGTTATATAAAAGACGGCGATGAAGCAAAACGTGATGCATATGTTAGTAAGTTTGATGCAAGCGAACAAGAATCAATAAAACAAGGTTTAGAACAACAAAGAAGAGACTATGAGCGTTTTCCCGCTGATTATAAAGATGCTCCTGACAAGAAATTAACACCGGAGCAACTTAACTTATTGGGCATAATAAATGGGTTAGAAGATAAGTATAAATTATGGGAAAAAACCAAAGAAAAAGCGACAAAAATGCTCTGGTGGGATGATGTCGCCAAAGGTTTAGCTAAGCAAAGTCAACAGACAGAACAAAGTGACACTGAAACAGAAAAAGATAAAACAGAAGACAGCTCAAAGCAACAAACCGAAACATCATCAACGCCAGCCACGTTAAGCCAAAACGGTGAGGTTTGGTTTATGCATCCTGTAGCGATGGTGGATTATTTTAATGCTAAAAGAAAACTCTGGCATGAACCTTTAGAGCACCCACAACGCACTTGTTATAGCTCAAATACAAATCTTAATAATTGGAATGGTGCTTTTGGTTTTGTAAGAAATCAGGGCGCGAAAGCTCATACAGGTTTAGATTTATTTGCAGACATAAATACCGCATGTTACGCGTGTTTAGATGGAGAAATAGTCCAATATGAAGTAGAGGGTGGATATGGAAACGTATTAGTAATAAAAGTCAAGGGTGATGATTTACGTGCATCAAGAAATGACTATACGCTTGAATTTAATGAACCCGACAAACAAGAGATAGTTCAAGCTGATGATTTTGATATTAATGCTGACCATTTTTACTTACGTTATTGTCATTTAAGTGATAAACGTGCTGACTTAAAAGTCGGGAACAAGGTTAAATCGGGTGATTTGATAGGCTATACAGGTGATACAGGTAACGCTAAAGGACTTTGTAATCCTCATTTACATTTTGAAATTGCTATGAAAAAAAATGGTAATCGGACTAATACAAAAAATGTACAAAACGATAGACTAGCCTACAAAATCAATCCGGCATTCTTTGTTAATTTACAGGCAATTGATGTAGCTGAGCAGACAAAAGTGAAAGAGAGAAGAATTCAAGAATAAATGGTTAAAAAAGAGAAATAAGATTAAGTAAAACAATGATATAAAAAATACAAATAAATTAAGGAATAACAAGATGGATTATATAAAACCTATTTTACTTCTAATATCACTAATACCAACAATTAGCCAAGCAGAATTAAGTCGCATTTACACAGGTAGCATTGGTCAAGATAAAGTTGAATTTTATTTTGAATATGATGTTGCGGTTTATATTGATGATAAAGATCATCAAGTTAAGAGTCTTGATATAAGTCAGATTCGTAATCCCAGTAAATTCAAATCTAATAATGTTAATCCAGTGATTGAGAATGTTGATATTTTTGATTCAGAACGGCTTACAGGCTATACACCTAATGGTGATAAGGTAGATTTACACAAAACATTTGAATACGGTGAATACGATGAACATTCATTACGCAAAGTAGAATTTAATAATGTAGATTATTTACAACAAAGTAGCACTAAAGATTTTTATTTTAAAGTGGTGGTATCAAAGAAAAAAGGAGAAAAAGCAAAAATTGTGGGGATCAAAATTTATAGCAAACAGGATGGTCACCTTATTCAGACTATTACGGGAATAAAAGGGTGTGAATTTAATTCTTATGTTAGTATTCAAACACATGAAGGCTTTGATTTCAATTTTGATGGTGATAATAATGATTTTTATCTGACTAAAAATAGAAATTATGGTCCTAATCAAATAGCAGATTATTACGCTTATGATAAAACCCAACAACAATTTGTTAAATTAAATCTTGATGGTAATGATTTTCGTTTTGATTATAAAGAAAAAGAGGCTATTAGCCACAAAACCTGTCCAAGTAAAAAAGAAAGATCCCAAATATTTCTCACCGATAATTTTCAATACATAGGTAATAACCGTTATAAACGAATTTCAACAGAATGCTTATTTCAGGAGGATAGTTATCACGAAAATAATGGTCGATATGAGTTTAAAAAACAAAGGGCATGCACACTTAATGAGTTGAACTTTTGTCGCAATTATATAGATACCAATGATTATGATGATTATTAATAGCTGTGTGACTGATAAGTATGAATCCAGCTGTATACTAAATAAATTAAGGAATAACAAATGAGTTATAAAAAAATAATTCTACTCTTTCTATTATTAATTCCTGCTATTAGTCAAGCTATTTTCCGTGTTTATACTGGTAATGTAGGAAGAAATGAAGCTGATTTTTATTTTGATTCTGAAACGGCTGTTTTTGTTCATACAAATGGTAAAGATTATCAAGTTAGATTATTAGATTTTGTAAAAAACAATGCTAATGAATTTAATTTCAAAACTTATTATGCAAATTCATATAAAAAGATGATTGATAAAATATTTATTAAAGATTTCAATGTTGTGACTTTTAATGATGGTTCGGAAAATTACCAACAGCTAGCAGGATATGCTTTTGGTAAAGATAGTAAGATTAATTTAGATAAAATATTTGAATATAACGAATATTCATTAGATGAAGCGGAATTCAGCAATATAGATTATTTACAGAGAGATAGCACAAAAGATTTTTATTTTAAAGTGATAGTGTCTAAAAATCAAAAGGAAAAAGCACATATTGTGGGTGTCAAAATCTTCAATAAAAAAGATGGTCGTCTTATTCAAGTCATCGATGATATAAGTGAATGTGAGTTCCATGGTTATGTTAGCATCAAAACTAATGAAAGTTTTGATTTTAATTTTTATGGAAATAATAATTCCTTTTTCATCGTTAAAGATCAACTGTCGGGTTCAAATAATATTGATAAATATTATGCTTACTCTTATGACAAAAAACAGCAGAAATTTGTCAAATTGAATCTTTACGGTAATGATTTCAGCATTGATGATGAAGATAAATTTGCTTATAGCTACAAATACTGTCCGGGCAAAAAAGAAGATGAAGTTATATCGTTGAAAAATAATTTTAAATACTTAGAAAATAACCGTTATAAACATGTTGAAACAGAATGTTTGTATAAAGAGGTTGGAACGATGGTCGTAAATTCTAATCTATTGGTGTTTACAAAACAAAGAGAATGCACACCTAAAGAGTTAAGTAATTGTAGAAAATTTGTAGATGATCCTTATGAAGATTAAAAATTTTTAGATAAGTAATAAGGTTTTTTATTAATTAAAAAGTTATTGAAATATATGAATTTTTGATAATGCTCATAATGAATATTTGATATTGCAAATGTTTTAAAGGAATATCCGAAAAACCACACTTAACAACGGCACTGGGACGGTTGTTAGTTCATTATAAAAGTGAATGGTATGAAGAGCTGAATGCAGAAGGAAAGCGACCGGAATGGGAAGCATTAAACAGTGAAATGACCGATGATGTGGAGAACTATTTGGGTTATATAAAAGACGGCGATGAAGCAAAACGTGATGCATATGTTAGTAAGATGGACGCAAGCAAACAAGAATCAATAAAACAAGGCTTAGAACAACAAAAAAGAGATTATCAACGTTTTCCAGATGGTTATGAAGATGCACCCGACAAGAAACTAGCACAAGAGCAACTTAACTTATTGGGTAAAATAAAAGAGTTAGAACAGAAGTCAGAATTATGGGAAAAAACCAAAGAAAAAGCGACAAAAATGCTCTGGTGGGATGATGTCGCCAAAGGTTTAGCTAAGCAAAAGCAGCAGACACAACAAAGTGATGCGACCACTGAAAACAGTAAAACATCATCCCCCTCAACTAAACAAACTGAAACTTCATCAACACCTGCCACTTTAAGTCAAAATGGTAAAGTTTGGTTTATGCACCCGATTGCAATACAGATGTTTAAACGATGTTATTGTAATCGGGATTTTGATGTTAACGATATTGAAATGATAGTTAAACAGTTAAGGCAATCAGCTGGTTTAAATACTTTAGAGTTGTTTTCAAAAAAGAATTGTAAATTAGATAATAAAGATAAAACTTATCAACGTTTTACTGAAGAATTAAATCAAATGATGAAAAAATATAATATTAATACATGTATAAGGAAAATACACTTTATAGCTCAATCTTTTGTAGAGTCTGATAAATTTCAAACTTTAAAAGAATATGGTGAAAGTTTTTCATATGATCCTTGGAGAGGTAGAGGAATAATTCAACTAACCCATGCTGGAAATAAAAATGGTACTATAGGATATAAACAATATTTTAACTTTTTGGGTAAGTTTGATTTTGAAAAAGATTACGAAGTATTAAATAGTGATTTACATATTGCAATAGATGTGGGAGGTTATTTTTGGACAAGAGGAAAATTGCTAGATAAAGGAGAATATCTTAAAAGTAGTACCAAACTAAATGGAGAATGGCAATATTATAAAAAAACCAAAATGGCTATTTATACCACAATAGATATTAATATAGTCGCTGATCGAGATCATGTGGAGCAGGTAACATATTTAGTTAATGGGGGATACAATCATTTAAATGAGCGTATTAAATACACAAACAAATTAAAAGAGATTTTTGATTATGATGAATGTATCAATAAAATTTAAACTAATATTATTTGTCTTTTTGATTGTTTTCTTTAGGTATTCATATGCTGAGAAATTGACATTTAATATTAATCACAATGTGATTAATAAGGCAATTATTGATACAGAAAATAAAAGGAATGTAATTGAACTTTATCATAATAACAATTTGATTACAAAAATCCCTAGTTTTGATGAAGATGGTGGCAATCGTTTTGAGAGATTATTAACTCGTTATGATGAAAATAATTTAATAAGAGTAATTACATCTTTTCCTGATAGAGGGTATTTCAAAATTTATTATGATATAGGTTTAGATAAAAATACTAATTTATATATGCTTAATAAAGTAAGCTATGAAACACAGGAATGGTCATCAAACGGAAAATTCACAGTAAAATATTGTTATAGCCACATTAAAATTAATTTGGATAGTTTCTTCAATAACGATGAGTTATTTGGTGAAGTAAGGCCTACATTTGATGGGTGGAAAAATGGTAAAGAAAAAGGTCATTGTGTTAAGGGTAATATTAAAATTAATTATGAAAATGCTTATAATTTAGTCATGAAGTCTTATTTATTCAATAATCCCAATATGAATAAACAAACAAAAATGTATTTAATTAAAGGTGATGTAGTTCATTTATTGACGAAGAATAATGAATTTTATCATATTGAGTATACTACATCGAAAAATAAAATCATAAAAAAATGGCTTCATTGTTCAGCTATTGATGCTTGTATTTATTGATAAAAATGAAAACCCTTAAATCTTAATTGCTTTACTAGTAAATTATAAAAGTGAATGGTATGAAGAGCTGGATTTAGAAGGAAAGCGACCGGAATGGGAAGCATTAAACAGTGAAATGACTGGTGATGCGGAAAACTATTTGGGTTATATAAAAGACGGTGATGAAGCAAAACGTGATGCATATATTAGTAAGATGGATGCAAGCAAACAAGAATCAATAAAACAAGGCTTAGAACAACAAAGAAGAGAATATGAGCGTTTTCCAGCAGATTATAAAGATGCACCCGAAAAGAAATTGACACAAGGACAATTAGCTTTATATGGCAAAATACAAGCATTAGAAAAGCAGCAGACACAACAAAGTGATACGACCACTGAAAACAGTAAAACATCACCCCCCTCAACTAAACAAACTGAAACTTCATCAACACCTGCCACTTTAAGTCAAAATGGTAAAGTTTGGTTTATGCATCAGTTGCCCTTATGAATTACTTTAAATTTAAAGCAGGCATTGTGACATATCATATCTATCAAGATGGAAAAATCGAAAAGCATATACATGAAACATACTCCCTTGTTTTGAGCGAAAATATAAATATGTCTATCATGATAAGAATAAAAAAATACATGAGTTAGGTATTTTTACTGTTCATGTGACTAAGGCTATGGCAAGAGGAAATATTCCACAAGCACAAAACGTGGAATTAATTAATGTTAAGGAATTTGAAAATGGTTACATTTCATCTGATGGTAGTGTTAAAGCAAAATTTGCAACATTTAATAGTGATCATCATAGATGGTATATAAATCCTAGTTGTTTTGCTGGGTTGCTCGGCGCTATGTTAGAACTAAATGCTGATTATTTAGGCTTTAACGGATTTATCACTCATGACGCTAAATCTGTAGAGAGCAAATCTCATATAAATGGGATTGCAGGCGACCTAAGGTATATATCAGAAAAGAGAAATGGTGAGCCAATGTTGCTATCTTATTCAACTTTTGATTTTGATAAGCAAGAAAAATTTAATACTGCATTATATAAATTTGGTTGGGCTAGAACGTCGTTAATGTATTCGGAATATCTTACATATAAGAAACAATCAAATACTTTACTTAAATATACAAAACATATGAAAAAAGATCCGCCAAATGGATATAGATATCATCATCATTTACATATATGCGGTTTTGATTTTAACTTAATTATAAATGTACAGGATTAAAAATGATCAGATTTCCATTTTTCTATATATGCATTTTATTAGTCTCGTTCTTTTCTTTTGCAGAAGATAAAAATCTTAATAATATCCTTTATGAATTTAAAGGATATTCAAAAAAAAACATCTCCCTATCATTCTTTGAAAGACTTTTTTGCGGATAATAATCAAATATATGATGAAAAAAATCCATTGAATGCGCTTTATGATCCCAATACACCTTTATTAAGCATGGTTGATCATAGAAAACCTTACACAGGTGAAGCTATATTATTTAAAAAGCTTCTGCTTGATAACAAGCTAAATGTGTTCCTTTTTGCTTATTGGGATCGTAATGATCAAGATTCATATTATAACCTTCCAACTCTTGAATTACAGATTTAGGAGATTGAAAAAATGGTTAGAAGATTACAGCACTGCGATGCAGAAATTTATTTTTAATAAATAATTAGTTGTTAACCCTAATACACCAGATGATGGATATGTTTCTTATATTCCTCACTATAAAAAATTAATCACTCTTGGCGGAGAAAATGGTAAGGATTTACACAATAATCATATGCACTTTGAAAACTTTCTAAAAAAACAGCAAGGGGTTGCCATAGTCGTTAATGATGCCATTGGCATTACCCAAAGTTTAAATAATCGATATCATCAAGCACTTGAACACCAGATGAAACCATGGATGGAACACAAGGATTCAGAAGGCATATCCAACGAACACCGTTTAATTGTCTACCGCCAGCTATTAGGTTTTAAACAATCCTTTCATAACCATCGAATCAGGCAACTAATCAAGCACAATAAACAGTGGGAAAAGGTTGCAAATTGGGGTAACGACAAAATCCCCCTTCCTGCAATTGGTGATCTATCGAATAATAAAAGTCGGGAAATATTTCAAAATGCCGAATAAGCCTTAATCAAGCAACAAACGGAAGAACTGTCTGAAAAAGAGTTTCAAAAATTCTATTGGGATCGCCTATCGCAAGACAAATTTAAACGTTTTGAACAAGAATTCAATGAACTAAGCCAAAGTGCCGAACAACTTGCCGAAAAACGTGCTGATGATTACTTAAAGTGGTTAAAATAGCATCAATTAATCTCGGCACTAGACTTATATGATGATACCATTCCGCTAGACGGAATCATGTTTCAATTACAAATGGGGGTTTGCTTGTGTGGTGCAAGTGGATCATCAAAAGTCAGAAAAGTGTTAGACGAATGGTGGCTTGAACCGCAAGTGACTCTGACCAACTTATGTATGCGAACCTACCTATTTAACAACAAAGCGTTAATCGCCGATATTAACGAATACTTGGATATTCAACAAAACATAGCGATTAATGAGTCTGCTGATAATAATAGCAATCAGCCAAATGTCGATAAAGCGATTAACTTACTCAACAAATTGACTAAACATGTTAATCGGACTGGGTCGATTATCAATCAGATAGCGGATCGCGGTTTTCCAATAGCATTGTTATCGGTTCCCTTTGCTGATCTTGTCAGAAGTTTTTTAAGAGTCACGACTCAAAAATTTAATCAAACAATTCAAAACCGCCTAGGCAACTTAATTTTTGCTAAAATTAGTGAGAAGGCATTAGAAATGTATGACTCGGGCTATAATATCAACGGGCATTCTTTTACAGCCATCCCGAAACGAGGCGCACCACAAATCCCCCGACTTGCCATCAAAATTTCAACCATGCCGATTTAGTCAATACCAAAATCGCCATGATGGTATTTGCATTTAGTAGTTACGAAACACTCAAAAAAATAATCAATGGCAAACGGGAATTAGCCGAATTAACCGCATCCCTAATGGCAAGTGCAGCAGCGGGCACGCAAATCCTGACCAGTGCCATCAAAAGTTGTATCGAAGGTAACCCAACATCAAAAACTGCTACCGTAACCTATAATGCGTTTGGGCGATTATTTTTATGGTCGGCGAGTTTTGCGTTGATGACTGGGGGAGTATCTACTGTTTTGGATTTTTTAGATGGTAATAAAGCCGTTAGCCAAGATAATTATAATATTGCAATGGCTTACTATGTAAAATCACTTGCAACTTTTTCCCTTAGTATTTCTCAATTTGTAGCTGCTTTAGGTGCATTAGTGCCATGGTTTGATAATATTATCACAACCAGTATTGAAAGGACTTTTTGGGTAAATGTAGCTGAAGTCGCGATAGTCATAGGTCGCTTTGCCATTGGTCGAGCTGCGGCAGTGTGGCTGGCGGCAATTAATTTTTACGCGTCTATGATTATTATTGTGGTCAGTGTCTACCTGATTATTTTTGATGACAATGCCATGCAAAAATGGTTTGATCGCTGCTGTTTTAGTAAGGACCTTGAACGTAAAAAATTTAAAGATTTAGGCGACGAACTCACCGAATGGCATCAAGCACTACAGGAGACTTTTTAATATGTACGCAGGCGAATTTTTATTATGGTTTGGTACGCCATGAAATCCGAAACCCGCAAAAAATTAAAAATGGGCTATAACCATGCCGATATGACACTTAAAGAGGTGCAAAAAGACTATACCCAAGAATTGGTCAGTGATAATCCCAGACCAATAGGACCTTACTACGCTTATAACGATCGCTATTTAGAAATTCGAGGCGGAATGTTTGAAAATTTTCGAGGGATTCAAACTTGGATATCTTTACTTGTTTTTTTTATTCCTTTTAGTTCAGGGTTTTACTGTATTGTTAGCTTTCTAATATTATAGTTTGATGAAACAAATAATGCTGTTGGGCATGTTATATCAATAATTTTTTATTCAATTATTTTTTTACCAACATCATATTTATGTTTCCGCTATTTCCGTTATATCTATCGTTTTGAACTCTTCACCATACGCCATATTCGGGTACGCTTTAATCGGGTGACAGGGCAAGTCTATATTCAGCGCCCTAAATATTGCGGTGGCACAGTAGTGTTTAAATGGGAACATATTATGCCATCGAACTTTGGCGAGAGCGGCTCGGATATGGGCGGCACCAATATGGTCAATTTAATGACCTTTCACCCGTATAAAACCGGTTTTCCGATAGCGCACTCAGTGGGCATTGGCAAAAACACCTATAATCCACAAGACTATAAAGACGAATGGGAATTTATCCGCCGTTATATGGAGCATGGACCGGATACTCTACCTAAACCCCGTTTAAGCACCCATTTACCGATGCCTTTCCACGGTTTTAGTGGTCATATAAGCCCGATGATTCACGCAGCAAAAAATGCGCCTACTTTTTGGATGTATATTTTATTAATCCCGGTATTTTTAATTTTATTGCCGTTTTATACTGTGGGTTACTTTATTTCGGAATGTTTATGCTGGCAACCCCGTTGGTCAAAAGTGATTCGTCAAGCCGGCAAACCAGGCAAACCAATCCCGAAAGAAACCACCTTATCGGACTACCCCCCAAAAGTACAACAAGCCATATTAGAAAGCCGTTTAGAATGGGGCGTACGTGACGAAAAGACAGGCAAATGGGTAGATTATGGCAATGGTTAAAATCACAATGCGAATGAATCATAATAAAAACACAAGGACATAAGGTAAGGACATAAGAAAAATGTACGTAGGCGAGTTTTGCATTTTGTAGTTGAATGTGATAAGAATAAAAAAACAAACGGTATACACTCCTAAATTTTTTTTACAAACATGCTTTAAACGTTTATGTAAGATTGCAATTCCGCTTTTTAATGAATATGTGATTGATCTTTCGTATTAATTTTAAATTTAATCAAATTCCAAAATTGAAATTTTTGGTGAAGGATTTTTATCCCTTCTATTGTTTATTTGTTTTTTTCTTCTTGTATAAGTATATAAGTGTTAAATGTATTACCATAAAAGCCAGGTTGACCCATTTCTCAAGATTCTTTTAAATGTTCGCTCATCGTTTTCATAATGACTTTTAGTTTTGCCATTGTGCATTACTTAAAAAGGGATAATCCATATTTTGGAGAGCGTAAAGGATAGTGGCAATTTTGTTATTTTGAAATCTATTTTTTAAATTTTAAGTTTTATCAGATGGAAATGTTACGCTAATTTGTTTTCTTATTTCGGTTAGTATTGCTGATGACATTAATGAGTAATGTAAAGCTTTATGATTGATTTGCCTTTGTTGATAAAGTTTGGCAAATGTCATTACTTCATAATACATTTCGTTGCTGTTTTGCTTAAGCGTTATTTCTTGTCGTTTCCCTTGTCTTGGTTGATAAAAAACTTCTTCACAGCACGATAAATGGTTGATGATTAATGCACCATCCTCACCTTGTATCTCACTTGGAATATAGGAGTTAGTGACTTTAGAGTGCCAAATAATAATATCAAAATCATCATAGTTTAGTTGAACCATACCATGGGCATCAACCCCGGTATCAAGCCGTGAACCACTGGCGATTATCCTATTAGGTTTTTTCCATAACCCTATTGCAAAATTAAGTGGATAAACGCCAATATCCATGATCGATCCATTTGAAAATTGAGGATTAAAGGTATTGGGATTTTCACCGTTTAAATAATTAGGATAACGTGATGAATATTGACAATAATTCAAAAATACTTTGTGTATCTTTCCTAATTTGGGTAGAAATTTTTGGATTAATTGATAATTAGGTAGGTAATAGGTTTTTAACGCTTCGAAAATAATTTGATGATGTTGTCTTGCGATATCTAATAATTTTTGGGTTTGTCGCAAATTTGAGGTTAATGGTTTTTCGCAAATTACATCTTTGTTGTTTTTTAACATCAATTGTGCTTGAGCAAAATGTAGTGAATTGGGACTAGCAATATAAACTACGTCAATATTGCGATCATTAGCTAATTGGGTTAAATCATCATAAAAAGTTTCAACATGATATTTTTGCGCAAACTGCCGCGCTTTATTTATATCTCGTGAATAAATTGCAGTGAGTTGATATTGACCCGTTTGCAGTGCTGCATCAATGAATTTTTCTGTGATCCAGTTGCTACCTATTGTTGCGAATTTAATCATAATGTCCTTGGTTAACCTAAGATTGTTATGTTGAACATTGTTTTTATACCTACCATCCAAAATTTTTTCGTATGAAGAAGTTTTTTCATACTGAATCATTAAAAAATGATACCCTTTGATGGATTAGTTGTACGCAGTGATTAATTAGGATAAATTTTTTCTTTAATTCACCATGCTTACTAATGATTGTTATAATTTATCAAAATTGATTGTCTTACTATGCGCTCAATTTTTGAGATTATCAATAGTGCCAAAGTGATCGTTTTGTTCTTTTTTTTGTCAGGAAAATCAGTTTGTTATTTTGTACTTATTGGGGTTTTGAACTCGTTACTTACTTACTTAGTTGAAAAACTGGATTTTGCGTTTTATTCATCAACACGATTTTGCTGATTAAATAGAGTCAGATGAATAACATTTTTTAAAAAATGGCTAATCAATATGTCAAATGAATAGCCATGATTCACATTAATGCTGATGTGTTAAAAATAGTTTTAATGATGGGTTTTGCGTTTCATTGTGGAAACCATAACCTAATTTGGTAAGATGTTTGTCAAATTCTTGTGTTGCTGTTTTTGTGATTTCAAATGCCGCAAGTACCCGACCATAATCTGTCCCATGGCTACGGTAGTGGAACATGGAGATATTCCAATTGGTGCCTAATGTTTGTAAAAATTTAAGTAATGCGCCTTGAAATTCAGGGAATTCGAAGCTATACATTTGTTCTTGTATTGGTTTACACGGTTTACCTCCAATCATATAGCGAACATGCAGTTTTGCCATTTCGTCTTCCGATAAATCAACAATCGAATATCCGGCAGCCGTTAATTCTTGTAGTATGTCGTCCTTTTCACTGCTTTTAGATATTCTAACACCAACAAAAATACAGGCCGATTTGTCGTCATGATAACGGTAGTTAAATTCCGTTACTGAACGTCCACCTAATAACTGACAAAAAGTTAAAAAACTCCCTTTTTTTTCAGGAATAGTGACGGCTAATAAGGCTTCACGTTTTTCACCAAGTTCACAACGTTCGGAAACGTAACGCAAATTATGGAAGTTTAAATTTGCACCTGACAAAATATGTGCTAGGTTTTCACCACGAATGTTATGTTGTTCAACATATTTTTTTAGCCCAGCTAGTGCTACGGCGCCCGAAGGCTCGGCAATAGCGCGTACGTCATCAAACAGATCTTTGACCGCAGCGCAAATTTCGTCGCTATTAACGATGACAATATCATCGATGTATTGCTGGCAAAGTCTAAATGTTTCATCGCCAATGCGTTTAACCGCTACTCCCTCAGCAAACAATCCAACGCGATTTAAATCAACCGGATGACCTGCATCAAGCGCTGCTTTTAAACAGGCTGCATCAGCAGGTTCTACCGCAATCACTTTGATTGATGGCATAATTTGTTTGATTAATACCGCAATGCCTGCGGCTAACCCACCACCACCAACTGGCACAAAAATGCGATCGAGTTTAGCATTTTGCTGAAGTAATTCCATAGCGATACTGCCTTGCCCAGCAATTACCTGTGGATGATCAAAAGGTGGTATAAAAATGCGATTTTGTTCCTTGGCAAGTTGCATTGCTTTGGCTTTGGCTTCGTCAAAATTAGCACCATATAAGAGCACTTCACCACCAAATCCTTTGACTGCTTCAACTTTAATGTCTGCTGTGGTTAACGGCATGACAATCAGTGAATTGATACCTAATTTGGTTGCTGAAAAAGCCACACCTTGTGCATGATTACCCGCAGATGCAGCAATTACGCCGCATTTGCGTTGATCTTCGCTCAGACTGGCAATCATTGCTTGCGCGCCACGGATTTTGAAACTGTGGACTAATTGTCTATCTTCGCGTTTTACAAAAATGTGGTTTTCTATTCTCGACGAAAGTTTTTCCATCTTTTCAAGAGGTGTGACATCTGCCACATCATACACAGCGCTACAAAGGGTTGACTTTAAATAATCAGCACCAGTAAGTTTGTCATGTTTTTGTTTCACAGTTAGCCACCTAATTTGTTTTTATCACGAACTGCACCTTTGTCTGCGCTTGTTGCTAAACTGGCGTAGGCTTTTAGTGCATATGACACATAACGGTTTCGATTATGTGGTGTATAGGCTTTATCGCCACGTGTGAGTTCTGCAACGCGTCGACGTTCAAGCTCATCATCCAGTACATCTAAAACTAATTTACGGTTAGGAATGTCAATGTCAATAATATCACCATCACGTACGAGTCCAATTACGCCACCATTGGCGGCCTCTGGTGAGATATGCCCAATAGATAAACCGGATGATCCACCGGAAAAACGACCATCTGTAATCAGTGCGCAAGCTTTGCCAAGTCCCATTGATTTTAAGTAACTGGTAGGGTAAAGCATTTCTTGCATACCAGGACCACCTTTTGGACCTTCGTAAATAATCACTACAACATCGCCAGCAATCACTTTACCACTTAAGATTGCATCGACCGCATCTTCTTGACTCTCAAATACTTTGGCTGGTCCGCGGAACACTAAGTTTTCGGCTGCGACACTGGCGGTTTTAACAATAGCGCCATCTTGAGCGACATTTCCATATAGTGTTGCTAGTCCACCATCTTGGCTATAAGCGTGTTCTTTATCACGGATACAGCCGTTTTCGCGGTCATCATCAAGCGTATCCCAATAGCAATCCTGTGAAAATGCTTGGGTAGTACGAATGCCAGCAGGTCCACTGCGATACATTTTTTTTACTGCTTCGTCTGTAGTTTGAGTTATGTCATATTTTTCGAACGTTTCTTGAAGTGTAAGACCAAGTACGTTACGAACATTACGGTTAAGCAGTCCAGCTTTATCCAGTTCAGACATAATTGATACAACACCACCGGCTCGATGGACATCTTCCATATGATATTTGGCGGTACTTGGTGCAACTTTACATAAATGCGGCACTTTACGTGATAATCTGTCAATATCCGACATGGTAAAGTCGATTTCACCTTCTTGTGCGGTGGCGAGTAAATGCAATACGGTGTTGGTTGAACCGCCCATGGCAATATCTAATGACATAGCATTTTCATAAGCCGCTTTGGTGGCAATTGAGCGGGGCAGATAAGAGGCATCATCGTGTTCATAATAACGCTTAGTGATTTCAACAATTCGTTTAGCAGCCTTTAGAAAAAGTTGTTCACGTTGTTTGTGAGTTGCAACAAGTGATCCGTTGCCTGGAAGTGATAGCCCTAACGCCTCAGTCAAACAGTTCATGGAATTGGCTGTGAACATGCCAGAGCAAGAACCGCAGGTTGGACAAGCGGATTGTTCAATGGCTTCGCTATCAGCATCACTGACATTTGGGTTAGCACTTTGAATCATGGCATCAACCAGATCAAGTTTGATGATCTGATCAGATAATTTTGTTTTACCTGCTTCCATTGGTCCCCCCGATACAAATACGGTTGGAATGTTCAGACGAAGCGATGCCATTAACATACCAGGGGTGATCTTGTCACAATTTGAAATACAAATCATAGCATCAGCACAGTGAGCATTGATCATATACTCAACAGAGTCAGCAATTAATTCACGTGATGGTAATGAGTAGAGCATACCGCCATGACCCATAGCAATACCGTCATCTACTGCAATAGTGTTAAATTCTTTGGCAATGCCGCCCGATGCTTCAATTTGTTTGGCGACCAGTTGTCCTATGTCTTTTAAGTGGACATGACCTGGTACAAATTGTGTAAATGAGTTGACCACCGCAATGATGGGTTTACCAAAGTCTTCATTTTTAACGCCCGTTGCACGCCATAATGCACGGGCTCCAGCCATATTCCGACCTTCGACGGAGGTTGCTGAACGATATTTAGGCATTTCTTGCTCCCAAGTTTTTTATTATGCAAGTTACGATACTATCCAGTTTTTGTTTTGTATAACGCGAAAAAGTAAATGTCGTTTAAAAAAAGATCCACCGAACTAACCGGCGGACTTTAGTTGTTTGATTATTTAACTGGATCTAACCAACCATATTTATCTTCAGTTTCACCATTGAATAAGCCAAAGAATGTTTGTTGAATTTGTTTGGTGATTGGACCACAGCGGCCAATACCAATTTTAATACGATCAACACTGCGAACAGGAGTAATTTCAGCTGCGGTCCCTGTCATAAAGACTTCGTCAGCTAAATAGAGTGATTCACGAGACAGTGTTTGTTCACGTACTTCGATTCCTAGATCGCGTGCAAGGGTTATGATCGCATCGCGGGTGATCCCTGGGAGCGCTGAGGATGATAGTACCGGTGTAAATAATATACCATCTTTAACGATAAATAAGTTTTCGCCAGAACCTTCAGAAAGTTGACCATTTACGTCTAACGCAATGCCTTCCTGAAAGCCATTAGCGCGCGCTTCTGAACCGATGAGCAGTGATGATAAGTAGTTACCACCGGCTTTTGCTGCGGCTGGGATGGTGTTTGGTGCAAAACGATGCCATGATGATACCATAGCATCAATACCTTGTTCTAAGGCATCTTCACCAAGATAGGCACCCCATGGAAATGCTGCAATCATGACATCACTTTTATAACCTGCTGGTGGAATAACACCCATGCCAACATCGCCAATAAAAACTAATGGACGAATATATGCACTTTCTAAATTATTCTTTTTGATTATTTGGCGGGTAGCTTCCATAATTTCTTCAAGAGAATAAGGGACAGGAAAACGATAAATTTTGGCTGAGTTTAATAATCTTTGTGCATGTTCTTTATGGCGAAATATCGCTGGTCCTTTATGTGTATTATAGCAACGTACACCTTCAAACACAGATGTCCCATAATGCAGTACATGTGACATTACATGCACTTTAGCATTTGCCCATGGAACCATTTCCCCATTAAACCAAATATAATCCGATTTTGCTGTAGTACCCATTTTTTGTTTTCCTCTTAAATTTTACTTTTGTTTAGCATGTATCTTGCTTTATGCTTTTATCAATGAAACGTCAAACATTATACAATACTTTGTTGTTTGTTTAATAACTAAAATATCGACATATTTTAATTTAACTTTTTGTTTTAACGATAAATTATCGGTAAGGATTTCATTCAATTGAAAGCACATCTGCTAATTTTGCAACTTGATTTTGTAACATTGAAAGTTCTCTTTCAATAGTTAATCTGAGTGTCAAAATCAGTAAATTATTTTCAATAGTTTGCATTTGCATGGATTTAATGTGCCCACCGCGATGACGTACAACACGTAAAATACGTTCTAATGTACCCAAGTTATCGTAAGCCTTTATCGTTAATTGGTGTTGTATTTGTTGATTCATCCCTTACTCCTTGCAACTTTTATCGAGCATATTTTCGTTGGCAGCGCCAGGTGGTACTAGTGGCCATACGTTTTCTAGTTCATCGATGCGTACGTGCAATAAATATGCACCAGACGCATTAAACATATTATTCAGTGCAGCATTGATTTGAGATTTTTTTGTGATTGTTTCACTAGGAATATCAAATGCTTTGGCTAAAATTAAAAAGTCAGGGTTATCCGATAAGTTGGTTTCACTGTATCTTTCGTTAAAAAAGAGTTCTTGCCATTGACGAACCATGCCTAAGCGTTGATTATCAATTAAGACTATTTTTATCGGTAATTTTTTACGCTTTATAGTGGTTAATTCTTGTACGTTCATCATAAATGACCCGTCACCTGAAATACAGATTACACAATCGTTGGGGCGAGCCATTTGTGCCCCAATCGCTGCTGGTAAACCAAATCCCATCGTACCTAGTCCACTTGAGGTAATAAAGTTTTGTGGATGATTAAAACACATATGTTGAGCGGTCCACATTTGATGTTGACCCACATCGGTAGTGATAATGGTGTTGGCTGACTTACGATCAGAAATGATTTTTAATAATGCTGGTGCGTAAATGGCTTCACCTGGGTGATCATAACGAGTTGGATGTTGTACTTTTAAATCATTTACTCTTTTATGCCATGCCTCGATTGATACAGTTTGAGTAAGTAAGGGTAAAACCTGCTTAATATCAGCCTGTAAACCTAAATGTGTTTGGCGTAATTTGTTAATTTCGGCTTGATCAATATCGACATGGATCACTTTTGCGTGACGGGCAAATTCATTCAGTTTACCTGTAACTCTGTCATCAAATCGTACACCTAATGCAATCAGTAAATCACACTCTTGTACGGCTAAATTGGCCGCTTTAGCACCATGCATACCAATTAAACCTAAATAATAAGGGTTATTGGCATCAGCAACGCCCAATCCTTTTAAAGTTGAAACACTCGGAATGTGAGTCAATGACATAAAATCTTTTAATTCTGATATGGCGCCTGAAAGTCCAACACCACCACCAATATAAAGCATTGGCTTTTGGGCTTGAGCGATCATTTGTTTGGCGAGTTTTATTGCTTCAGGAGAGACAGTAAATAATGTTGATTTATCAGGAGTGTTGTTTAGTGAAGAAGTCGTTAAATATTGTTGATAATCTAAATTGGCAAGCTGTACATCTTTCGGAACGTCAATTAAAATTGGTCCAGGCCTGCCGGAGTTGGCTAAATTAAATGCCTCTTCTAATGTATTGGGCAATTGTTTCGCATCATTTATTAAATAGCTATGTTTGGTGCAAGCTAAGGATAACCCTAAAACATCAACTTCTTGAAAAGCATCTGTACCAATTAGATTCGTTGGCACTTGACCGGTTATGGCAACAATAGGTACAGAATCAATTAATGCATCAGCAAGCCCAGTTATGATGTTGGTCGCACCAGGACCTGATGTGGCAATGCATACCCCCGTTTTCCCTGTTGAACGAGCATAACCAATTGCCGCCATCGCCGCACCTTGTTCATGGCGACATAATACATGTTCAATACCTCCATCATACAAGGCATCATAAAGAGGCATAATTTGTCCACCAGGATATCCAAAAACGGTGGTAACGCCTTTTTCTTTTAAGGTTTTTACTATCCACTGTGTTCCTAACATTTATTCCTCACTTGTTCTTTTTTGCCCAATTATTGTTATAAAAAAAACCCCGCTATTTGGAGCGGGGTTTTTGATTTTATGTATAAACATATTTTTGATTCAAAAACGCCCCCGCGTTGGAATAATGACCACGCTGACAATGTTGATAAGGACGTTTTTGAGTGAAAATTTCATAATAGGTATTGATTAACTTTTTTGTTATTTTAAAAAATTTATTCTAAACAAAATACTCGTTTTAAAAAAAAATTCAACTTTTTTTTTCGTTTTTATAACGTGTTAGAAATGAATTGTAAAAAAGTTTGAGGTTAACTATACGTTTCAGTATAAAAAGAGATTTGATAGATTGCTCAGACCAGTTAATGGATATGCGCATTTTATCATTGTTTAAGGATAGGGTTGACAATTAAGTATGCAATTATGGTTGAGTAAGAAAATACAAATATCAATAATGAAGCTAGCTCGACAACCCATGATTAAAGCCGTTTTAATTGTTGTAAAAATAGTTACTCGTATTCATGTTTATCCTAAATCAAATTATGAATACAAAATTTGTTATAACTAGCTTAGTTAAAATTAATTTGTTAAACTGGGTCAGGTGCGAGATTAAGAAACACTCATGGCTTTGGTAATACTACTTTCAGTGACCGCTCCAAGCCAATCAAGGAATGCCACCTTTAATGATACATTACCTCTTTTTATTAATTTGGTTAAATAGAAGGAGGATGACATTAAGCAACACAATTAAGCTTTAAGAAACAAATATTCAAACTTTATAGTCATTAAATATAATTTATTGAATTAATTGGTTATTTTAAAGATATAAAATAGGCTTAACAATAGGATTTTGTAATTACTAATTGATTTTATTTAAGTTATATTGAATTTGTGTACAAATGCATAGCTAACTTAGGAGAAAATAATGAGTAAACAAATTTGTAATCCTCTTACTAAATACCATCATGGTAAATTCCCAAAACAAAAACAAGCAGCACCAGCCCTACAGTGTGAAATGGATCCGATTCCTGATTGTGGTGAAAAAACTTACCAAGGTCATGGTCGTTTAGAAGGTCGCAAAATGTTAGTGACGGGGGGGGATTCAGGTATTGGACGGGCTGCCGCTATTGCTTATGCAAAAGAAGGTGCCGATGTGGCAATAAATTATCTTCCTTATGAACAAAAAGATGCCGAAGATGTTGCTAAAATTATTGAAGCCGTTGGTCGTAAAGCGGTATTAATTCCTGGTGATTTAAGTGATGAAGCGTTTTGTAAAAAATTAGTTGACCAAGCACATCAAAAATTAGGGGGGTTAGATAATTTAACGCTCGTTGCAGGTAAGCAAACCGCTGTGGAAGATATTATGGAACTTACCACAGAGCAAATTAAAAAAACGTTTGAAATTAATGTTTTTTCACTTTTCTGGGTCACTAAAGCTGCTTTAGGTTATTTAAAACCTGGTTCAACGATTATTACCACCTCCTCTGTTCAAGCTTATCAACCAAGTGGCAATTTATTAGACTATGCCGCAACTAAAACAGCCATTATTGCTTTTACTCGTGGTTTAGCTAACCAATTAAGTAGCAAAGGCATTCGTGTCAACTGTGTAGCACCAGGACCGGTTTGGACCCCATTACAAATCTGTGGTGGCCAACCGAGTGAAGTTATCCCTGAATTCGGTAAACAAACACCATTACAACGTGCTGGACAACCGGTTGAACTTGCCGGAGTATATGTACATTTAGCCTCTGAAGAGTCTAGTTATACCACAGCTGAAACGTATGGCGTTACAGGTGGTATGCACATTAATTAATCAATATTGATTACAGTAAAAAGGCTTGAAAAAGTCTTTTTACTGGTTAGATAAGTAATCATTTATGTTAAATTAACCTACTATTATGCAAAATTTTAATAGTAACTATTATGGAACTTATAACCAATAAGGGCAAAATAATGAGAACTTTTAAAGTAATAACTTTGGCAATGATGGGATTTTTTTTAGTAAATTGTGATAATTCAAAACCAACAGCCGATAATATCAAAGAACAAGTTACGCAAACGAGTTCAAAGGTTAGTGATAAAGTATCAGAATTATATGAACAAACAAAATCTGCAACTCAAGATGCACTTAATAATCTAAAAGATGGTAATTATAGCCTTGCTCAAGATGCCATAATAAAAGGTATAAATTTAAAATTACCTTTAGATGTTGATCAACATTCAACTTTGGTCGATGTAACAAAAATGAACGATATTATTAGTTATCAATATGATTTAAAAGGCATAACGAAAGATGAGTTACAAACAGAAGGCAATCAAAGAAATATTTTAAATAGTTTGCGTACGCTTTATTGCAGTAAAGATGCGACGATGAATGCTATAAAATTAGTCTTTCCAAATGGTGCAAGTCATAATTATTACCTAAATGGGGAAAAAGTTTTGACCCTTGATTTAAAACCTAGTGATTGTGATGCTAAGTAATTTTTCAGCTATTAATCATGGTTAATAAAAGGGCTTTTTAAAGCCCTTTTATTTCAATTAGTAACGATAATGACATTGTTTTGTTCAAAATCGAATCATTATGATAAGCAAATAATTTTTTCAATGCGTTATAGGTAAAATTCCATTTAAATTTGTCTTTAAATAAGGTACAAAGTGCGTGCAATTTTTATTTTTATCCTATCGTCAATACTGATTGAGTTTTAGCCACTGTTTTGTACAATAAGGTAAACATTTTTTAAAAAATTGGGATGTTTTTTTGTGATCCTTCTAATTTAAAACAATTTTTAGCTGGTTATGGTTTATTGATTGAAGTTAACCCGTACTATAATAATATGTTGCTTTTCGCGTAGGATTTTTAGTGAAATGAATAAAAACTATGTTGTATCTACCTAAATATAATGAATAAAATATTTGATAGCATTGGAATATGAATCATTGAGGAATGAATATGACAGTTATAAAAATAACAGCGTGCGTTTTTATAAGCTTAGGATTGTTTGGTTGTGATAACAGTGAAAAAACAAAAGAAAATGAAGAAGAAAAGCTTACTCAAACACAAGATATGATCATTAGTGAGGCGAAGAAATCTCTTCCTTATCAAGTTGATTTAGTCACTACTTTGGTTGATGTATTTAAAGATGATAATTCGATTAATTATCGATATAGTATTAAAGTATCTAAAAACCAATTGCACATGTCTGAAACAGAAAAATTGACGACCGAAAATTTGAAAAATATTTATTGCACGGATAATCAGCAAATTAAAGAGTTTCGAGATGCTTTTCCAAATGGTGCTGTCCATAATTATTATATTAACAACGAAAAAATATTTAGCATCAAATTAACGCCTGATTCATGTAATGTTAACTAAAATGGGTGTTTATTTATTTTAAACGATTATCAATATTGTGGGTTTTAACAGGGCAGTAGCCCTGTTTAGATTGATTATCTTATTCTAAAGCCTTACCTTTCGTTTCTGGTATTAAAAATACGAAAGCAGCAGCAGACAATAGATAGGTAGCTGATAATAGGGCTAGTGCGTAGCTAATTGAATACACAGTAGCAAAATAAGCAATGAGAACTTGCGATATACCCGCAATTCCTCGTCCTACATTAAAAATAATATTTTCAGCACTTGAACGGGCATCGGTTGGGTAATGTTCGGCCAGTAAGGCTCCGTATCCTCCCATCATCCCATTAACAAAAAAGCCAATTGCTGAACCAAAGATAATTAATATCAGCATATCCGTTTGTTGGAAATAGAACCATATAGAAATTGCTGATATTAAAAGGAAGGTAATATAAGAAGGGCGACGTCCAAATTTATCGCAAAGCCAACCAAAAATTAAAATACCTAATGACATACCAATGGTGGTTGAAATTGTCCAATACACTGTATCTTTAAAAGGTAATTTTAGTTCAGAAGCAATCATATTTGGCATCCAAACCATCAAACCATAAAACCCAAAATTTTGTACTGCACATGCAATAGTTAAACCAATCGTGGTTGCAGTGGTTTTTGGTGTTTTAAATAATTTACCAATTGCAATTTCATTTTTATTTTGATCTTTTAAATTTTGCCAAATTTCGGGCTCTTTTAAACCTTTTCGAGTCCAAGCAACAAACAGGGCTGGTAACACTCCAACAGCAAAAGCCCAGCGCCAACCATAAGCTTCACCCACAAAGTTGACGGTTAACGTGGAAAGGATAATACCTGCTTGAAAACCTAACGCAACAATTGATGTTGCTCGTGAGCGCTTGTTCTTTGGCCAACTTTCTGATACTAAGGTCATACCAATCCCAAATTCACCACCAAGACCTAAACCACTTAAAAAGCGGAAAATCAAGAAGCATTCATAATTAGGTGATATGGCACATAATCCGGTAAATAAAGAGAAGATTAATATAGTCCATGAAAAGACGCGTACTCGACCATATTTATCCGCTAATACACCAAATAAAATGCCACCTAACACCGCACCAAGCAGGGTTACAGATGTTAACGTTCCTAGATCGGTTTTGGATAAATTAAAGGTAACCGAAATAAGGCTAAAACAGACACCTAAAATCATCATATCCATGCCATCTAATGCATAACCGACAGTCGATGCGAAAAGTGTTTTCTTTTGATAGAGTGTTATTTGTTCACTTTCAACTTGCTTGACTGAGTTTGATTCAGTTTTCATGTATACCTCTAGTAATTGAAAATAGATTTTTGCTAAAATTTAACATTTTGTGATGTTTAATATGCCATTAAACGGAGGGTACTCTAAAGCGGGGCAAGTATATACTCAAAACTTATAAAAAGCCAAGTCTAAAGCTTAAAAAGGTTGTTTTATCCACCGATTTTATTATCGGCAGATAAATGATGTTATGATTCATCAATGAAATACCAATAACCTTTATTGACAAAATTAAGTAATACTTGTTGTGTTTCTTCACTTTGTAAATGTTCATAACCGAGTATTTCGTTTTGACAAAGCATATCAATAACGGACATAGGTAAATTTATTTTTTCACCATGAATGTAGCCAAAATCGCCAATTTTGAGAATTCGGATACTTGGCACACGAGATAATTGTGCACTTGTTTGTAAAATTGATTTGAATTCCTCATATTCATAAGGCGGTTCAACAGTAACAATATTGAGTTCGTGCATCGGTAAGGTAATGTGTTTACCAAACCAATCATTAAAAAGCTCAGGTGTCTTGATTAAATCAATGATTTGATTTTGTAATTTGGTTAATTCATACGGTTGTACTCGGTAGGGATCTTCAGGTAACTTTAAATTTGGATCTTGATAAAAAATACCCTTTGGTAAATTATCAATGATGTAATCAGCAAAGCCACTTAGCATTTCTTGTGAAGTTTGCGTTCTAAAACCAACAGAATAACTTAATGATTCACCTATTGATATCCCATTATGCGGAAAACCTATTGGAATATATAAAATATCGCCAGAAGTGATCTGTTCATCAATAATTGGATGATAATCTTCAACATGTAATAATGCTTTATGAGCACTGAATTGTCGATAATTAGAATTGCGATCGCCAACTTGCCAACGTCTGCATCCCATACCTTGAATAATAAAAACATCGTAATTATCGATATGTGGACCTACGCCAGCGCCTTGCGTAGCATAAGAAATCATGAGATCTTCAAACTGCCATTGTGGGATACATTTAAATGGTTGAACTAAAGCTGCTGCTTGTTCGTGCCAGTGATCAACTGCTTGAACTAATAAACTCCAATGCTCCTCACCTAAGTGGCTAAAATCATCAAAAGGACCAAATTTTGCCTCCCATTTACCATTTTTGTTGGTCACAATACGGCTTTCGATCTCTTCTTCCATTGCCAATCCAGCAAGTTCATCAGGGGTGATGGGATCCAGAAAGTGACTGAATGCTTGACGTAATATCACCGGTTTTTTTTGCCAATAGTTTGTTAAAAAATCGTCCCAATCAATATTCAATTTATTGTTCATTTAACACCCCTTGTAAGTTGAATAATTGACAAAAATTGTCGGTTGTTTGTTTGGCTATCACTTCTAAACTTACACCTCTTAATGCCGATAAATAAGAAGCGACTTTTCGCACATATGCTGGTTGGTTTTCTTTTCCTCGATAAGGGACAGGAGCAAGATAAGGCGAATCTGTTTCAACTAAAATACGGTCGAGCGGTACATATTTTGCTACTTCACGTAACGCTTCGGCATTTTTGAAGGTAATGATACCTGAAAATGAGATGTAAAAACCAATATCCAATAGCTGCTTTGCTGTCTCGATATCTTCTGTGAAACAGTGTAATACACCAGAATGGGCATGTTCCTCTTTTAGTATTCTTAACGTATCTTGTTTTGCATTACGTGTATGAACAATCACAGGCTTATTGAGTTTTCGACCTAACCGAATGTGTTCTTTAAAATTTTCTTGTTGTAGTTCTAAATTGTCTTGCTGATAATAGTAATCAAGACCTGTCTCACCTAAAGCGACGACATTATCTTCTTGAGCTAAGCGTTGAAAGCGATTTGCGTCATATTTTTCATCCTCTAGATTGAGAGGATGAATGCCACATGAAAAGGAACATTGATTTTTAAATGGCATAAGTAGATGTTTCATTGCTTCATAGCCAGACAGTGTTGTTGCCACGCTTAAGCAATGTTTAACATCATTATTCATCGCTTGCTGTAAGACATCTTCAATGGTTTTATTTTTCAAATCTAAACTATCTAAATGACAATGAGAATCAATTAAAAACATAATAATCTCTTTTTATTTTTGGGAATGTTGTTCAAAATCACGGACGGGTTTTATTGTGGACCAGGAACGGCAAGCAGGGCATAACCAATAGATAGTATTCACGGTAAAACCACATTTTTGGCATCGATAATTCGGTACAGCTTTTATTTGCTCACCAACCATATTACGTAACAATAACAGGCTTTCTTTAGCTTTCCCTTGCTCTGCATCAGCTACATGGTAATCCATTAGACGGTAAAATCCTTTTAAATTAGGATGTTTTAATAACTCTCGATACATATAATATTGGGCTGAATCAAGACCTTTTTGTTTTTCAATAATGTCAGCTAACATGAGTTCAGCAACATTACCCGTGTCTTTATCAACACACAATTGTAAAAATTTTTGAAATTCGTCTTGTTTATTTAACTTGTGATAGCACTCATTTAAAAGAGGTAATGCTTCACCAATGAAGGCTTTATCTTGTTGTAAAATCTGTTTAAGTGATTCAATCGCTTCTTCTGTTTTATTTTGAACTAATAATATTCGACCTAACATTAATGATGTGCGTGCACAATTTGGATCTGTTATTGAAGATTTTTGTAATAAGTTGAACGCTTTATCAAGGTCATCATTGGCAATTGCAAGGGATGCTAACTCGCAATAAAATTGAGCTATGTATGTTTTGTATTTTTCGTTACCTAGCTTGACCAGTTTTGTTGCTGCATTAATTGCGTTAATCCATTCACTGGTGGATTGATAAATAATGATGAGTTGCTGTAGAGCATGTTGTTGAAAGTCTTCTTCATCGATAAGTTGCAAAAACATCTCTTCTGCACGATCGTAAAGTCCTGCCCCCATATAATCCCGACCCAATTGCTGAATGGCTAAAAGTCGTTGTTCAAATGTCAACGAAGAACTTTCCATTAATGCTTGATGAATTCGAATGGCTCTATCTATTTCACCTCGTGAGCGAAATAGGTTACCTAAGGTTAGATGAGCTTCAAGCGTGCCTTCATCTTCTTTAAGCATATCTAAAAATAGATCAACTGCCTTATCTTGCTGGTTAGACAAAAGAAAATTAAGACCATCTACATATTCGCGTGACAATCGATTAGATTGATTGATGTATTTTTGCTTTGCATTTCTGTCGCCCATATACCAGCCATAGGCGGCTGCAATAGGTAACAACAGAAATAACAGTTCAAACATAATATTTATTCTTGAGTATTTTTAGTTAAATTTAATTTTTGATGATCAGTTAGATTATCATCCATTTTTTTTTGTAACTTATTTAATTTTCGCTTAGTGGATGAATGTTGTAGCTTAGAAATTATGACAAAAATTCCTGTTAATATTGTACCTACAATAAAACCTGATCCAAAAAATATGGCCAAAAGAACCGATAACCGGAGTTCGGTTTTAGCAAACAAATAATTAAATGACACTACTTCACCATTAAATGAACCTAATGCAATAGAGATAGTGAAAATAATAGTTATTAATACAATGGATAGAACAAATTTCATAATAATGACCTTTATATTTTTTAATTTTACTTAAACGTCTATATCAATTGAAACATCTTTATCAAATGTCAGTTAAAAATTATCTCTCTACTATATGCCATTTTTGTGAATAAAAATAGCATATTAATGAAATGGCCCAAGCGAGTAAAATACCTAATAATAAATCAATTGGGCTATGCATACCTAGTGCGAGTCGACTGATCTCAATTAGTAATGCCCATACAATAATTGCAGTAACAATAATATAATGCCGTCTAAATCCTAATAAAGTGATTGCAAGAAATGCCCATGTTGCTGAAAATAAAGTATGTCCAGAAGGTAGGGAATAACCTGTTTCACTTTGCCAATGCTTGCTTAACCAATTTGGAATGATTTTTGAATTATTCAACTTTTCAGAAATAAATTGTTGTTTTTCTGATTTAGGTAACAAATAAAATTGCTTATCGCTAAGATGAAATTCTTTTGTCATCCAAAGTACATAAGGTCGTGATTCTGCTGTTTGAGATTTTATAATGGTTTTGACTATTTGCCCACCTAATATTGCACAAACAAGACAAAACCATAATGCAATCATCTTTTTTATTGTTTTATTTGTTAATAAACAACAAAATATTATAAAAAAAACAGTCGATGTCATCATCGCCCAAGGAAAACTGGCAGTTTCTGTTATATAGAAAAAATATTTTGATGTATCATTTAATGATTCTGGTTGCCAATGCCAATTTATGGCTATAATAACTAATGGTATTATTAACATAATGGCAAGAGTAGCCATTGTTTTTTTTATTACAAACCCCATTTATAGACTCAATTTAACACTCATTGCTAAATAGTTTAGCATGGAAGATGGCTTTTTTTAAAAGTCTATTTATGTTTTATTTAAACGGAGATGATAATGCAATTAAAACATGTTGCACAAGCAAAATTACCAACACCATGGGGATGTTTTACTATCGTTGGATTTGAAGAAATTGCAACAGGGAAAGATCATGCGGCTTTAGTGTTTGGTGAAATTTCCGGCAATACTCCAGTTCTTACTAGAATTCATTCAGAGTGTTTAACTGGGGATGCTTTATTCAGTTTGCGTTGTGATTGTGGTTTTCAGTTAGAATCAGCTTTAAAGCAAATAGCTAAAGAAGGTCGCGGAATTTTAATTTATCATCGTCAAGAAGGTCGGAATATAGGTTTACTCAATAAAATCAGAGCATATGCACTGCAAGATAAAGGTTTTGATACGGTTGAAGCCAATGAGCAATTGGGTTTCGCCGCTGATGAACGTGATTTTACCCTTTGTGCCGATATATTAACTTTGCTTGGAGTTTCGCAAATTCGTTTATTAACTAATAATCCTGAAAAAATAAAAGTGCTTGAACAGTCAGGTATTAAAATTGTTCAAAGAGTGCCATTAGAAGTTGGAGAAAACCCAAATAATGAACACTATTTAGAAACAAAAGTGAATAAAATGGGGCATTTATTGCATTTACATCATGGCAACTGCAATCATTAGCCAAATCAGACTGAAAAAATATCAATTTAAATTAGCTAAACCTCAAAAATCATGATGTTTTGAGGTTTTAATATTTAACAAACGAAAAAATAAAGATTTATTCAATCATCGTTATGATTAATCGTTATCACAGCGCAATATACCACCATTAGCGATCTGATCTTTTGATAGTTCATGCATAATGATTTGTACTGCTTCTGGTTTACAGTTAAGCGTTTCAGAGATAGCTGCGGTTACACGTTTTGCCATTTCTCTTTTTTGTTCTACTGTGCGACCTTCCAAAAAGTCGATAACTACATTTGGCATAAAATTCTCCTAGTCATTCATTTTGGCAAGCTGTTCATCGGTTAATGCGATTGCCTCATTATGGCATATACCGATACCTGATTGGATAATTTTTTCTGCAATGGCTTTGGCTTCATCTAATGAATGCATTTTGTAGGTGCCACATTGGTACTCATTCAGTTCAGGAATTTGATTTTGCGATGTCACCTTTAAAACATCTTGCATAGATTTTAACCATGCATCGACAACGAACAATTCATCCGGTTTACCTATGAGACTCATGTAAAATCCAGTACGACATCCCATTGGTGAAATGTCGATAATTTCAATGTATTCACTGTTAAGATGATCACGCATAAATCCGGCAAATAAATGCTCTAAAGTATGAATTCCCTTTTCAGGTAACAATTCTTTATTGGGAATGGTAAAACGCAGATCAAACACTGTTATGCTATCGCCTTTGGGCGTTGCCATAGTTTTGGCTACTCGAACAAAAGGTGCTTTCATTTTCGTGTGATCCACTTTAAAACTATCTAGTAATGGCATAATTTTTTCCTTCATTGGTTTTCGGTATTTTAATCAAATTAATCTCGACAACCAATATTTTTTATGATAATTGAGTAAGTAAATTTAACATTTCTTGCTCATCGATGACTTTAATACCAAGTTCTTGGGCTTTATCTAACTTAGAACCGGCTGCTTCTCCGGCTATAACAAGGTCGGTATTTTTAGATACACTTCCTGTTACTTTCGCGCCCAGTTGTTTTAGTTTATTTTTTGCTTCATCTCGGGTTAACACTGATAGCGTACCGGTCAATACTATTGTTTTACCTGCAAATGGCGAATCAACAATAGTTGTCTGTGCGTCAGGAGTAATATCTTGCCAGTGTACATTGATGTCGTCACTGGTTAATTGCTCAATTACTTTTCGGTTATGGGGTTCTTGAAAGAAATCTATGATACTTTCCGCAATCACAATTCCAATATCATTTACAGTCTGCAGTTGCTCAAGAGAGGCATTTTCGATTGCGGATAAACTGCCAAGTTGGTTGGCTAAATTTTCCGCAGTCACTTCACCAACATTAGGAATACCAAGAGCAAAGATAAATCGGCTTAATGTGGTGTTTTTAGATGCATTTAGCGCATTCAATAAGTTATTCGCCGATTTTTCACCAATTTTTTCTAATGAACATAGGGTAGGAATATTAAGTTTATACAGGTCCGCTGGGGTTCTAACGTAATCTTTATCGACTAATTGTTCAATAATCTTGTCACCCATCCCATCTACATTCATTGCTCGTCGAGAGACAAAATGTTTTAAAGCTTCTTTGCGTTGTGCTGGGCAAATTAATCCACCTGCACAGCGTGAAATTGCTTGTCCTTCGTCTCGAACAATTAGTGAACCACAAATAGGGCAGTGAGTTGGGAAAACAATTTCTTTTGTCTCTTTAGGTCTTCGATCTAATAAGACGGCGACAATTTTAGGAATCACATCACCAGCTCGGCGCACTGTCACATAATCACCTTCGCGTATACCTAATCGGGCTATTTCATCACTATTATGTAGTGTAGCGTTACTGACAATAACGCCAGCAACAGAAACAGGCTCAAGTCTTGCAACTGGTGTAATTGCTCCTGTACGCCCGACTTGAAAGTCTACTTTATTTAATTGCGTCACTTCTTCTTGTGCTGGAAATTTAAATGCCGTTGCCCAGCGTGGTGCACGTGCAACAAAGCCCAGTTCATTTTGTAATTCAATGTTATTAACTTTAATGACAACACCATCAATATCAAAACCCAATGACATGCGCTGTTCGCCAATTTGTTTAAAATAGCTTAAAGCGGCTTGGGCGCCTTGTCGTTTTTCTACTTTTTCACTCACAGGCAATCCCCAAGCTTTGAATTGCATTAAACGATCATAATGGGTATCAGGTAGTGAAGATCCTTCAACAATACCAACACCATAACAATAGAATGATAATGGTCTTTTAGCAGTAATTTTAGGATCTAATTGCCTTAATGAACCTGCGGCGGCATTACGAGGATTGGCAAATACTTTTTCGTTTCGTTTTTCTGCATCAGCATTAAGTTTGGTAAAACCTTTATGAGTCATAAAGACTTCACCCCGTACTTCTAAGCGCCTAGGAATATTTTCACCCATTAACACCAGAGGAATGGTTTTAATTGTCCGTACATTTGCGGTGATGTCTTCTCCAGTTGTGCCGTCGCCACGCGTTGCAGCCTTTGAGAACTTTCCATTTTCATACAATATACTTACCGCTAAGCCATCAAGTTTTAATTCACAGCAATATTCAACTTGTTCATTTTCACTTAAATGAAGACGATCCTTAACTCTCTTATTAAAGGCGATAAAACTCGATTCATCAAAAACATTATCAAGTGAAAGCATCGGCAGTTCATGTTTAATCGAGTCGAATTGAGCTAAAGGAGCGCCGCCAACTCGTTGAGTGGGAGAGTCAGTTGTGATCAGATTTGGATGCTGTTGCTCTATCGTTTGCAGTTGTTTTATTAATTTATCGTATTCAGAGTCAGGAATTTCAGGCGCATCAAGTACGTAATAGCAATACTCATGATGTCTGATTAGATTGCGTAATGAAGTCAATTGTTCTGTGACATCTTTAATCGATTCAGGTTTCTTGGCTGAATGTTCTGTTTTAGTTGATAGTGGCATGATAATAGGCTCTTAAATTAAAAGATAGCTTTTAGGGAAATCATCAAAATTGCTTAATTAATGAAACATGCAGTTATTAAGTCAATTAATCATTGCATTATATAAATTTTTGTTTATAGCCACCAAATGGAGTTGGTGGCATTTTGTTAAAGAATAGTAGAAAGTTTTTGCGATTAAATTTCGTTGCAGGCTTTTTTAATGCGATTTTTGTAACTATCAATTTTTTGTGGTGTTAACATACGATGTTCATCATCTAAAACCACACCATTAACATCATCAGCGACACGCTGGGCTGTTTGTAGCATTAATTTAAAATTTTGTTGATTGTTGCCTTCGGTAGGTGCAACCATGAAAATAGATACACCAGGCGTTGTAAATTCATGCATTGTTTCAGGATCTAAGTATCCAGGAGTGACCATATTGGCTAAACTGAACAGTACCGGACCATTACCTGCGGGATCAACATGACGATGAAATATTCTCATATCACCAAACTGGAAACCTGATTGCATAATACTTGCTAGGAGTACATCACCTTGTAATAATTTACCATTAATCCCTTTTATATTGAGAATAATAATTTCGGTATTGTCTTCGTCAAATTTATTTAAACTACCTTTCTGTGTCTTAGTGTCTTTTGCTCGTGATTGCTGATTATCTGTTTTTTCTTCGTTATGTTGAGTAGTTTGCTGTGGTTGTTTTTTTTCTTGTAATTTTTTATCGTCGAAAGAATCGTTGTTTATTTTGATGATTGGTTTCGGATCATCGTTGGTTTCATCCATAGCTTGTTCTTCATCTTCATTTACAAATAACTCTTCTTGCTGAGGTGGTACTTCCTCAACCGGCTCTTTAGGTGTATGATCTTCGTGCTCACTAATTTTTTTATTTCGAGTGATTAGAATTACGTCATCTTCGATTGTATCAATGAAGTTATTTTCATTTTGTTGGACATTTTTTTGATTTTTTTTCTGTTTTTCCGAACCAAAAGAATAAAGTTCTCTTTTATTGATCCAAAACCCATGAATCAATAGAGCTATAATGACTAAGGACGCAACAACAATTAGAACAATACGTAAATTATCCATAATAACCATCTCAGAATTAAATTGAATATAGAGTCAAATCATTCAATCTTAAGAAAAATTGAATAAAATGATTACGGAGTACAACAAATGTAAATTGAAACCACTTGAACGATACTTCCTTTACAGATTGCTAGTATAGCATTTTATTTTGGCTTTTTTATAGCACAAAAACCCAATTAGCCTATAATACTTTATTTCTTAAAAGAATCATATTTAACAGTATCGTTTATTTCTTTATCATATTCCTGTTTTGTTATTTTTAGAACTCTGTGCTATTAACCTGTAAAGATACTTACATTTTTTGTATTTTTTTTGTAAAATCGCTCGTTATTTTTTAAAAATTTAATTCATTGTTATCTAAATAATTATTAAGTTACCGAGGTCTTTCTTATATGAGATTTAATAAGTTGTTACTTACTCTGCCAATGGCATTAACTAGTCTATTGTTATTAACCAGTTGTGATAATCATCAGTCACAAAATGGTAATGGCCAATTACCCAAGGTAACTGTGTTTAAAGTAGAGCCTTTAAATTACACACTGAAAATCAATTTACCAGGGCGGGTTGTTGCATCACAAATAGCAGAAATAAGACCACAAGTTGGTGGAATTGTTTTGAATCGAGAATTTGAAGAAAGTTCAAATGTTAAAGCCGGTCAATCACTTTATCAAATTGATCCTGCTATTTATCAAGCAAATTATGATAGTGCCGTTGCTAGTGTAGCAAGTGCAAAGGCTAATGCTAATATCGCACAACTTACTTTAAAACGTTATGCTGGATTATTAAAAACAAAATCGATAAGCCAACAAGAATACGATAAAGCGGCCGCTGATGCTAAACAAGCTGATGCCAGCGTATTGGTTGCGCAAGCGGCAGAACATACTGCTAAAGTTAATTTAGATTATACTAAAGTATACTCACCAATTGATGGCTATATTGGTAAATCAAGTGTGACTGAAGGGGCTTTAGTATCAGCAGGACAAGCAACACCACTTGCATTAGTGCAAAAACTCGATCCCATTTATGTTGATATGACGGAAGCAGCGACACGTTATAATAAATATCTTCAAGATGAAAACATCATTTATGAGCCAGCCACAGGGGATAATGTAGAACTGTTTTTTAATGATGGTTCAAAATACGCATTACCTGGTAATGTTAAATTTTCAGATATGACTGTGAACGAAACAACTGGAACAGTAACGTTACGATCTCAATTTTCAAACAGTGAAGGTAAAATTTTACCGGGTATGTTTGTTAAACCTCAATTGACATTAGGAACCATTAAAAATGCCGTATTAGTTCCTCAACAAGGTGTTACGAGTAATCAAAAAGGTCAATATACTGCCAAAATATTAAAACCAGATAATACGGTTGAGTATCGTCAAGATATTAAAGTTTATACTGGAATCAGTGGTTATTGGATTGTAACCAGTGGTATTAATATTGGTGAACAAATTATTACTACAGGTCTACTTAATTTAACTGCTGTTGAATCTGGTATGCCTATGAAAGCAGAAGTTGTTGGTGAGCCTGCTACTCTTTCTCAAGAACAGTTAGATAACATCATCAAAAACAATGTGAAATAAAACAGGGGTAGATTTAATTATGGCTAAGTTTTTTATTGATAGACCTGTTTTTGCATGGGTAATTGCTATCATGATGATGCTGGGCGGTGCTTTATGTATTAAGCTACTAGCTGTTGAGCAGTATCCTGATATAGCGCCTCCTGCTGTGACTGTTTCTGCGGTTTATCCGGGTGCCGATGCGCAAACTATTGAAAACACTGTTACGCAATTAATTGAACAAAACTTGACGGGTTTGGATAATTTGATTTATATGAAATCAACCAGTAGTGCTCAAGGTGTGGTACAAACTACATTAACCTTTGCCCCTGGTACGAGTCCAGATTTTGCACAAGTACAGGTTTTAAATAAAGTAGAAAGTATAAAATCACGTTTACCCGAAAGCGTTCAAAAAAATGGGGTGTCGGTTGCTAAAAATAACACTAACTTCCTGAAAGTTATCGGTTTCTATTCTACTAACCCTCAAAAAACGCAGGCGGATATTGCCGACTTCATTTATTCAACGGTACAAGATCCTATTCGTCGTGTTCAAGGGGTTGGAGACACTCAGTTATTTGGTTCGGAATATGCAATGCGTGTTTGGTTAGATCCAAACAAACTGACTTATTTCAATCTATCTATTGAAGAAATCGTTGCTGCTATTCAAGCGCAAAATGCGCAGGTAACAGCAGGGCAACTCGGTGCTTTACCTGTAACGAAAGGGCAAGAGCTCAATGCCACTATTACGGCTCAATCACGTTTAAAAACACCCGAGCAATTTCAAAATATTTTAGTCCGTGTTAATACTGACGGGTCAAATGTTTTATTAAAAGATGTGGCAACGGTTGAAATTGGTGCCGCTGATTATAACTTTCTTTCGCGTTATGATGGTAAACCATCCGCTGGTTTAGGTATTTATTTGGCAACCGGTGCGAACCAATTAGATACGTCAGCACAAGTTGATAAAAAGATTCAGGAACTGTCTCAGATTTTTCCTGAAGACATTAAATTTGCGTATCCTTACGATACAACACCGTTTGTTAAATTATCCATTAATAACGTAATTCATACATTGATCGAAGCAATTCTTTTGGTTGTTATCGTAATGTATGTATTTTTACAAAACCTTCGTTCTACACTCATTCCAACTATTACAGTACCTGTTGTATTGTTAGGTACCTTTGCAGTTTTATACATTTGTGGATTTACTATCAATACGTTATCTATGTTTGCAATGGTCCTTGCTATCGGTCTTTTAGTTGATGATGCCATAGTAGTTATTGAAAACGTCGAACGTATTATGCATGAAGAAGGCCTATCCCCTTATGATGCAACCGTTAAATCAATGGAACAAATCACTTCTGCATTAGTAGGGATAGCCGTTGTACTTTCAGCTGTATTTGTACCAATGGCATTTTATGGTGGTGCTGCTGGGGGAATTTATCGCCAGTTCTCTATTACCATTGTAACTTCGATGTCTCTATCTGTGTTGGTGGCAATTGTATTAACACCTGCACTTTGCGCACAAATTTTAAAAGCGCCATCAAAAAATAAAGTTAAGAAAAAAACGTTTGGTGAAAAACTTGTCACTATCGCTCCATTTTGTTGGTGCTCAGCTGGGACAAAATGGTTTTTTAATAAATTTAATAATTTATACAACAAAAGTTTGCATGCCTATGAAAAAGGTGTGATTCAGTTTATACGTTACCCAGTTATTTCATTTGTTTGCTATGTCTTGATTGTTGTGGGCTTAGTATTTGGATTCAACCGATTACCAACGGGTTTCTTGCCAAATGAAGATCAGGGTGTATTGATTGTGCTGGTTGAATTACCACCAGGCTCAACATTAGAACAAACGATGGGAGTGCTGGATAAAACTTCTAACTTCTATATGACACAAAAAGCCGATTCAGTAAAAGAAATCTTCACCGTTGCTGGTTTTAGTATGGTTGGCCGTGGACAAAACATGGGGCTTGGCTTTATCCGATTAAAAGATTGGGATGAGCGTAAACGTCCTGATCAAAAAGTGGATGCATTAGTTGGCAGTGGTTGGGGATTTGCATCAACGATAACTGAAGGTCGTGTAATTATCGCCAATGTACCAGCAGTACCATCACTTGGTATGGCTAATGGTTTCTCTTATATGTTAAAAGATTCTGCTGGTCTTGGTCATGATGCTTTGATGGGTGCTTTTTTCCAACTATTAGGTATGGCCGCGCATGAACCTCAATTACAGCAAGTTCGTCCAGGCAGTATGTTAGATGTTCCACAATATAAAATTAATGTGGATTTTGAAACTGCTCAAGCTCTTGGTGTGGCGGTAAGTAGTGTTAATACGGTACTTTCAACCGCATTAGGTTCTGCTTATATTGATGATTTTGTTTATAATAACCGTGTTAAAAAAGTTTATTTACAATCTGATGCGGCTTATCGAATGCTACCTGATGATTTCAGTTTTTGGCATGTAAAAAATCAAAAAGGTGAAATGGTCCCTTATGATGCTTTTGCAACCACAACCAAAAGTTATGGTTCACCTTCGCTTGTTCGTTACGATGGTGTAGCTGCAATGGGAGTGAGTGGTTCAGCTGCGCCAGGCATGAGTTCTGGTCAAGCTATGGCTGTAATGGAAGAATTATCTAAAAAGTTACCTAAAGGTTTCTCATTTGACTGGACAGATATTTCCTATCAAGAACGTCAAACAGGCTCTCAAACGACAACACTTTATATTATTTCAATCATTGTTGTATTCTTGTCATTAGCGGCTTTATATGAAAGCTGGACTGTGCCGATTTCAATCCTATTTGTTATCCCATTAGGCATTATTGGTACCGTATATGCCACTATGTTTAGAGGCCTTGATAATGATATTTACTTTATCGTAGGTCTATTAACTACAATGGGATTATCTGCTAAAAATGCTATTTTGATTGTAGAATTTGCCAAAGATGCACTTGAAAAAGAAGGTAAATCATTAATTGATGCAACGTTAGAAGCTTGTCGTTTACGTTTACGTCCAATTTTAATGACATCATTTGCATTCATTTTAGGTGTGTTACCATTAGCGCTAAATAGCGGGGCTGGATCTGCAAGCCAAAATGCGGTAGGTACTGGGGTAATCGGTGGTATGATAACGGCAACATTTTTAGCAATATTCTATGTTCCATTGTTCTTCTTGTTTGTAACAAAACTGTTTACTAAACATAAGAATAAAGTCGTTTTACCTACTAACTATAGCGGTAACACCGATAAAAGTTGATAATAGATAACATATTATCCATGTATTTTAAAAGCACCAATAGTATTGGTGCTTTTTTTATGCACGTTATCAGTCAGGATTGAATTAATTATTGAGTTTAATAATATGTTAGGAGTGATTAAGCTTAAGAATGGTTTTTTTTATTATTGTTAAGGTCATACGCAGTGAACGATGTAAGAACTGATTTATTGATAAGATTTGATTGATTGTTGACACATATGGGCATGTGTAATGGCTATAGCTAATGCATCTGCTGCATCGGCCTGAGGACTGGCAGGTAACTTGAGTAATAATTTTACCATATGCTGTACTTGCTTTTTGTCGGCTGCACCCGTTCCAACCACACTTTGTTTGACTAAGCGTGCTGCATATTCGAAAACGGGTAAGTTATTATTTACTGCTGCGACAATGGCTGAACCTCTAGCCTGGCCTAATTTTAAGGCTGAATCAGCATTACGTGCCATAAAGACTTGTTCAATAGCAAACATATCAGGTTGAAATTGTAGTATAATTTCACTTACACCTGCATATATGCGTTTTAAACGGTTGGGAAGATCATCAACTGCAGTACGAATGCATCCGCTGCCAAGGTAGGTAAGTTGTCGTCCCGTTTGACGAATTACTCCGTAACCTGTCAAACGAGAACCGGGATCGATGCCAAGAATAATGGCCATTAGAGCGTTGCTGCCACCTCGTCAGAAACTTCACCATTATGATAAACTTCCTGAACATCATCACAATCTTCAAGCATATCAATAAGACGAAGTAATTTAGGCGCAGATTCAATATCAAGATCAACTTTAGTTGATGGGATCATTGATACTTCTGCTGCTTCAGACACTAAACCTGTTGCATCAAGGGCATCTTTAACTTCACCAAATGATTCTGGGGTTGTGAACACATCAATTGCACCATCATCATAGGTAACAACATCCTCTGCTCCAGCTTCAAGAGCTGCATCCATTACTTGATCTTCATCCGTCCCTGCTGGGTATGAGATAACGCCTTTTTTCGTGAATAAATACGAAACAGAACCATCAGTACCTAAATTACCCCCAGTTTTGGTAAAAGCATGGCGAACTTCAGATACAGTACGATTACGATTGTCACTTAAGCATTCAACCATTACCGCAGTACCTGCTGGTCCATAACCTTCATAGATGATCGTTTCCATATTAGTATCATCTTCGCCACCAACACCACGAGCAACAGCTCTATTCATGGTGTCTCGTGTCATATTGTTAGATAATGCTTTGTCCATAGCAGCACGTAGACGAGGGTTAGACGCTGGATCGCCACCACCGATTTTAGCTGCAGTTACAAGTTCGCGAATAATTTTGGTAAAGATTTTACCGCGTTTTGCATCTTGTGCTGCTTTGCGGTGTTTGGTATTGGCCCATTTACTATGACCTGCCATAAAATTCTCCAGATAAATAATTTAAAATCGGTGTATTTTAGCAAACTTTAACTAAAAATTCATTATCAATATGATGATAAGTTATACTAATAAGTGAGTTGAAATTCTGAATCAATGACAACATTATTGTTATAATGACCAATCTTTTAAGAAATATTTTATTTTCTAAAAATCAAAATATTAACTTATATGAATCATATAATTGGTTAATTAAAGGAATTTTTGCAATGCATTAATAATGATTGAGAGCACCAGTTGGATTGATAAGCATTGCATGAAATTCTTATCAGTTGGAAGAAGGCTCATCAAAACGTATAGATGGTTTGTTAGTGAAATGTATGAAACGCCATTCAAATCCACAATAGATATTTACCTATCATTCTAAATGCCCATCGCTTTGATGAATTTGATATCATTTATTGGTATGTGTGATCTTATTCAGGATAATTCTTTTTATGGTATGTCCACAGTGACTTAATATCGTTTTTGAAAAAAAGAAAGGATAGTGTCAATATTACTGTTTAAAAAATAGCATTTTGCTTGATTTTAAATTGTTTTATCGCAATAAAAAACGCCCAACATATAGGCGTTTTCAAAATATTGCAAATCTATCAAATAGAACGATTAACTCATTCCATATTGTTTTAATTTTTTACGAAGCGTGCCTCGGTTGATGCCAAGCATATTTGCTGCACGAGTTTGATTACCGCGTGTATATTGCATAACCATATCAAGGAATGGGTGTTCAACTTCAGCTAACACTAATTCATATAGATCTGTAGGATCTTCACCATTTAACTGAGATAAATAGTTTTTCAAAGCTTGCTTAACAGAATCTCGCAATGGCTTTTGTGTTATTTGATCCTGCGAATTTACAGTTGTAAATTTAAGTGCTGCAGCTGTAACGCGTTGTTCTGACATAGTATTCTTAACTCTTTTGGTTGTTTCTAATTTGACTAAAAAATGCTATTAGTGTTTTAACTTGCTCACTTGTATTGCTAAGTACACTAAATAAGCGCCTGAATTGATCGCTATCAGCATAATCCTTGGTATACCAATTTACATGCTTTCTGGCAATCCTTAATCCTTTATATTCTCCGTAAAGTTGATAAAGCTCATCAAGGTGTGATAAAACAACTTGTTCTACCTCATCAATACTTTTACTTTTTTTTAACTGTCCATGTGATAGATAGAATGCAATTTCTTCAAATATCCAAGGTCGACCCTGTGCCGCTCGGCCGATCATTATAGCATCAGCTTGCGTATATTGAAAAACTTCTTTTGCTTGTTCTGGTGTACGAATATCGCCATTAGCAATAACCGGAATCGTAACCTTTTCCTTTACTGCCTTGATTGATTCATATTCTGCCACGCCATTGAATAAGCAAGCACGGGTTCTTCCATGAATAGTAATAGCCTTTATGCCACAATCTTGAGCTATTTGTGCTATTTCAATGCAATTTCTATGATCTTTATTCCATCCAGTCCGCGTTTTCAATGTTACCGGTACATCAACTGCACCGACAACTTTCTGCAAAATTTTTTTTATTAGTTCTGGATACTGCATTAATGCAGAACCGGCTAACTTTTTATTAACTTTTTTAGCTGGACAACCCATATTGATATCAATCAACTGAGCGCCATGTTTGACATTAAATTCCGCAGCTTTTGCCATTTCATCAGGATCAGACCCAACAATTTGTACTGCACGAATACCAACATCATCATTTGAGATCATTCTCAAAGTGGATTTATCAGTATGCCAAACATCTGAATTTGCTAAAAACATTTCTGAAACTGTCATTCCTGCACCATATCGATAACATAATTTCCGAAATGGTTTATCGCTGATTCCAGCCATTGGTGCAGCAATTAAATTATTTTTTAATTTAATTTCACCAATTTTTAGCAAATTAAGGGCGGCTATATTACGCATTTTTTCACAAACTTAAAAGGGGGTAATGTTAATTTTTTACTTTTTTTTACCAGTAATTCGGCACCATTCTTCTTGTTCAACGACAGGATCTAAATCAAAATGTGGTTGATAAGCGCTCCAAACGCTTGATGATTGAGAGGCCAAAATACCAGACAAGCCGAGTTCACCATGAGATTTTACAAGTTTATTTATTTGGGGTTCGAGTTCTTTTAAAGGACCTGCCAAAATATTAGCTACAATGACATCTGCTTGTAAATTATCAGGAATATCTTTAGCTAAATAGAGTTCAAGTTTGTCATCCACACGATTACGTTGTGCGTTGTCATGGCTAGCTTGAATTGCTTGAGGATCGATATCAATACCAATTACACGTTTTGCGCCTAATTTTAGTGCTGCGATAGCTAAAATACCAGAACCACAACCATAATCGATAACTAATTTATTTTTCAGATCTAAACTTTCAAGCCATGTTAAGCATAATGCAGTCGTTGGGTGCGTACCAGTACCAAATGCTAAACCTGGATCTAACATGACGTTAACCGCATTGGGATCAGGAACATCACGCCAACTTGGGCAAATCCAAAGTCGCTCACCAAACTGCATAGGATGAAAGTTATCCATCCATTCACGTTCCCAATCTTTATCTTCTAATGGTTCAATTTTATAGGAATATTGCTCAAGATTTAATACAGCCTTTAATTCATCTGTATTGGTTTGAGCATCATAAAGACCCACTACATCCGTATTTCCCCAAAGTTTTGTTTCACCAGGTAATGGCTCAAAAACAGGGTTATCATAGGTATCTTGAAATGTGACTGATACCGCGCCAGATTGTTCTAGTCGTTCGCTAATTTCTTCTGCAAATTCGTTAGTCGTATTAATTCTGAGTTGAATCCAAGGCATAATTTTTTCCCGAGTTGCCAAACATATTGGCAATGATAAAAACAAATAATCCAATAATCAGTGAAGGTACAATTGGATGGAAAGAGTAAATTTTAATGTTATAAACTGCTAATAAAATATAGCTAATAGCACCAGCAAACATGGAGCATAATGCACCTGTTGCATTGGCATTTTTCCAGTATAAACCTAACACCAAGGGCCATAAAAATACAGCTTCAAGTCCCCCAAATGCCAGTAAATTTAACCAAATAATCATATCGGGAGGATTCCAGGCTGCTAAAATAAGCAATCCACCAAAAATAATAGTAATGATAACTGATACACGGGTTAACATCTTATCAGTGTAATGAGTGTCCGGTTTTATGCTTAAAAACAGATCTTTTATTAACACCGATGAAACCTGTAATAATTGAGCATTAATTGTTGACATGATTGCAGCCAATGGTGCCGCTAAAAAGATGCCAGCAGCCAATGGCGGCATTACATTAATGATTAAAGTTGGGACGATTTGATCAGGAATGGTTAAATCGTCAATAATAGCACGCCCAAGTACGCCTGATAGGTGCATTGTTAACATAATAATGGTTACAACAACCGTACCAATTATAATACCTTGATGCACAGCTTTACTATCTTTATATGCCATACAACGCACAGCAGTATGCGGTAATCCAACCACACCAAAACAAACTAGTATCCAAAAAGAGGCCATGAAAGGAAAGTCCATAAAATTATCAGGGCCTTGTGGTGTTAAAAGCGCTGGATTAATTTCATTTAAACGATGAATAATCGCTGGTACTCCTCCTCCTGAATAAATAATAGCAGTTAACAGCAAAATTGCACCTATAATCATTACTAAACCTTGGAAAGCATCATTTAAAATGCTTGCTCTAAAGCCTCCAAAAGCGGTGTAGATGACGGTACCAACACCAAAAATTAGTAATCCGATGTCATATGGAATGCCGACTGAGGATTCCAATAAACGGGCGCCACCAACAAACTGCACAGTCATTGCCCCAACAAAAGCAACCACTAATGCGATACTGGCAAACCAAACGATGATTTTACTTTTGTAATGTGCATAAAGCATGTCACTTAAGGTTATCGCATTATATTTACGCGCCAAAATAGCGAATTTTTTACCTAAAATTCCTAAAGAAAGTAAGACCGTTGGCACTTGAATCATCGACAACAATACCCATCCAAGTCCATATTTATAGGCCGCCCCCGGACCACCGATAAATGAACTTGCACTAATATAAGTGGCAGCTAAGGTCATAGCGAGTAAAAAACCGCCCATGGTTCGATTACCAATAAAATAATCAGTAAATTGATTAACTTTTTTTCGTTTTGCATAAGCGTAAATGGATAATGCAAAGACAAAAATAAGATAAATAACTAGAGGTAAAATAATATCTAAATGCATTTTTTAATCACTTAGTTTGCTCTAATGAGATGTTTTTGAATAGAAATTTCACAATGATCCAGCACAATAAAATAAAACCTAAAGGGACCATCATGCAAGATAGTTCAAACCATAAAGGCAACCCTAAAAAGCCAATGCTATCACTGACGCAATAAGCACAAACCATCCACCCAATAAGGTAAAGAATAGTTAATAACAGCGATAGTTTAGCTTCTTTATTTGCTTGCTTGTAACGTGGATCCATAATGATTTATAGGTGAGTTGAAAGTGGCTTAGAGTAAAAGAAAGTGTGTAACTTAGCAAGTATGTTGCAATTTATGCAACATAGTATTGTAAATATATCAATTTTCGCAATAATAAAAGTACTATATAGTGTTTCATGATTCGAATATAAACAATCCAACTCATGGAGAGAATGATGTCAAATTATTTTAATACCCTAAATTTACGTGAAAAATTAGAACAACTAGGACAATGCCGTTTTATGGATCGTGATGAATTTGCTTCAGAAGCAAATTTTTTAAAAGGTAAAAAAATTGTTATTGTAGGTTGTGGTGCACAAGGTCTGAATCAAGGACTTAATATGCGTGATTCAGGATTGGACATCTCTTACGCATTACGTAAAGAAGCCATTGCTGAAAAACGCGCATCATGGAAAAAAGCAACTGAAAATGGTTTTAAAGTTGGTTGTTATGAAGAACTTATTCCTACCGCGGATCTTGTTATTAATTTAACGCCAGACAAACAACATTCTGCTGTGGTTAAAGCTGTGCAACCATTAATGAAACAAGGTGCTGCACTGGGTTATTCTCATGGGTTTAATATTGTTGAAGTAGGCGAAAAAATTCGTTCTGATATTACCGTTGTCATGGTTGCACCAAAATGTCCAGGTACTGAAGTGCGTGAAGAGTACAAACGTGGATTTGGTGTGCCGACACTTATTGCTGTTCATCCAGAAAACGATCCAAAAGGTGAAGGTTTAGCAATCGCTAAAGCATGGGCTGCTGCTACTGGTGGACATCGTGCTGGTGTTTTACAATCATCATTTGTTGCCGAAGTTAAATCCGATCTAATGGGCGAACAAACCATTCTTTGCGGTATGTTACAAACCGGTTCATTGCTTTGTTTTGATAAACTTGTTGCAGATGGTGTAGATCCTGCTTATGCCTGTAAATTATTACAATTTGGTTGGGAAACTATCACCGAAGCATTAAAACAAGGTGGTATTACGTTAATGATGGATCGTTTATCAAATCCTGCTAAATTGCGTGCTAATGCATTAGCTAAAGAATTAAAAGTGATCATGACCGATCTTTACCGTAAACATATGGATGACATTATCTCTGGGGAATTTTCTTCAACGATGATGAAAGACTGGGCAAATGATGATGCTAACTTATTAAAATGGCGTAAAGAAACGGGTGAAACAGCATTTGAAAAAGCAGCAGAATACCAAGGCAAAATTGATGAGCAAGCCTACTTTGATCAAGGTGTTGTGATGGTTGCTATGGTTAAAGCGGGTGTTGAACTTGCTTTTGAAACCATGCTTGAATCAGGAATCTTACCTGAATCTGCTTACTATGAATCCTTACACGAATTACCATTGATTGCTAATACAATTGCCCGTAAACGTTTATATGAAATGAATGTAGTCATTTCTGATACCGCTGAATATGGAAATTATCTTTTTGCTAATGCGGCTGTACCACTTTTAAAAGAAAAATTTATGCCGATGTTGCAAGCGGGTGACCTTGGTAAAGCCATACCTGAAGGTAGTGTCGATAATGCCCAATTACGTGATGTAAATGAAGAGATCCGCAATCATCCAATTGAAAAAGTAGGTCGCAAACTACGCAGCTACATGACGGATATGAAACGTATTAATGTAGCCAGTTAATTACTGAGTCAATTTGATTGGAATGAAAACAAAAGGTGCCAAATGGCACCTTTTTTGTTGGTTAATGTTGTAAAAAAGTTTGAGATTACACCTACGTTTCAATAAAAAAAGTATTTAATACATTTAGATCTAAAAATAGTCAAAACAGCGTATTGAAATCATTTTTATTGATCAAATATGAGTATAAAGTTTTTAAAAATTAGATAATTAAAATTTTTTTATTATAATTTTTTATTTATTTCTTATTCAAATTATGTTATATTCTATCATTTACTTATATTGCGGAGGTAATATATCAATGAAGATGGCTTTTCGACCAACTGATGGTTGGCGTTGGTATTTTGATCGTGAATACGATAGTTTAATGCTGGAAGTTTCATCTGATATGTTGTTCCGTTCTTGCTACCCAAGTAAAATGTTAATTCCTGATGTTTTCAGTGAGTTTTCATTTTCTGTTAGTGATGCTGCATCTTATTACCAATTTCACAATAGTTGTCATTCATTAAATTTGACAGAATCACAAAAAATTCAATTATCAATTAACGGCATTGTCGCAGCTAATTTTTTAAAACCTCAAATGCCAAAAAGTTGGTACTTTTCTCAACAATCCGTTACATATATACCAAAAGTGGCTGATATTGTTAAAGTTCATATGCAAGAAGATGGATTTGAAGTTTGTATGTTGGTTGTTGAGGTTGGTGAACTTGCATCACTGTGTATCATTGCTCAACCAACTTTTTTCTCAATGAATAAAACGTTTTATTTTTCAGAGGCGATTAAAGTAATGAATGATCGACTTATTTTAGCGCAACAACATGCCCATCCTGAAAATTCAATGGTTTTAGATGAGGAACAAATAGCATTGAAGGCGATTTCTTAATCATATTTAATTAAAATGAGTAGCTATATTCTACTCATTACTGTTTAATCCATTTCTGTATTTATACTGTAATTTAGATTTCAATTTACATGGAACAGAAACAAAATAATGCTTTACCTGGATTTTAAATCAAGTACATTACTGCATTGATTAAAATCTGCCTTACTCAAGGTATGAGCCAATTGAATATAACTTATAGGTAAGTGAGATTGGTTAAATGAGTCTGTGTTAATTGTTAAAAAATTTTTTCCTTTCTTAAATCGTTAAATACAACTTTATCGTGATCCAAATAAAAGACAGAAGTAGAGATAAAACTGAATAAAATCAAGAAATACTTAAACGTTGATGCTAACTTCATATTAATATTGCACGAATAATCTATTCGTTACATTGATTAAAAATATCATTGATTCTTATGTAATTATTTTAATAATTGTATGACGATATCACTCATAGGTATACAACTGCACGCTAAAATGGTGTTATTTTGTTTAACTCCAGATTGCGTTAAGGATTTAACTTGTCCTTTTTTTAATAACACTGAGCATCGACCGCATACACCAGCCCGACACGAATAGGGAAGTGAAATAGACTGTTGTTCAAGTTGCTCTAATAGCGTTTGTTGATTACTACCTTCAAATTTTGTATTTTCAAAAGTAATAATGCAAGATTGATGGTTACTTGGTTGTTCTTTAGGAAAATTCTTAATATAACGGGTAGCGGGTTGGCGTTCAAGTATTTCAACTTTATCACCGACAGATACTGTTCCATGATTTCGAGCAATCATATTCATGCCAAAATTAATATTTCCTTCCAAATTCGATCTAAAGTAACCTAATGTTTTTAAAGGTTCATTATTAGGTAATGGTTCTGTTGAATTGATATTGAATGTGGTTAATGCACAACGAGTACAAGGTTTTATGATATCAAACAGGACTTCACCAATTTTAATTGTTTTCCAACCATCTTCGGCAAAAGGTAATGCACCATCAATAATAATATTGCCTCGAAATTGTTGGATATCAAGCTTAACAGGGCACTGTTGCTGCAAATAATTAAAGGAAGCTTGATTTAATAATAAATAAGGGTAACCATCAGCAAAACTTACCGCTGTTTGTGGATAGCGTTTGATTCGTCTTGTTAGATTAGAACCAACCCAGCGTAATTGCACATCTTTTTGAAGAAAATGACTAAAAAATTGATTCACTCTAATTGGCGCAATTTGCGCAGTAAAATGGTTACCCCACACTTCGGTTGGTTCAACATTTTTCGAAAATTCATCCAAATTAAAACAAATTTTTTCTAATGAAGGCAACGAAACAGATACCTCATTACCCACAACCGATGTTCGAAGCTTTAACAATTGGGGAAATTCTCTGGCGGTTATAAATGTTCCATCAGGTTCACTTATCATCATGATTCGATCATGTTCAAAACCTCCATCAACGGTATTGGAGGTTTGCAAGGAGAGACCTGAAAGTGATTTAATTGGAAATATGTATAAATGATTGACTGTAATCATAATTTTGATGATACATAATAAAAAATTATTGTAATTGTAACCTTAATAATTCATAATTTGTAGCTAACATCTTCTATTTACATGCATATTGTTGATCACTACTTAAGTAAATTTGTAAAAGTATGGAATAGTATTTATTGGATTTGAAACATGTTCATTATCCCAGTAAAAAATGATCTCAATTAATTTTTTATTCTTTCAAGTCGTTAACCTCAAATCAATATGGTTGCTTATTTTTTATTGAAAAAATCAGTACATGATATGAATATTCTTCTTTTTTATCATGAGGTGGTTAAAATCATTATTCATTTAATTGAGAATAACTGATCTCTAAAATATAAAAAAAAGTGTTACCATTTGGTGTTATGACCGATATTTCATCATCCACTTTATGACCAATTAACGCTCGGGCAACGGGGCTATTGATGGAAATCCAATTTTTTTTGGGATCAAATTCGTCAGCACCAACAATACGATAAATATGCGATTTGCCAGCATCATCTTCTAATTTCACCCAAGCGCCAAAAAAGACTTTGCCTTCTTGTTTTGGATCTGGATCAACAATGGTTAATATTTCTAATCTTTTTGTTAAAAACCGAACACGTCTATCGATTTCTCGCAATCTTCGCTTACCGTAAATGTATTCTGCGTTTTCACTGCGATCACCTAGTGCTGCGGCATCGGATACGGCTTGAGTAACGCGAGGTCTCTCTTCCCGCCATAAATATTTCAATTCACGATCAAGTGCCAAATAACCTTCTCTTGTTATATAATTAGCTTTTTGCATGATTAAATTAAATTCCGTTAATCGATAATATACTGAGATACTATGATAAATACTCAAATTAGCCATATTATAGCTGGTGAACTCACCGTAAAACCAGAACAAGTTTTAGCGGCCATACAATTATTAGACGAAGGCAGTACTGTTCCTTTTATTGCCCGTTATCGTAAAGAAGTTACAGGTGGTCTTGATGATACCCAGTTACGTACTTTAGACAACCGATTAAGTTATTTACGCGAACTCGAAGATCGTAAACAAACCATCTTAAAGTCAATTGATGAACAAGGTAAATTGACGTCAGATCTTAGCCAAAGTATTAGCCAAACTTTAAGTAAAACGGAACTTGAAGATCTCTATTTACCTTACAAACCAAAACGCCGTACTCGAGGTCAAATTGCGATCGAGGCTGGATTAGAGCCATTGGCTGATAGTTTGTGGCAAAATCCAACGTTGGATCCTGAGAATGAAGCTAAACAATATCTTAATAAAGATAAAGGTATAGCTGATACTAAATCCGCATTGGATGGTGCTCGTTATATTTTAATGGAACGATTTGCAGAAGATGCGAGTTTACTCGCTAAAGTGCGTCATTATCTGTGGAATAATGCCAACTTGGTTTCGCAAGTTGTAGCTGGTAAAGAAGAAGAGGGCGCTAAATTTCGTGATTATTTTGCGCAAAGTGAACTTATTTCTAGAGTCCCGTCTCACCGTGCGTTAGCGATGTTTCGAGGACGCAACGAAGGTATTTTACACCTGTCGTTAAACGCTGATCCTCAATTTGACGAAACGCCAAAGGAGAGCTATTGCGAGCAGCTTATTTCTGAACATTTAGGCATTCGATTGAATGATGAGCCTGCCGATAAATGGCGCAAAGCCGTGATCAGCTGGACCTGGCGTATTAAAATTTTAATGCACATGGAAACCGAATTGATGACCACTTTACGCGAACGTGCGGAAGAGGAAGCAATTAATGTATTTGCAGCTAATTTACATGATATGTTAATGGCTGCGCCTGCTGGTATGAAAGTCACCATGGGTATGGATCCAGGATTACGAACAGGTGTAAAAATTGCTGTTGTGGATTCTACAGGTAAACTAATTGCTACCGAAACGATTTATCCTCACACTGGACAAGCTGATAAAGCAGCAATGATGGTTGCTGCACTTTGCACTAAATATCAAGTGGAATTAGTGGCTATTGGTAATGGTACGGCATCTCGTGAGACTGAACGATTCTATCTGGATGTTCAGAAAAAGTATCCAGAAGTTAAAGGACAAAAAGTCATTGTCAGCGAAGCAGGAGCATCGGTTTATTCCGCATCGGAACTTGCTGCCCAAGAGTTCCCGGATTTGGATGTATCAATCCGAGGTGCGGTATCCATTGCTCGTCGTTTGCAAGATCCATTAGCGGAACTGGTAAAAATCGATCCAAAATCCATTGGTGTAGGACAATATCAACATGATGTGAGTCAGACTCAGTTAGCCAAAAAGCTTGATGCCGTAGTTGAAGATGGGGTGAATGCGGTAGGGGTTAATTTAAATACGGCATCAATGATGTTACTTGCGCGTATTGCTGGACTAAATAAAGTTATTGCCAAAAATATTGTTGATTGGCGCAATGAAAACGGTCAATTTACCGATCGTAAACAGTTGTTAAAAGTTAGTCGTTTAGGTCCAAAAGCGTTTGAGCAATGTGCTGGTTTTTTACGTATTATGAATGGTAAAAATCCACTTGATGCATCGGCGGTTCATCCGGAAGCATATCCTGTTGTTGAACGCATTTTAGAGAAAAATCATAAAACTTTAAAAGAGATTTTAGGTGATTCAAATTATCTAAAATCATTAAAAGCGGTTGATTACGTTGATGACCATTTTGGTGTTCCAACCGTAACGGACATTATTAAAGAATTAGATAAACCAGGACGCGATCCTAGACCTGAATTTAAAACTGCACAGTTTGCCGATAATATCGAAACAATGGAAGATTTAAAAATAGGCATGATTATGGAAGGGGCTGTAACGAATGTGACTAATTTTGGGGCTTTTGTTGATATTGGCGTACATCAAGATGGTCTAGTTCATATCTCGGCGTTATCCAATAAATTTGTTGATGATCCTCGAACCATAGTAAAAGCTGGCGATATTGTTAAAGTGAAAGTGATGGAAGTGGACATTGCTCGTAAACGTATTGCTTTATCAATGCGTTTAGATGAAGCAGCAACTTCTAAAGTGGAGAATAATAAATCTTTAAGTGCGTCATCTAATAATAAACATCGCCCAATTGCAACACAGGCTAATAGCGCAATGGGCAACGCCTTTGCTGTAGCATTCAACAAAAATAAGTAATATATTGTTAATTAAGGGATTTATATCCCTTAATTAATAGCATATTGACAACTTAACTAAGTTATATTATAAAATAATCACATCTGTATTCTTAACGTATATTTACAAACTAAGTTAAATTAGCAAAGTTAAGCTTCTATTTTTTTAGTTAACACTAACTGTTTTTATTTTGCTTTTCGATTATTTGTCTAAAGTTTATATTTTTCTAATGTTATTAACATTATGATTTTATAAAATAATATTAAGCAACACATAATATCAAATCTAAGTTCTACTCAGTTTAATTTTTACCTTCTCATGGATAAATTTAGTTATTAGTATCGGCATTTAATATTGTCTTTTGATAGATAATAAATGTAATAAGTCATATTTATCATTTAATTAAAACTGAGTTTTTCATTCTATAAATTTTGAATTCATCAATTTATTAAAATTTATGAGGAAATTTATGAGTAAAGAAAAAGTAATGAATCCTTCTATTCGTTTGTATAGAAACTTTATTTTTCCCAGACTGTTAAAACGTATTACTTTTTTCTTTATGATGCTGTTTAGTTGGGTTAATGAATCGTCCGCTATTCTTTCTGCCCAGACCGTAAATAAAATCATTGGAAATGCACCCGAAATACGTCAAACCGCTGATGAAAAAGTATTAAACGGAATTCAGTTTAAATTAAAAATTGATGGTCTAGATCCTGCGATTATTTCTCCTGGTACAGCAAATAAGATTTCTGTTGCCTATAATACTTCACCTAGCCTTTATTCATTTGGTATTGATACTTCAAGTTTAAATGATAGTGATATTTATGATGTGGATGGTGATAAAATTGCTAATGTCGATAGTTTCATCATTCAATCGATTAATGCAGAATGGCGCGATCAAAACGATAACATCATTCCCTCTGATTCCACTGCATCACTCGGTAGTGATGTGTGTAATTCGTCTACCGTTAAGGCAAATCTTTCGGTAAAATTGACCATTCAATTTATTGCTAAAACTCAGTACGGTGATCCTGACACTTCACAACCAAAAGAAGTGTCTAAAACATTTCAAGTGAGTGCTGATGATGGTATCTGTTACATTAGACCCGGTGTACTCGCCTTGATTACAAATAATGGATGGAACGAAGGGGATAACTATGCACCTTATGGTGCGGATACAATAAGTGTGGATCCTCCTTATAACAGTGATCAATTTACTATTCATAAAGGCTTTATAGCTACAGCAAAAGATCAAAATGGTAATTACTTTCCAACCTATGCTTTTCCAGAGGCTCGTTTCAGAATTGTACCTGTAAATCCAATATCAGACTATAGTTACACATTGGTAAAAAATCCTAATAATTCATTAGTTAATACTTTTCGTGCTTCAAACTCTGATTCTAAAAGTGAATTTAAATTTACTGACAATGTTCCCGATCAAGGTGATAAATTTGTGATATTAGTTACGAATAATCGAACGTTAGCCCAGTTTTATTACACTTTTTCTATCAAACATTGGTTATATTTCTTAAATAACCCGATTGGTAATTGGCAAGACTCAAATAAATTATGTAAAAAAAATAATGATAGATTGCCAACACGAGCTGAGATAACAAATTCTCCTTTAGCTTACATTCCTACAACGAACGATAACTATTATGTAAAAGGCAATGGATACAGAAGAGCAATTGGTGAGGGATTAACTGCGGAATGGGGTAAAACCTATTTTTATGCACCTTTAGATATTATAGGTCGAGATATGTTGTCTGGTGTACTCAATTTAAAAAACTTTATCTATTATGAATTCTACTTTACAAATGAAGTATCTTCTATGAAAGATGTATTAGGTAATTATAAATACTACAGTGTTGGTATTGTAGAAGGAAACGTTATTGTAGAGCCGGATGTTGCTTACACAATGTGTACAAAATATTAATCTAATTGAATTTTTAATTGATCAAATCGAAAAGTGAATATTTTGAAACGTTAATAAGAATTTTTAGGCTAAATAAGCCATGAGTAATCATTTAATGTATTGATTATTTAATGGATCTTTGGTAATAACTCTTTGGGCTTAATGATGTGTAAAATATCATTCATTATTTTACGTTTATAAGCATAGCAGTTATAAATATACGCTAGGAAGAGTAATATTATATAAACCGTGATTTTTTAATTGTTTGGCAAACAATTCGATTTGATCTTGAGTGGCCGATTGCCAGTTTTTCGCTATACCCTGTACTCCGTGATGATGAAATGCATTGATTCTAATTTTTATATTTTCATCCAATTGCTTTAAAAAATGCGCTATGTGTTCGGCCTTATCCTGTAAATCGGTATGCTTAGGAATGATTAGAAATCGGACTTCATATAATTTATTTATTTTTGCAAGATATTCAATTGATTTTTTAACTCTTAAATTACCCTTGCCAGTTAATGCTTCATGTACTTGATTATCCCATGCTTTAAGATCAATCATTGCGCCATCCATTACTTTGGCTATTTTTTGCCAGCCCAATTGAGGTAAATATCCATTACTGTCAATAAAACAGCTTAGGTGTTTTAAATCCTGAGCGCCTTTAATCTCACTAAACAGTTTTTCAATAAAGGCTAATTGCAGTGTTGCCTCACCACCACTGAGGGTTATACCATTTAAAAAAGGCAAATATTTGCGTATGAGTTTTAAAATATCTTCAATACTGTATCGGTAAGTCATCGGTGTTGAATGGTGGTTACAAGTGTTTATACAAGTATCACATTGTTGGCAAGTTGAGCTTTGCCAAATAACTTTGTTATTGATAAATGTTAACGCCTGATGAGGACAAGTAGCAACACATTCACCACAATCCTTACACCGTGAAATAGTATAAGGATTGTGGCAATTTAAACACTTGAAATTACATCCTTGTAAAAAGATGACTAACCGGTTTCCCGGACCATCTACACAAGAAAAAGGTAACATTTTATTAACGATTGCCCATGGCTTGTTCATGACTGATGACTCGTGGAGTACGGCATAGATAACTATTATTTACGGTATCTTCGGCTGCTTCACTACCTAGGAATGTTGTATTAGTGCGAGAGCCTTCTTTTTTATATTTAGCAATATCCGAAAGTCTAACCATATAGCCTGTCACACGCACTAAATCGTTACCACTGATGTTAGCCGTAAATTCTCTAAAACCAAACTCAAATGCGGCTTTACAGATTTGAAGTAGGGCTGATGGATTACTTTTAATGGTCTTATCAATCGTTAAAATATCGCTGATACCCGATGTATAATATTGATGATGTTTGAACAGTGCCATAATATGGGTAACTGGATCTGGTTCATGACCATACGGGATGCGTAAACCAGGTGTTGCTCCTCTATCAGTACTAATGCCTGATTGGGCATGCAACATCGCTTTGCCTTGCCAGGCATACTTAATTGGATGACGATGTATAAAGTCGGCTAATTGTTTAGAAATGGTGGAAGCCAGTTCATTAGCTTCTTCATCCACACCATATCGACCAGCTAGGTTAGATTTCTCTTGTAGAATATTCACCGCCTCAGCCATGGCATAGATACCAAACATAGGTGCAAATCGTGTCGCGTCAATTAATCCTTCTTTGACTAAAAAGCTATTTGTAAAGAAATTCGATTTCTCATAAAGAAATTCCGATCTTGCTTTGATTAAATTTAATTGTAAAAAGCAATAATAAGGCAAGGTATTTTCTAGAAAATCGTCAATATTTTTACTGCGTAATGCCACCTCTTTCAGATTAATTCGAGATAAAGTACTGCCACCACCTGCAAGAGGTAAAGAGTTGTAACAACTCACCACTCCATAACCTTTATCATCAAAATCTTTTTTGATCATCTTATTGTTGGCGATATGTGGTTTAGCCGTTTCACAGATATTTTCTATGGCAACGGATAGCAATGATTCCGGAGTAATATTTTCATCATAAATAAAAGTTAAATTAGGGGCGACTTGTTTAAGTTCTCTATCAACGCGTAAAATAGTACGGCAGATAACATTGTCAGTTGGTCCAATATTAGCATGCATAAACGCATCAGGTAAATTGCGATCAAGCATTACCCAAAAATGTCTTAGGCGTTGATAAAGATCTTCTTCGCTAAGATTACCGACATAAGGCAATAAGATTTGATCTAAACATCCTAAATAAACAGGCATACCTGTCACCGATGGAACATGATGATAAGCAATAGTTAGCATAGTTAATGCATCATCAAACGTTTTTGCCGGCTCGAGTTCTAAGTATTCCGATCCTTGCTGAAGAAATTTTGCATAATCAGGCAATACATAACGAGGTTTATAAGGTGCATGACCTTCGAACATGTCACAAATCACACGTTCATCTAAAGCTTTCTTGGTATCTTTATCCAAATTAACATAAGGTAAATGATTTTCAGCGGCTAAGGCAAGTAGGTTAGATTTTTGTTTCGGTGACAAATTAGGATCGGTCACAATATTATAACAGTTTTGTTGAAATTCGGTCATGTTCATAAATACCTCTGTATTACCTATATGCTGAGAGCAACATTAAATCTCTATGACTAATTACGTAATGATAAGCACTGAATATCATCGTTATCAGTGCCGTTTATTGTCTATCTTAATAATTTTAATCCATAAAACCATAAGATTATTTTTCTAAAATAACATTTAAAGGCTCATAATCTTTTGCCTTGATGGGGGAATGTGACTCAAAATATTGTTTTACTGCATCGGCGTCTCGATAACCGGTATCCACATAAGAGGGTGAAGTATTGGTTATTGGGTAGCCATCGCCTCCTGCAGCTAGAAAGTCAAGAGTCGCAATGCGATACGTTTTTTTCAGATCCAATGGTTGATGATTAATTTTTACATCTTCAATATTGTTGCCCACTTTAGTTAACGTAATATTTTTTAAATGAGCATAACCGCCTGAACCCTGTTTTTTGCTAAGCGCAACGTTAAGGTAATCGATTAATTCGCTTCCAGTTAATTCAAAATAGACTACGCTGTTACCAAAAGGTTCAACCTTGAGAATATCGCGATAAGTAATATCACCTTCAATTAGTGAATCACGAATCATTCCCCCCGACATAATGCCAACATCAGCTTTCGTTTTTTCAACAAAAGCACTGAGTAAGAATTGACCCATATTACTTTGTTGGAATCTAACTACATCACGATCGCCTTCAAGCCGCCCTGATAATGCACCAGTTTTTACTAATAATTGCTGTTTACCTTGTTCTTGATAAGGTTTTAGGGTTTCCAACAAATTTTGGTTCTGTTGGATTTCACTAGTGTAATATTCAAGACGCTTGGTTCCATTACCGTTATCCACTTCTTTTTTTAGATTGATTGGAATTAATTGGTAATTTTCTAGAGTAATTTTACCGTTTAAAAAGATAAAATCGGCACGACCAACGTATTTTCCCCATTCATGGGCTTGAACAATCCAAGTGCCATTTTGTTGATCAGGTGCACAAGGTGTACCCGGTACGTACTCGGTAATTCGTTTGTTAGGACTTGCCATACAAACTGGGTTTTGTGAATGTCCCCCAACAATCATATCTAATTCGCCAGTTGGCAGTCCTCGAGCTAATTCAACATCGCCAGGGGCCATTGAACCGTGTTCACCATTTTCATAATGTCCCATATGAGTGACAGCAATAATCATATCAGGGTGTTCAGTTTTCTTGATTTGAGCAATGACTTTTTGTGCTTCGGGTAAGGTTTTACGAAATTCAATACCGTCAATATTTTTAGGAGAAGCTAAAAAGATGGTATCGTCTGTAGTCAATCCAAATACGGCTACTTTAATACCATTTAAGTTAAACATTTTATAGGCATCAAAAACACGATTATCGCTGTTTTTAAAGTAAGTATTGGCCGATAAAAATGGGAATTGAGCCCATTTTTGTTGTTCACGAATGATTGGCAGTGGATGATCAAATTCATGATTGCCCACCGCCATAGCATCATACCCAATTTCGTTCATACCAATAAAATCGGGTTTCGCGTGCTGCACATCAGATTCAGGGACACCAGTATTAATATCACCACCAGACAGTAACAGTAATTTACCACCTTTTGCTGCAACTTCTTTGCGGATTTGATCTACAACTGTTTTTTGAGCGGCAAGTCCATATTCACCAATATCATTTTGCCAAAAACGACCATGGTGATCGTTGGTATGTAAAATTGTAAATCGGTAAGGCTTGTCTTTTTGCCAAGTTTGATCGGTTGATTGATCAGCCAAAGCATGAACAGAAAATAACCCTAAAATGGCAATCAGTGACAGTTTTTTATATAATTGTAAATGATACATGGTGCCTCCTAACTCCTTTGGCGTTATAATTATTCCGTAATGACTTTATAAATCAATTGCGGTTCTATCGCATTATCACTAATAGTAATGTTATCATAGAGTTTTTGTTTGATTGCATCAATTTTATCGGTATTCGCATGTATAGTGAGCAATGCTTCACCTTCGGCAACTTTATCACCTACTTTTTTATGTAACATAATTCCAACAGCTGGATCGATAATATCTTCTTTTGTTGCTCGACCTGCGCCAAGTTGCATCGCTGCAATCCCTATTTGATCAGCAATAATTTTTGAAACGTAACCTGATTTAAGTGCAGGGAGGGCAATTTGATATGGCGCACTGGCTAATTTTTCCGGATGGTCAACTACAGAATTGTCTCCACCTTGAGCTTCGATTAAGGTTTTAAATTTTTCTACAGCTTTGCCATTTTTGATGACCTCTTGCAGTTTTTCCCGTGCTTCATCAAGTGTTTTGGCTTTATTTGCTAATACGACCATTTGACTGCCAAGTGTTAACACCAATTCAGTTAAGTCAGCAGGACCATGTCCTTTTAAAGTGTCAATAGCTTCTTTAACTTCTAATGCATTACCAATTGCATAACCAAGTGGTTGAGACATGTCTGAAATAATCGCCATAGTTCTACGACCAATTTGATTGCCAATGTTGACCATTTCTTGAGCTAATTTTTCGGAATCCGCCATGTTTTTCATTAGCGCACCGTCACCAGTTTTCACATCTAGCACAATAGCATCTGCACCTGCGGCTAATTTTTTACTCATAATTGAGCTTGCAATCAATGGAATTGAATTAACCGTAGCTGTCACATCTCGAAGAGAGTACAGTTTTTTGTCTGCTGGAGTTAGATTTCCTGACTGTCCGATTACCGCGACACCTTTTTGATTGACTTGATTGATAAAGTCTTGTTTAGCTAATTCAATTTTAAATCCTGGAATGGATTCGAATTTGTCATTTGTTCCGCCAGTATGGCCAAGGCCACGCCCTGACATTTTTGCAACGGGAATATCCAATGCTGCAACGAGTGGAGCAAGTACTAAAGTTGTGGTATCACCTACACCTCCAGTTGAATGTTTATCAACTTTAATGCCGTTGATTGAAGATAAATCAACCGTATCACCTGAATGCATCATGGCACTGGTTAAATCTGCACACTCTTTTGATGTCATACCTTGATAATAAATGGCCATTAATAATGCACTAACTTGATAATCTGGAATGGTGCCATTGGTGTAGTTAGTGATAAAAAATTGAATTTCTTCTGTGCTTAAAGCATTGCCATCACGTTTTTTTTCAATAATATCTACAAATCTCATTATCTCTCTCACTTAAAACAATAAATCAAATTAGTTTATCAACTTGATCATATAAAAATTACATAAACGTTCAGTTGCGTTTATGTATGAAAATATAGTCAAAAAAGTTTTAACTACGGTAAGGGGCTTTTTATATCTAATTTTATCCATTTTACTTGCAATTGATTCTAACTAATCCAGATCATTTGGCGAAAAAGACCAAGGTAATAATTCACCTACGGTTGTCTCTTGGATTTTTCCTTGAAGATTGGTCAGAATTACTGGCATATCTTTAGCACAAAATTCACTGATGACTTGTCTACAAGCACCACAAGGTGAAATAGGACCATCCGTATCACCAATAACCACTAATTTTTTAAATTTGCGTTTGCCCTCTGACACGGCTTTAAAAATGGCGGTGCGTTCTGCACAGTTGGCTAATCCGTAAGACGCATTTTCGACATTACAGCCTAAAATTGCTTCGTCATCTTCAGTAATGAGCACAGCGCCAACCTGAAATTTAGAATAAGGCACATAGGCTCTTGAGCGCGCAGATTTAGCAAGTTCGATTAACTTTTCAATTTTCATATCGATAATCCTTTGAGTCTTAATGGTACTATTTATGATTTCTAGTATTTGTGTTTGATGACTGTAAATCAAGTCGATAAACACCGAAGCCTAATGCATCTTTTTCAATAAATTTAATCGGATAAAGCGAATGTTTTTCTATATAAGCTTTTGCCTCATCCGTTGCCGAAGATTCAAAGCGAATATCCAATGGTTTATCGCTCATAATTGGTGCAATTCGCCAATTGTTATCTACCTTGACATTCACCATACCCGCTTTTTTCGTAGTATTGGTAATATAAGCAGATAAAATCACCCTTAAATCGTCAGGTGAATTAAACTTAACATTTTTTTCGCCTGTTCCCGGAAAGATACCGCTGTAAGCACGATAATTATTGGTCGCAATTAAAAATGTTTGATTAGGATCAATAGGCTGTTGCTGATAAGTTAGATTTTTAATTCTTTCAGATTTTGGATTAATTAACTGGCAATTGCCATCGTAACGTGGTGGTGCTGTCACATCAATTTGATAACTGACGCCATCAATTGCATCAAAATTATAAGTTCTAAACTTATCCCAATTAATGAGATATTGTGGTTGAGTAGAGTTAACATCTATTTGATTATATACACCAGCAGCGCATTCCAGCCATTGTTTAACATCTTTACCAGTAATTTTAACCGCACTTAAAATGTTTGGATAAAGGTAGATGTCGGCAGCGTTTCTAAACGATAAATCGCCTTTTTTAACATCAACATATGCATCAGGATCGTTCTTTCGACCACCCACTTTAAATGGAGCAATGGCGGATAAAATGGGTAATCCATCCAAATCTGGATCGCCTTGAATAAACTGTTTTACATAGTCTATTTGTGCATCACTGATAATTTGTAATGCGGATGTATCTTCTACTAGTGCAAGATAACTGTTGATATCGCTCGAAACTTTGCCAATGGGTTTGCCTACAAATTCTCGAGTACCTTGATGATCTTGTTTTAAAATTTCAGTTATCTGTTGATCAGCCTGTACTAATGCTTTTTTATTTTTTATATCATAAATAGGGCGAGCTTCTGATTTTCCCGACGTTACTTGCCAATTAGTGCTGTCGCCTTCAAGCACTAAATCAACGACACCTAAATGGCTACCCCATTGACCTGGCATTACGGAAGGGACGTGATTGATATTGCCTGTTTTAATATCGGTATTGGGTAAAGATTTAAAATCGTCACTTGGGAAAACACCATGCGAATGACCAAACATAATTGCATTAATTCCCTCAACTTGACTCAAATAATAAACAGAATTTTCCGCTAACGCTTTATATGGTTCAGAAGATACACCTGAGTGTGGAATAGCAATTATAACGTTAGCACCTTGCTTTTTCATTTCAGGGACTAATTTTTTTGCAGTTTCAGTGATATCTTTTACTACTACTTTTCCATTTAAGTTAAGTTTATCCCATTGCATAATTTGCGGAGGAACAAATCCAATATAACCAATTTTAATAATATGTTGATTGCCATCTCGATCAATAACGGGGGTATCAATAATAATATATTGTTGAAAGTAGGGTTTGCCGGTTTTTGCATCATAAACATTGGCATTGACATAGGGGAATTTAGCCCCTGAAAGGCTTTTTTGTAAATAATCTAAGCCAAAATTGAATTCGTGATTACCAATATTGCCTACAACATAATTAAGCGTATTCATTGCTTTATAAACAGGATGAATCTCGCCATCTTTTAATCCTTTATTTAGGGCATAATCGGCCATTGGACTACCTTGAATCAGATCACCATTATCAACAAGGACGCAATTTTTTACTTCACTTCTTGTTTGATGGATAAGATTGGCTGTTTTCACTAATCCAAATGTATCAACAGGCTGATCTTTAAAATAATCATAATTCATCATGTTGCCATGTAAATCAGTGGTTTCAATTATTCTAAGATCAACAGTAGCGGCTTGAAGAGTGCCAGAAATGAATAGGGTTAAAAGGGATAACGTTAATTTGTTTTTGTTCATATAAATCTCCTATTTCTCTGACATGGTTATCCACTAACTCGTTATTGGTAGTGACTTTTGATATTTAATGAATCGTTCTATAATTGCAGGATGATAATTTGTGTCATGGATTGCTGCTTGGAGTGTTTGTTTGTCATCTAATGTAAAACATGACAAAACATCGTTAGTTAATTGCTCTTTTACTGAATCTTCAACAAAAGCGGCATCAATACCACATAAAGTAATATCCAATAATTCTAATCTTGAAAAACCAAATATTGATGAGGCAAGGTGATACTCTTTTTCGATGTCTGTACCAAAAATTCCGGCATCATCTGTATTTAATGTTATACGTACACCGTAATCATAAAGTTGGCGAACAGGGTGATTTCGAATATCGCCATGAAGTTCATTAACCAGTATACGATTGCTGGTTAAAGCAATTTCTAAAGTCACTTTTTTCTCAACCAACTCACGAATCAAGTTGTTGTTCTCAATAGCGCGGATACCATGTCCAATTCTTTGTGCCCCATGTTTGAGTGCTTGAATAATGCTTTCAGCAGACTCAATTTCGCCTGCATGATAAGATTTTTTTAGTTTCAGCTGAGTTGCTAATTCATGCGCATCTTTAAAATCATCAAAATGACCAAAACTTTCATTTCCCGCAATATTAAATCCAGTGATAAATTGGTGAGGATTATCTTTAATAAAACGTAATGTGTCATAAACGATTTTAGCGCCTAGATGCCTAACACCGATAACATGATACCTAACAGTCATATTATACTTTTTTTGTATATCCGTAATGGCGTTATCCATTTGACTGAGTGTTTGTTGAAATCTTTTTTGATCCCAAATAATTTCATCCTCAATTTTAGTCGTACAGATATGAAAAGGAGAGATGAAAAGCTCGCAATATATTAATCCTTGTTTGGCATTTCTACTGAGGAAGTCGTAGGTAATTAAATAATAATCTTCGGGCGTTTTTACAAAATTGGAAACAGTGTCATAAGTTTGAATGAATTGAACAAAGTCAGTTTCATCATAGCAATATCGACCATTTTTATACTCGTTTGCATCATATTGACCTGCTTTATAACATAAAGATTCAGGAAAAACGATGCGATTTTTTTCGGCTAACTGTTTTGCCATAAAAGGTGTAATACTACCTTCAATATGCTCATGTAAAATAACTTTTGGAACAGTATGTGTATTCATTTAATATTTTATCTAGTTTATTTTGCCAATTAAGTATAAATAATAATGATATGAAAAACACTGATTGGAAAGCTAAGCATAACAACTTTAGCTTTGTTAATCATAATCTTTACTATTTTACCTTGATCAGACATCTCATTGCCATACATTTTATGTAACTTAATCAGTTTTTATGCAGTAAGATGCATTAAAGTCATTGTAATGCATTACATATTTTGCAAGAAGGCAACAACCGTGGTTGCTGCCAACACTTTGATTATAAGAGTTTTATTTAACACGTCACAAATGATTAATTAACTATTTGCAGCTGTTGGTTTATTTAAGTCATCATTTTTAAAAATGATCATAAACACCACTGCCAATAATAAAGAGTAACCAGCAAAAATGAGCCATATGGTACGCCAATCGATAAGGCCATTTATTGTGTAATGATCAACAACAATGCCACTGATGGTTGAACCTAAATAAGCTCCGAAACCATTGGTCATGATCATAAATAGACCTTGCGCACTATTACGGATACTTGGTGAGACCGATTTTTCAACATACATTGAGCCAGAAATATTATAAAAATCAAACGCACATCCGTAAACTATCATAGATAAAAGCAGTAATATAAAGCCTGTTGGAGACGGATCACCGTAAGCAAATAAACCAAAACGCGCTACCCAAGCAAGCATACTAATTAACATGACATATTTGATACCAAGTCGTTTCATAAAAAATGGAACAAACAGAATAAACACTACTTCAGACATTTGTGAAATAGACAATAATACTGAAGGGTATTGCACAACTAAGCTATCGGCATATTCAGGAATGCTTTTAAACGAAAGTAAAAACGGATTACCAAACGTATTCGTTATTTGCAAAATACCACCAAGAAAAACGGCAAAGACAAAAAAGATTGCAATTCTTGGTTGTTTGAACAATACAAATGCGTCTAACCCTAAAGAACTAGCTAAAGATTTTCTTTTCGAGTTGTCTTTAGTAATGGTAATTAATGGTAGTGTTAATGAATATAAGCTAAGTAAAATTGAACCAGCAGCAGCAATATAAAGTTGCATGTTACTTAATCCAAATTTTAAGAAGCTTACTAGCCACATGGCGACAATAAAGCCAATAGTACCAAAAATTCTTATTTTCGGAAATTGGGAAATTACATCAAGATTTTGTGCTTCTAAGCAAGAATAAGAGATGGAGTTTGAAATTGCAATAGTTGGCATAAACGCAAGGCAATGTATCAAAATTATTACTACCATCATAAATGGTGATGTGACTGATGCTGCAATAAATAACGTAATTGCACCAATTAAATGACAAAGCATGAATAAACGATTAGCTGGAATCCATCTATCTGCCACAACACCTAGTAAGCCCGGCATAAATAATGACGCTATCCCCATTGTGCCATACACTGAACCTACTGTCATACCATTAAAATGTAACGTCTCCATCATGTAAGAACCTAAGGTGATCAGCCAACTCCCCCAGATAAAAAATTGTAAGAAAAATATAATCTTAAGTTTAAACTTAATATTCATTTTGATTCCTTATTAAATGACATATTTGATAATCTATTGCCTAACAATTACGAATAAAAAAATTTAAATTTAGGTAAATACTATTATCATTTTTATAGTGCTTTACCTATCAATATTTAGTTAAAAAAAATGGCAGTTAATCTGCCATTTATGATTATTGATTGAATAGTACAGATTCTAACGCAACGGTTATCATCTCTTTAAAACCAAGCTGACGCTGTTCTGGCGTCATCGCATCACCTTTACGAATATGATCAGACACCGTACAGATAGCAAGTGCTTTTGCGCCGTATTCAGCTGCCACACCATAAATACCAGCAGCTTCCATCTCTACGCCTAGAATATTGTATTTTTCCATGATATCGAACATTTCAGGATCGACACTGTAGAAAAGATCAGCGGAAAATAGATTACCCACTTTTACGTTTACGCCTAAATTTTTAGCAGCATTAACAGCATTACAGGTTAAATCAAAATCGGCAATTGCAGCAAAATCGCTATCTTTAAAACGTAAACGATTAACTTTTGAATCGGTGCAAGCACCCATCCCAACTATCACATCCCCAAGGTTTACATTAGGGCTAATGGCACCACAAGAGCCAATACGAATAATGTTTTTAACACCGTAAAATTTAACCAATTCAGTTGCATAAATAGAACAAGATGGAATGCCCATGCCATGCCCCATGATTGAAACTTTTTTTCCTTTGTAATAACCAGTAAAACCTAACATGGCTCTTACATTTGTTACTTCTTGCGCATCCTCTAAAAATGTTTCAGCGATAAATTTTGCACGTAACGGATCGCCAGGCATCAAAACTGTTTCTGCAAAAGCATTATCAACTGCGTTAATATGTGGGGTAGACATCTAATTCTCCTGATCTTTATTTCAAAAAACGATTACATTAACTTCATTTGCTACTTGTTAATAAAAGATTTACCATATTCCATTGCCGATAAATCAAAATAATCAGCGACACTTTGTCCAATATCGGCAAAAGTTTCACGATGCCCTAATGAGCCTACTGGTACACTATCACCATACACTAAAACAGGGATATGTTCGCGCGTATGATCAGTACCTGCCCAAGTTGGATCGCAACCATGATCCGCACTGATAATTAAAAGATCGCCTGGTTCAATTAGCGCTAACATTTCAGGTAAGCGACTATCAAAATATTCTAATGCAGCAGCATAACCAGCTACATCACGTCTGTGTCCATAAGAGGAATCAAAATCAACAAAATTAGTAAAAACAATGGTATTATCTTTGGCTTGTTTAATTTCTTCTAATGAGGCATTAAATAAAGCTTCTATGCCTGTTGCTTTAACCTTTTTGGTGATCCCAACATGGGCATATATATCAGCGATTTTACCAATCGAAACAACGTTGCCTTGTTTTTCGTCAACCAATTTCTTTAACATGGTTGGTGCTGGTGGCTCAACCGCAAGATCATGGCGATTACCAGTTCTCACAAATTCGCCTGCTTTTTTTCCAACAAAAGGTCTAGCAATAACGCGACCAATGTTGTAATCACTTTTATTGAGTTCATCACGTGCGATTTCGCACACTTCGTAAAGTTTGTCTAAACCAAACGTTTCTTCATGACAAGCAATTTGGAAAACTGAATCCGCGGATGTATAGAAGATAGGCTTACCGGTCGCCATGTGTTCAGCACCAAGCTCGTCCAGAATAACTGTACCCGATGAGTGGCAATTGCCAAGGTAACCAGGAAGTTTTGCGCGAGAGACAATTTTATCTAACAGATCTTGAGGAAAACTATTGGTTGTATCGGTAAAGTAACCCCAATCAAACAATACTGGAACGCCAGCAATTTCCCAATGTCCAGAGGGTGTATCTTTACCCGAAGAAATTTCGCTAGCATAACCATAAGCACCAATAATTTCACCTTCGGTTTGCATGCCTTTTGGATAGTGACCCGTTGACTCATATGCGGCTTCAATTAACCCTAATTTACCTAAATTAGGTAATTTAAGTGTGCCACTGCGTCCTTGTTCTGCTTTTCCTAATGCGCATTGTTCGGCAATATGACCTAATGTGTCGGCGCCTTCATCACCAAATTTTGGCGCATCTTTGGCACTCCCAATCCCAAACGAATCTAGGATCATAATAAAAACTCTTTTCATAATTTCCTCGAACTTATCAAAAACGTATCTTGTTACAAGTTATCTTCATACCGGCATTTTACTATAAGCTTATATGCGTGGGTACGAATTAAGGAACAACAGTCACTCGAACAAGTCTTCATATGTAGCTGTCTATTTTATAATAGTCATTTAAGTAATAACACCCTTGATATGAAATCTAGATGATAACGTCTATTATTTGCACTAAATTTATCTATAAACAATAATCAGTTTAACTGTAATTTTAAAAGACATCACTCAGGCATCTATAATACATGATCTAAAAAAACAAAAAAGATTTAAGCATGACTTTAGCCGTTTATTTGATTAATTGATCCACCAAAGTCGATCATTATCACATTTTTGTAATTAAAATATTAATAAATGTACATATTTTGGATTGCCAATAATCTTATAATGATTCGGGATTAAATAATTAATAATATAAGATTAACCACTGTGATAATATATGCAGCCATAAGTGATAAATTACCCAGTAATATCGAATAAAACATCTAAAACATCTAAAACAATTTATTATTGGCTGTCTATTTCCACCCTGATAAGGTTGTAATGAATGAAACAAAGAATCCCAAATACCTTTAATCTTGAAGTTTATGCTCAAAAAGTGGTAACAGTAACTACGGTTGAACAATTAATGCATGTTTGGCAAAATAATCATCAGAATCTACCAATTATGATGCTTGGTGAAGGTAGTAATACGCTTTTTACTTGTGATTTTCAAGGAATTGTGATTGTTAATCGAATTGACGGTATTACTGTTACCGAAACCGAAAAAGCCTGGAATTTAAAAGTGGGTGCGGGCGAAATTTGGCATCAACTTGTATTACATACTATTGCGAATAATATCGCGGGGCTTGAAAATTTAGCGTTAATTCCAGGTTGTGTAGGTTCAGCACCAATTCAAAATATTGGCGCTTATGGCGTTGAGTTTCAAAAAGTGGCAGATTATGTGCAATTATTAGAACTTGCTACTGGAAAAATCATTACGGTAACGGATGGTCAATATGGTTATCGTGAAAGTATTTTTAAACAGCAGTATGCAGATGGGTATGCGGTGATTTATGTCGGGATTAAATTACCTAAACAGTGGCAGCCTGTGTTAACCTATGGCGAATTACGTAACTTTGATCCGAAAAATGTTACCCCTAAGATGATCTTTGATAAAGTTTGTGAAATCCGTCTTAGCAAACTGCCTGATCCTAAGGTGCTAGGAAATGGGGGGAGTTTTTTTAAAAATCCAGTAGTTGACAAAAGAGTTGCCGATAAACTACTTGAAATTTACCCAACCATGCCAATATATCCCCAAGCAGATAATCAAGTCAAACTCGCTGCGGGTTGGCTTATTGATCAATGTGGTTTAAAAGGATTTCAATTAGGTGGTGCTGCAGTGCATCAAAATCAAGCACTAGTATTAGTCAATAAAAATAATGCAACGGCTCAAGATGTGGTTGAGTTAGCGCGTTATGTTCGAAATGCCGTATTGCGAAAATTTTCGGTTAGTCTCTCGCCTGAAATTCGTTTTATTGGCCAAACAGCTGAAATTGATGTAGATAACTTTTTATAACTAACACTGTTATAAATTTAAATTGTCCATCATTTAGGTAGCAAAAAATAATTTATAATCAAGTAACAATTATAATTAAACAACAATATAGTAAAAAACGATGAAACATTCTTATTCATTTCCTATTTTATTAACAAGCTTATTATTTGTGACAATCGCTTTATCGGCACTCAATACCCAAGTGCCGTTATGGTTAGTGCGTAATGAGTTTTCACTAGGGCAAATTGGTTTAGTCGGTTCAAGTTACTTTGCTGGAAACTTGTTTGGTACCATTTTTGCTAATTGGTTTATTGGTAAATTTAACGCTCGTTATACCTATACCTACAGTTGTATTATCTTTGCTATTGCGACTATTGGTTTAAGCTTTTCAATGGATTTTTATAGCTGGGTAATATGGCGATTTTTTATTGGTATTGCCTGTGCAGTAACTTGGGTGGTGATTGAAAGTTGTATTTTAGTAACAGGAACCGTACGTACTCGAGGAAAAATGCTAGCGGTGTATTTAACCACCTATTATTTAGGCACGGTGTTAGGGCAAGCACTATTACAGTATTTTCCGCAGAATGTGTTGTATTTTGGTCTAGTGATTGCTTTATTAATGGGTCTGGCAATATTATTCATTTTGCTGACTCATTATAAATTACCGAAACGCAAAAAAAGCAGTTTTAACATCATTCCTATGATTTTGAATAAACCTTCACGCATTGGTCTGATTGGGTGTGTGATTGCTGGCATGTTGATCGGATCGCTCTATTCTTTATTACCCGCTTATTATTCTCATTTAGGCTATAACGACACTCAAGTTGCTAATTGGATGATTTTGCTTATTTTATCAGGAGTGATAGCACAAATGCCGGCTAATTGGTGTGCCGATAAATTTGGTCGACAAGTTGTATTATTGTTTGAATCCATATTAATGCTTTTTGCTTGTGTACTGTTGATATTTAATTGGTTTGATACATTAGCCATTATCTTGTTAGGAGCAACAATTTACACCATTTATCCTATATCTATGGCATGGGCATGTTCGTGTGTAAGAAAGCAAGATATTGTAGCGATGAATCAAGCCATGTTATTAACTAACACGCTAGGTAGTCTTATTGCTCCAGCAGCGATTGCTTATGTTATGGATAAAACGAATAATACTTATTTATTTGTCAGTTTTGCTATAATCTCACTTTATTTTATTGCTTTATTAGTTAAAAAAAGAGGAATCAATGCGCAGTCACCAAAATGCACTCAAATTAATTGAAATCTTAGCGGACGGCGAATTTCATTCAGGGGAAGAACTTGCAGTGGGTTTTGGAATAACTCGCGCTGGAATCAATAAAAATATGAAAGTGTTGCGCGAATGGGGGCTTGATTTCACATCGGTACAAGGTAAGGGTTACTGTTTAACTGCACCGATCGATTTACTTAAAAAAACTAAAATTGATCATTATTATCAAGCAGACAGTCGTTGCGAGATTTTACCTATTATTGATTCTACCAATCAATATTTACTTGATAAAATTGGGCAACTTTACTCGGGTGATTGTTGTGTAGCGGAATTTCAATCTAAAGCGCGCGGTCGACGTGGGCGTAAATGGTTTTCACCATTTGGTTCTAACCTTTATTTTTCTATGTATTGGCAGTTAGAGCAGGGCGTAGCTGCTGCAATGGGATTGAGCTTAGTTGTCGGGATTGTGATAGCCGATACTTTACGAGAGATATCCGGACAAGATATCAAAGTCAAATGGCCTAATGATCTTTATCTTAACGACCAAAAATTAGCTGGTATATTAATTGAGTTAGCAGGTAAAACTGGCGATTGTGCACATGCAGTAATTGGTATTGGCATCAACTTAATGATGAATAATCCAGATCCTAATATTGTAAACCAAAAATGGGCGAATTTAGGAAAGGTTGATCGTAATTTACTTGTTGCGTGCATTGTCAAAAACTTGAATATCAAATTATCTGAATTTGAAAAACAAGGCCTAGCGTTTTTTATAAACGATTGGAAACGATTAGATAACTTTGCTAATCGACCTGTAAAGCTGCTTATTGGTAATAATATTATCCGTGGTATTGCTAAAGGTATTAATGAGCAAGGTGCTTTAATGCTTGAACAAGATGGAAAAATCTATGCACATATTGGCGGTGAAATCTCATTGCGTGGTGATGATTAACCAATAAAAAACTATTCCATTTATTACATGGAATAGTTTTTAAATAGCGAGTTAAATTTTGTTTTTTTTACTTTTAAAACCTAGTACTCGCAAAGCATTGGCTGTCACAATGGCGGTTGTTCCGGAATCGGCTAATACCGCTAACCACAATCCAGTATAACCAAATAGACTTGTTATTAAAAACACTAACTTGATACCCAATGCAAGGGTAATATTTTGCTTAATATTACGGTTAGCAAAGCGGGTTAAACAAATTAAATTAGGCAAACTGAGCAAGCTATTTTTGGTTAATGCGGCATCCGCTGCTTCTAACGCTACATCGGTACCGCTGCCCATAGCAATGCCCACTGTAGCCGCTTTCATTGCAGGTGAATCGTTGATGCCATCCCCAACCATTGCAATGGAAGTCATGTTACGAATTTTTTCAATTTCGATCAGTTTGTCTGCTGGTAATAACTCTGCACGATAATCAATTCCCAATTCGTTTGCAATGGCTTTTGCCGCACGTTGATTATCACCAGTAAGCATTAAGGTTTTAAGACCCAGATCATCAAGAGCTTTTATTGCAGTCATGGAATCAGCACGTAACACATCTTGCAAGGCGATCATTCCTATTAAGTTCTGTTGTGTCACAACCACCACTACGGTTTTACCTGTGCTTTCAAGTTGATGGATTTTTTGCGCATCTTCATCATTTAATGGTTCGGATACCACGGTTACTTTATTGGGTGCAACAATATAATAAGTTTGATTATCGATATTGCCTTCAATCCCTACTCCCGCAATGGCTTTACGATCACTCGCCTCACTTACTTCAATCTGATATTGGATTGCATAATCAACGATGGCTTTTGCTAAAGGATGATGCGAACCGCTTTCAATTGCCGCCGCAAGGGTCAGTAATTGTTGTGAGGTAACAGATTGAGCTATGACATCGGTGACTTTTGGCTTGCCTTCGGTTAGGGTTCCAGTCTTATCAAATGCCACCATTTTGATTGAACCAATATGTTCCAAAGCCGCTCCACCTTTAATTAATACACCTTGCTTGGCCGCATTGGATAGGGCAGATGTGATGACGGCCGGCGTTGAAATTACCAATGCACAAGGACAACCAATTAATAATAACGTCAATCCTCGATATACCCAAGTATACCAATCTTGATTAAGTAGTAGGGGAGGAATGACAATCACCAACAATGCAAACACGGCGATAGCTGGGGTATAGTAGCGGCTAAATTTATCAATAAATCGCTCAATGGGTGCTTTACGTTCTTCAGCATCTTCAATTAATTGTAAAATGCGATCTACGGCATTTTGTCCAGATTGCGAAATGACTTTAAGTTTAATGGTATTATCAACAACCAGCGATCCTGCCAAAATTTTATCCCCGGATAGATAATTGACCGGAATGGATTCACCTGTTAAGGCACTTTCATCAATGCTGGCCTGTTCACTCATTAAAATCACGTCAGCAGGTAGTCGTCCTCCTGATGAAATTTCGATAATATCGTCAGGTTTCAAACTATGACTTGCAACGGTTTTTCTTTTACCATCAATAATGAGCACCGTTTCTTGAGGCATTAAATGCGCAAGTGATGAAATCCCTTTTTTAGCTTTACTGGTTGCAAAGCCTTCTAACATTTCACCTATCATAAACAAAAAAAGTACCATGGTGGCTTCTTCAGCAGCGCCAATGAAAAGCGCACCTAAAGCTGATATACTCATCAATGATTCAATGGCAAATGGTGTACCACTACGCGTTAATATTAAAGCTTCTTTCAAAATCGGTACTAAGCCGACAATTGCAGTAATGATAAAAGCATATTCCCCGGCTGTGTGATTCGCTAATAAAATAAGATAACTTATCACAATGAAAGAGCCTAAAATTCCTAATGGTAGGAAGGCTTTTTTAACAAAACTATGAGAATGCTCATGATGATGAGCCTGATTGGGTGTGGTTTCAAAAATCGGGGTATAACCTAATTCTATCACTTTGTCTTCAATCGTTTTTATTACGGTTTCATCATGCTTAGGAACAAAAACGATTAACTTTTCAGTAGAAAAAATAATTTTGGTTTGATGAATATTTGGTAGTGTTTTTACAGCATTTTCGATTTTACTTGCACAATGAGCGCAATCCATACCATTGATTTTCCAGGTTAATTTAACATTCTGGCTTTTCCGCTCAGGATCTTCCGGAGGATCTTCTATCTCATTTTTTTTCGTTGAACCTTCATTTTCACAGCCATGGCTTGCACCGTGATTGTCATTTGCATCATGGGAATGATGATTATCATGTCTATGATTGTGGGCAATATTTTGACAATCCTTATGACAATGGGCATGATTTTCATGATGGAGTTGTATATAATTGTTATTATATAACATAACGTTACCTCTTCTTATGGATGATTTTGATTGTACGCCTAAAAAAATAAAAAGAAATCTTTTTTTTATTTCATTGCTGGGGTAGATCTTAAATATTGAGTACAAGATAAGCTAAAAATTAAATCTCAAAGTTATCCATTTTATTTCTTTCTTTCACTGTATACCGTTCTTTTTTATGTTTATAATTGTACAAAATAAAATGATAGAGAAAGTTTATGTCTAAAGCTTCATCCTTTCGTCAAAAACAGAGTATTGTCTTTTTGGCCTTTCTAATTACGACCTTTATTGTCGGTATTGCAGGCGCTTTGCAATCACCTACATTAAGTCGTTTCTTAACATTTGAAGTGAATGTCAATTCCCATTTAGTCGGGTTGTTCTTCTCGATAAATGCTTTAGCAAGCATTGTTGGTAGTTTTCTATTAGCAAAATATTCTGACAAAAAAGGGGATAGGCGCTATATTGTTATATTTTGCTGTTTAATGGGCGTTGCCAATAGTGTTACTTTTGCTTTTACGCGTCACTATTTTATATTGATCACGCTAGGTGTTCTCTTTGCCGCATTATCATCGGCTGCCATGCCACAAATTTTTGCTCTAGCACGTGAATATGCAGTAAAATCAGGGCGTAATGTGGTTGCTTTTAACTCATTAATACGTGCTCAGTTATCATTGGCATGGGTATTTGGTCCGCCAATATCATTCGGTTTAGCTTTAGGGTTTGGCTTTACTGTCATGTATTTAACTGCAATGTCCATGTTTATAATAGCGATGTTATGTGTTGCGATATTCTTACCATCGGTCGAAAAAAATCCTACCTCACAACTCAGCAGCGCAGCAGATTTACAAGCGACCAATATACCACTTTGGAAAAATTGGAATGTGGTTTGTTTATTATTATCCACGGTATTTATGTGGACGGCTAACATGATGTACATTATCGACATGCCACTCTACGTTGATCTCGTTTTACATCTTCCCGACTCTTTACCCGGTATTTTAATGGGATTGGCTGCTGGTATTGAAATCCCCGTGATGCTCATTGCAGGATTTTTAGTGCCTTATTTGGGCAAACGAAATTTATTTTTTATTGCCATTATAAGTGGATTCATTTTTTATATTGGTATGATTTTTTGTACTGGCAAAGTTGCTTTATTGGCGCTACAGTTGTTTAACGCAGTATTTATAGGAATTGTAGCAAATATTGGCATTATCTACTTTCAGGATCTGTTGCCAACCAGAATGGGTGTTGCCTCAACACTCTTTAATAATGGGATTATTTTTAGCGTTATACTGGCAGGTATGTTGCAGGGGTTTGTTTCTCAAGCCTATGGGCATGAAGTTATCTATTGGATAGCGCTAGTGATGGTTGCAATATCATTACTGTTTTGTGCACTGGTTAAAAATGAAAAAACTAAAGATAGTTAATCACTAACCGATTAACCTTTACTCATTCGTCTTCCAAAATATTGGAAGACGACTTCACAATCAACCATTATCACTCAAATTTAGCTAACAACTTTTCATAGAAAACATAATCTGTTCTTTCATAACCAAGCGGTGTAATAGCGATAAAATGATTATTAGCAGCATCTAACTCTTTATTATCATCATCAAAAACCTGCTGATTACGCTTGGCTCTAAACCAATAATAATCATGACCTTCAGGATCTTGAGTCGGTGCCACCACAAAACGACTTACATCACATTCACCTTGCTTAGTAATTTTTAATCCTCTAATTTGGTGAGGATCGCAAGCAGGAAAATTAACATTAAAACAGACCTTTTTCGGGATAGATAACGACAACAGTTTACGAATGACCGATTCAGCATGATGCGTAGCACAATCCCAGACCGTTGGTTGGTGATCTTCAGTAGAGTATTGGCTTAAGGCTATTGATGGTATGCCTAAAACTGTTGCCATCATAGCACCGCCAACGGTACCAGATAAAACTGTTTCAAATCCCACATTCGAACCGTTATTAATACCTGATAACACCAAATCGGGTAAATTATTGACCAATAAATGTTTAATAGCAAATAACGAACAATCAGCAGGGGTACCATAAACCGCGTATTCTCGTTCATTACGCTGTGCCACTCGAAATGGTGTTTTTAAACTGACTGAACAAGATACGCCACTTTGATCAATCGCGGGTGCGACTACCCAAACTTCATGAGCAATTTTATTCGCCACATCCTTTAAAATTTTAATGCCTGATGCATCAATACCATCATCATTAATTAACAAAACGCGTTTTATTACTTTATGAAACATTTTTTATTTCCTTATTCGGCAAAAGTATTACATTGATTGATATCATCACTATCGAAACCTCGTTTAAACCAAGTATAACGTTGCTTGGAGCTTCCATGTGTAAAACTGTCTGGTACAACATACCCCTTACTTTGACGTTGTAAGCGATCATCACCAATAGCTTCAGCAGTTTTTAAAGCTTGTTCAATATCACCAACGTCCAAAATATTTTTTTGTTGCATTGCGTGCCCCCACAATCCGGCAAAGCAATCGGCCTGTAGCTCTAATTTAACCGATAAATGATTAACAAAAACTTCAGATTGCCCCTGTTTTAATTGTTCGATTTTATTGAATACGCCGAGCAAATTTTGCACATGATGACCAATTTCATGTGCTATGACATAACCTTGTGCAAAGTCACCACCACTACCAAGTTGCCGTTTCATCTCTTGGTAAAATGAAATATCTAAATACACGGTTTTATCAACACTACAATAAAATGGTCCCATAAACGTTTGACCAACGCCACACGATGTGCTTGTTGAACCTGTATATAAGACTAATTTGGGAGGGGTATATGTTCTACCTAAACGATTAAACGCTTGTTGCCAGTAATCTTCAGTACTTGCTAAAATGACGGATGTAAATTTAGCCGCATCCTCATCATTAATTGAATATTCATTTGAGTTTAGTGAGGAATTATCCGTTTCAATTAGATCTGAATTAAGTAATCCAGTCAAATCAACACCATAATAACCAGCGACTAGTACCACAATAAATAAAACAACTCGACCTTTGCCACTCATTGGGATCCGAATTCCTGAATTGCTTCCATATTGTGAGCGGCGATCTTCAATATTATCACTCTCTCTTTGATCTCTCCAACGCATAGGAAATACCTCATCAGTTTTCGTAAAATTATTTTAAAGGATAAAAGGAAAGGTTACTAGATTAAGTTAATTGATATTAAATCTGTTAACTTAATAATTAAGGTGGTATGTAACTAATGATAGAGATAATGAACTAATTAAAAGTAAATCTATCTTATTAATTATCTAAAAATCAACTTTTACCAAATAGTGTTGAAGGTGCGAATTAAGTTAAATTCACACTATCATTTTATTCCTTTGCATTCGAGGACTTAACCTTGATAACGCTTTTCAAACTCTTGCAACGTTTCGGATATCAGTTTGATGTCACAATGCAGTTTGGATTGCAGGTGGATCAATAGCGTCCATAAGGCTTGATTGCGGGCTTCACGGCGTTGGTAAGCACCGTTTTGAGTTTGATTATCGGTCGGTTGGGGGTCAGCTCTGAACTCTTTTTTTTCTTTGATCGATAATTTTTTTAAATGACTCAATTGTGCCAGTTTTGCCAGTAACTCAACAGGCAAATTATGTTGCCGTAACTCAAGTTCAGTAATTTGCTCAAGCGGTAACGCATTGAAAAGAAAGTTAAAGTCGTTTTGATTGACATCGGCAATTATTTTGCCATCTTGTTTGAAATAGAAAAACACAATACCTGAATTTGCATAAAATCTAATGTCACAATTTTGTTGAGCTTGTAGTGCAAATAATAATTGTAACAGAGCATGATTACGTTCATCGCACTGTTGTTGTTTGATTGCTCTTTCTTTTTCTGGCAAGTCTGCAAGTTGATAGTCACTTACCCCGCATTCTTTAAAAAAAATAGATTGCAAATTGGGTAGATCCATTAATTTATTCAGTACCGGCAAAGATAAATTTTCAGTGGATAACTCTAATTTTTTAATCGACTTAAAATCAGCATGGTGCATAAAATAATTAAAATCATGATCACTTAAAACGTACAGCGAAATCTCCTCCGCTAAGGGATAATCAGCCAGCAATCCACTTAAACTGTTGGCGGGTAACGGGATATCATCACGCGAAATCAACTTATCTAAGCACGCCATATCGTTAGCACTTAAAAGGCACGACTTAATTTGGTTCTGGTCATTGATTTCGAGCGTAAAACGCGTCAGTGAATTCGCATTTTTTTTTCGGCAGTTTATATTCATAAGCTGCTTATAATTCCATTCGAATTTACATTGATTGTCATCATATTTGGTTTTATAGTGACGTATTAATCCCGACCCATCGGTATACCAACTTATCATCTCTACAACATAACCATCGTTCCATAATAACTCTGAACTGACAAAACCATTACGATATTCATTGGTGATACCGGTAAAAAGTTTTCCTTGGTAATAGATTGGGTTTTCAAAATCATGCTCATCATCAATCACATCATAATCAATTTTTATTTCATAATGTTGCTTAAAAACCCCAAAATCCTGCTCAGCGGTAATTTTGCCTTCGGTGATTTGATAGACTTTAAACAACTTTTGTTGCCGGTGGTCATAAGCCAAACCGGTAAATAGGACATCATTTAAAAAATAAACGCCCTGAATGATTTGTAAATGACTTAATTCCACCCGTACAGGTTGGTTAACGACTTTTATCGTGTTTGTTGTGTTCATTTTATTCCTTTGCATTCGAGGACTTAACCTTGATAACGCTTTTCAAACTCTTGTAACGTTTCGGATATCAGTTTGATGTCACAATGCAGTTTGGATTGCAGGTGGATCAATAGCGTCCATAAGGCTTGATTGCGGGCTTCACGGCGTTGGTAAGCACCGTTTTGAGTTTGATTATCAACGGGATTATCATTAACTTTATTGCTGAGACCTTCCTCAATACACAATCTTTTTAAATTAGTAAACTGAGCAAGATTTTCTAGTAAGGGAATCGGAAATTGACATTGACGTAAAGACAATCCGGTGATCTTATCTCGTGGCAAAATCTTTAAAAGATAATTAAAATCGTTTTGATTAACATCAGCAAATATTTCACCCTCCTTTTTGGAATAGGAAAACAGCAATCCAGATCTTGCATCGAGCCTAATTTCACAATTTTGTTGAGCTTGTAGTGCAAATAATAATTGTAACAGGGCATAATTACGTTCATCGCACTGTTGTTGTTTGATTGCTCTTTCTTTTTCTGGCAAGTCTGCAAGTTGATAGCGACTTATCCTATCTTCATCCAAAAAAATAGATTGCAAATTGGGTAGATCCATTAATTTATTCAGTACCGGCAAAGATAAATTTTCAGTGGATAATTTTAATTTTTTAATCGACCGAAAATCAGCATGGTGCATAAAATAATTAAAATCATGATCACTAAAAATGTTCAAAAAAATCTCCTCCGCCAAGGGATAATAAGCTAGCAATCCACTTAAACTGTTGGCGGGTAACGGGATATTATCACGCGAAATCAACTTATCTAAGCTCACCATATCGTCAGCACTTAAAACATACGACTTAATTTGATTTTTATCATTGATTTTTATTGTAAAACTTATTTCTTTATTGACATCTCCTTTTCTGCAATCAATGTTAACAAGTTGTTTATAATTCCATTCGAATTTACATTGATTGTCATCATATATGGTTTCATAACGACGTATTAATCCCGACCCATCGGCATACCAACTTATCATCTCTACAACATAACCATCGTTCCATAATAACTCTGAACTGACAAAACCATTACGATATCCATTGGTGATACCGGTAAAAAGTTTTCCTTGGTAATAGACAGGGTTTTCAAAATCATGCTCATCATCAATCACACTATAATCAATTTTTATTTCATAATGTTGTTTAAAAACCCCAAAATCCTGCTCAGCGGTAATTTTGCCTTCGGTAATTTGATAGACTTTAAACAGTTTTTGTTGCCGGTGGTCATAAGCCAAACCGGTAAATAGGACATCATTTAAAAAATAAACGCCCTGAATGATTTGTAAATGACTTAATTCCACCCGTACAGGTTGGTTAACGACTTTTATCGTGTTTGTTGTGTTCATTTTATTCCTTGCATTCGAGGGCTTAACCTTGATAACGCTTTTCAAACTCTTGCAACGTTTCGGATATCAGTTTGATGTCACAATGCAGTTTGGATTGCAGGTGGATTAATAGCGTCCATAAGGCTTGATTGCGGGCTTCACGGCGTTGGTAAGCACCGTTTTGAGTTTGATTATCGGTTTGTTGGGGGTCAGCTCTGAACTCTTTTTTTTCTTTGATCGATAATTTTTTTAAATGACTCAATTGTGCCAGTTTTGCCAGTAACTCAACAGGCAAATTATGTTGCCGTAACTCAAGTTCAGTAATTTGCTCAAGCGGTAACGCATTGAAAAGAAAGTTAAAATCGTTTTGATTGACATCGGCAATTATTTCGCTATTCTGTTTGGAATAGAAAAACAGCAGACCTGATCTTGAATTAAGCTGGATATCACAATTTTGTTGAGCTTGTAGTGCAAATAATAATTGTAACAGGGCATGATTACGTTCATCGCACTGTTGTTGTTTGATTGCTCTTTCTTTTTCTGGCAAGTCTGCAAGTTGATAACGACTTACCCCATTTTCTTTAAAAAAAATAGATTGCAAATTGGGTAGATCCATTAATTTATTCAGTACCGGCAAAGATAAATTTTGAGTGGATAACTCCAGTTTTTTGATGGGTCGAAAATCAGCATGGCGCATAAAATAATTAAATTCATGATCACTTAAAACGTACAGCGAAATCTCCTCCGCCAAGGGATAATCAGCCAGCAATCCACTTAAACTGTTGGCGGGTAACGGGATATCATCACGCGAAATCAACTTATCTAAGCACGCCATATCGTTAGCACTTAAAAGGCACGACTTAATTTGATTCTGGTCATTGATTTCGAGCGTAAAACGCGTCAGTGAATTCGCATTTTTTTTTCGGCAGTTTATATTCATAAGCTGCTTATAATTCCATTCGAATTTACATTGATTGTCATCATATATGGTTTCATAACGACGTATTAATCCCGACCCATCGGCATACCAACTTATCATCTCTACAACATAACCATCGTTCCATAATAACTCTGAACTGACAAAACCATTACGATATTCATTGGTGATACCGGTAAAAAGTTTTCCTTGGTAATAGACAGGGTTTTCAAAATCATGCTCATCATCAATCACACTATAATCAATTTTTATTTCATAATGTTGTTTAAAAAAACCAAAATCCTGCTCAGCGGTAATTTTGCCTTCGGTAATTTGATAGACTTTAAACAACTTTTGTTGCCGGTGGTCATAAGCCAAACCGGTAAATAGGACATCATTTAAAAAATAAATACCCTGAATGATTTGTAAATGACTTAATTCCACCCGTACAGGTTGGTTAACGACTTTTATCGTGTTTGTTGTGTTCATTTTATTCTCCTTTTCGTCCTGTATGAATGTTAATTCGGGGATCCAATATACCACTACAATTAGCACAGGCTACAAATTCACTTAAAAAATCCTCTTTGCTCGGTCGATTGGTTTTAAGGGTATAAACATCAATATCTTTTAAATATTCTTCTGGATCTAACCGTTGTGCGCGCAGCTGTTTTAAAACATCATCTACCGCTACCACTTCAGCATGGGCGCCGGGCATACCATTTAAGTTTTGTAAATGGTCATTATGTTTAACGATATAGCTTCTTATCCACCCTTCAGTTAACTCATCCATTTCACTTGGGTAATATTCATTAAGTGCTGCGATGTATCTGTCTATATCAGTCACTTTAATTGGTGCTGAGCCGTTTGTAAATTCCCCAGCTTCAACCACCACTCCTATTTTTTTCGCGGCATTTAAATCAAACGGTAAATTACCGAACTCGGTTGTATTATGAAATGTGATCCCCTTAATTTCACACGTTGCTCGCGAAATTGCTTTTAATTTCTTCCAAACATCCTCATCCCAATTCCTTGCCCGAGCCATTGCTTGAAACGCCGCAATATTATTCAGGTGTCTTTCTTCTTTGACCATTGTATTAGCGATGGTTTTATGTACTTGCTCATTGCTATTTCTGGCTATAATTTGTGATGAAGAATGGAGAAGTGATTGTTCTGTTGCTTCAAAACCATTGTTGAAGTTAACGTGTAGATTGAGTTCATATTTTAAAAAAATTTCAGGTTGATATTGTTGCGTTAAAAAGCGTAAATAATTTGGATGGGGGAATAAGATATTTTGTGCAATCGTTGTTGATGAATGGGTGTAATCATTTGGCGCCGGTAATAATTTAAACTCTTGCAATTGCTGGACAGCAACACTTGATTTAGGATAGGTGGCTGATTCGTTTTGGGTTCGATGTGTCGTTATTGCAATAGATTCTTTGGCTATTACGTTGCCATTTTCGATAAGGAAGGTTTTCGGGTCGTTTAAGAAATTATCGATCTCTTCTCTGGTCATTTGTCGAAGTAAAGAAGCGTCTTCCTTTATAAAATGAAAATTGGCTCTGGTCCCTTTGACATTGATGTAAGTTAACGCGCCAGTGGTGACCCCAGCCGCGAATAAACGAAGAACTCGAGACAGTTTTTCATCAGCTGGAAGGGTTTTATCGTCTAATGTAGAATAAATTGCGGAAGCAACATCGGTAGAAACCATGATAGCCTGCGTACTATCAGCTGCAACTTGACCAATTAACATGGCTTTAACGGTATTGGCTTTAGCCACATTCCCAGCTTGCTGAGATAAAAAGGACAAAGGTCCCCATTTTGTAAACGCCGCCGTTGAACCTAACCCCAATAAATTGGCCACAATGCTTAGGGAATCTAAGCCATCTTCTTTCCAGTTATTGAAACCTGTATCATAACGCTGAGCGATATTTATGGTCGAAGCTGTAATGCCTGCTATTGATGAAGCCGCCAGCCCCCATAGTGCCGCTGTGCCTAATTGTCCGCCTGGTACAAACAATAATATTGCCCCCGCAACGATTGCACCACACATTGCCACCCAAGACAGTGCATTGGAAATGCTATCAAGCCAGGTTGTGCCATCGGTAGTGAATTGATATTCTTCAGAGTAATAGTGATCGTATATACTCCATTGGAGTAGTCCTTCAGCATCATATTTAGGGATTTCTAAAGTAGGGTGGTTAGAACGGAGATAACGGCATTTTAAGGTCCCTTCAGGATAGCGGTTATTGCGTTGCCACTGTTTTAAAGCATTAAGCACCGCTGCTTGTTCATTATCGCCTTTACCAATAAATACGCCGCACCATCCTTGTTGGACAGGACTGGTCCAATCTAATAGATAAGCACTGTCATCTTGATAAAAATAACAGACTTGTAACAGGATTGAGTTGCTATCAGGGTATTGATATGAGTAGTGTCTGGCACTAACGATATTGAAATTATCTTTATGACTATCGGGTATTTTTTTTAGCAAATATTCTAATTTGTCACGGTAAGTGTCCATATTGGTCATACGTTCTTGATATTTGCTGTTTTCTTCTTGATTTAGCTGGCTTTTTGATTCAAGGGATCGAATTAATGCAATTTGTTTTTTTAAGTTATGGAACACACTGAATGGATTTTCTGTTTCATCAAATGAACCCGTGTCATAACTTAAGCATTCTTCATGACTTATCACATTTTGTACGTAAAGAAAAGTTTTCGGATTTTTATCACCTAAACTCTTTTTTACCGTACACACTACAGTATGTGTACCTTGATAAATCCATTCAGTCCCCAACCATTCTGAGGTTTTAGGTCCATAAATAATGTGTTGTTTTTCTTTATCTTCATCGCTGTGATTTACACAGTGCCATTGCACAATTAAATGTTCGACCTCTGTCGCTTTCGGATTAAACTTCTTTAAAAAAAAAGATATTTTTCTATTTGGTGTGACAAACCTTAAGGCTGGTTTGGCAACAATAACATAATCTTCAGTATCCATTGTTTTAAATCCTAATATTTTTTATTATTATTTTTTTGATTCGCTTTGCGTATAAGAAAATGAATTAAATCTTTCTGTTGGTTATAAGGTCCAATTGATTTTTTAATATTTTCTACTGGATCGTTGTGATAGATCTGTTTATAGACTTTAATCGTTTTTGCGACGATTTCTTCGGCATAGCTTAAGTAGTTAATGATTTTCCCCGCATTGCCAATTTCGATTGCTTTATGTAACCGCTGGGCATTGGCTTTGGCTAATATATCGTCTACATCCGGATACGAACAGGCATATTCCATGCCTATAGGGACGTTTTTTAAAACGGCTTTTCCTTCGCGATCCAATTTTCCTTGTCGTAATTCGCCATTTTTAAAGCGTACCACATATTTGGTCATTGGAATTGGGTAACCATCTTCAGTTTCAAGCATCAGTGTGATGCCTTCTTGCCTATCTTGTGCAGTATATAAAGCAGGAACATCGATTGGATCATAATTTAACGTCGCCGGTCCCATTTTTTGCAGAGCATTGCTTTTTATATACACATTATCCGCTGTGCCCAGCTCAATGCCTTCACGGCTGATTTTGA
>NZ_JAFNMU010000013.1:0-56699 GCF_026537125.1 Gilliamella sp. B2828
AACTTAACTTATTGGGCATAATAAATGGGTTAGAAGATAAGTATAAATTATGGGAAAAAACCAAAGAAAAAGCGACAAAAATGCTGTGGTGGGATGATGTCGCCAAAGGTTTAGCTAAGCAAAGTCAACAGACAGAACAAAGTGACGCAGAAACTAAAAAAGAGCAATCAGCAGACACCTCAACTAATCAAACCGAAACTTTATCAACGCCTGCCACGTTAAGTCAAAATGGTCGGGTGTGGTTTATGCATCCTGTGGGTATTTCTATTTTCACAGAAAAGAAAATAGATTGTTGTTCTATAAAATTTCATAGAATTTCAAAAATTGTATTGAGACATGAAGGAGGATATGTAAATAATCCAAATGATTCTGGAGGTGCAACTAATAAAGGAATAGCTTGGAATACGTGGGTGGCATATGCAAAAAAAGATTTAGGAATAGAACCTACTTTAGAAAACTTAAAACAACTGACAGATGAACAAGCTGAAGTTATCTATAGAAAACGATATTGGCAACCGAAAAGATTCTGCAAAATAGAAAACGATAGATTAGGGTTAATGATATATGATTGGTCAATTACTTCCGGAGGCGCAATAAAAAAAGTTCAACAACTTCTAGTCGATGAGTTTGATCAAAATATCACTATTGATGGAAAAATGGGAGAAAGAACAGCTGTTATTATAAATTCTATTGCTGATCAAGATAACTTATTAACACGTATTACAGAAATCAGACGAGAATATTATACTAATTTAGCTATTAAAGCGGATGGAACTCATACAAAAAACTATGTATTTCTAGAAGGTTGGTTAAATAGAGTGGATGATTGTTTAAATGTGAAAATTGAGGATTAGTTTATGCGATATATATTTTTTGTTTTGCTTTTTTTATTTCATTTTAATTCCGCTTGTGCCTTAGCTATTAAGCAAACTTGGACAGAAGAAGTTCATTTAGAAAAAAATGAAATACCTTATAGTATTTTCTCAATACAATTGAAAATTGACACTAACAATAAAGTAGAGGGGGAATTATGTTCTATAGTTAATTATGGTAATAAAATAGATTGTCCTATACCTTTTGTATCTAAATTAATCAATAATGAAATCGAAGTTCATTTTGATAGTACTTTTGGTGGTAAAAATGGTGTAGCTATTCTTAGATTACAAGGAAAAAATTTAATTTGGGATTTAATCACTATTCCTAGTGGTGAATATTATTTTACGAAGAAAGCGAAATTACTTCCTGAAAATATTAAAAAACATTGATGATGAGTTAATTAGTAAAAAATATCCAATTATTATTAAATAAAATAGAAGAAAAAATGCTAAAAAAAATTAAAGCTACATTGGTATTAGTATTACCAACTTTGATAATTTTCAGTGGTATAGTTAATGCAAATGCTAATCCAAAAGATTGTGTATCGATTTTTGAAGAACTCATTAAAACCAGTAATTTTCTACCAGAAGTGAAATCAAGAAAATATTTTAAAATTGATTTATATGATGTTTCTGTAACAGATGAATCTATTTTTTTTAAAATTTATGATTCTGCTAGTACTAGACAGTATGGAAAGACAGTAAGTCAGGCTACTTTAGGTTGGATAAAATATAACTATAACCTAAAAAATATGGAGAATATAACATATGATGAAATTAATCCTATAAAAGTTATTTATAATAGAGAAATTGAAATGAAATTTTATAATTGCATGAATATTAATAAAATAAATATAAAACAATTTGCTACTGAGTATGAGTAAAAAAATTATCTGGAAAACTAATTTGCCAATGTATTTATTAGGATTAATAAAAAGCTTTTTACAAGCCCAGGATTCGAACAACAAAAAAGAGATTATCAACGTTTTCCCCCTGATTTTAAAGATGCCCCGACAAGAAATTAACACCGGAGCAACTTAAATTATTGGGCATAATAAATGGGTTAGAAGATAAGTATAAATTATGGGAAAAAACCAAAGAAAAAGCGACAAAAATGCTGTGGTGGGACGATGTAGTCGAAGAATTAGCTAAGCAAAGTCAACAGACATAACAAAGTGACACTGAAACTGAAAAAAGTCAAACATCCCCCCCTCAACTGAGCAAACCGAAACTTCATCAACGCCTGCCACCTTAAGTCAAAACGGTAAAGTTTGGTTTATGCATCCGCTTACATTATTTAATTTTTTTTTATGGTAAAGCCTGATAGACATTGAATTTTCTTTACTAAGAATAGGTTACCTTTTCTTCCAAAGTTTTCTTTTCCAATGAAGGTTTCATCGCGATTCACTACGACATATTGCAACTTACAAGTCTTTAAAATAGTCATAAATGTTGACAGCAATTTAATGATCCTACGTTTAGTTTTGTTAGAAATTAATCATTTTTATATTGTTATTTGTACAAATAATGCATAATGTTAAAGTTAACTCTTTTTAAAATAAATAGTTTGATGATAGGAATAGAGATATGATGAAATGCAATTTATTTTTTTTATCGGTTTTAAGTTGTTTGGGTGCTTCTGCTTATGCAACTCCAGTTTTATGGGATTCAGCCGTACACTGTCAAAGCTTGCGTAATTTGGAATTAGAGGGTGCAAAAGTAGTAAATACTGAGCTAATTGAAGAACACTTTATACCTTCGTCAAAATTAGCGGATACATTACGAGGGGCTAAAACTAAAGAATTTTTCGATTTACCAGAGATTTGTCGAGTTGAATTAATGATTGAACCAGCTATTAATGTTGAAATATGGTTGCCAAGTCAATGGAATCACCGTTTACAATCCATTGGCGGTGGGGGATACGCAGGATTTATACCATTTGATAAGTTAGCCGTAGCGGCTAAACATGGTTATGTCGCAGCAGCGACCGATACTGGACATGAAGGGAGTTTGTTTGATGGTAAATTTGTTTTTAAAGAGGGCAAATTACAAGTGGATTCGATAGCAGATTTTGCTTATCGCAGTGTACATGAAATGACAATAAAAACTAAACACATTATCGAATCCTATTACGGTCAGGCTCCAGATTATTCCTATTGGAATGGTTGTTCAACCGGTGGTAGGCAAGGATTAATGGAGGCTCAAAGATACCCAACTGATTATGATGGTTTATATATCGTAGCGCCAGCAATCTATTGGGATAAATTTATACCAGCAGAAATATGGCCACAAGTGGTGATGCAAGAAGAGTTAGGAAGGCCGATTGAAAGTAGCAAACTTGATGAAGTTAGAAAAGCCATTATTAAATTTGCTGATGAAAAAGATGGAATTAAAGATGATATCGTTAACGATCCAACAACATTACAAATTAGTGATGTATTACTCAATCAAGCTGGGCTTAATAAAGATGAAATTCGAACATTACGAAAAATATGGCAAGGTCCAACAGATCAAAATGGAAAACCTTTGTGGTTTAGTATTGAACCAACCGCGCCACTTGATGTATTAGCCGGTAATGAAGGCCCTTTTCCTATACCGGTTGATTATTTGAAGTATTGGATTAAACAAAATCCAAATTTTGAATGGAAAAGTTTAGGGTATAATGGTTTCGAAAATTATTTTGATGAATCAGTAAAAATGTTTGCTCCAATAATGGGAACAGATAACCCTGATTTGAGCCAGTTCAATAAATCGGGTGGAAAAATGATTATTTGGCATGGTTTAAATGATCGTCTGATAGCGCCAAAAGGAACGATTCAATACTATAATAATGTATTGAAAGTTATGGGGGGCAAAGATTATGTTGATAACTTTGCAAAACTCTATTTAGCACCGGGTGTTGACCATTGTAATGGTGGTGAGGGTCCCGATGACATTAATGGCTTTGAGTCATTAGTTAATTGGGTTGAGAAAAAACAAGCGCCAAGGAATCTGATTGCTAAAAAAATAGAAAATGGTCAAGTAACTTTACAAAGACCGATATGCCAATATCCTCAACAAACACTCTATAAAGGTAAAGGTGATACTAATAACCTTGATAATTATATCTGTGAATAATTCCGTCACTCGCTAACTGAATACTCGGTTAGCGAGCTTTTCAATGCTTGAATGGCAAATCATTTTTTATATTGAAAGTAGTTTGTACTTGTTGGTCATTACAAATTTTTTGGCATCTTTGTCTCTTTTATGATCGATATTTGATTTAAAGTAAAACGGTATAGACTCCTAAATTTTTTTTACAAGATAATGCTGTTTTATCTTGATAAGTGAATAGACTCTAATAATTTTTTGAGATTGTTTCAGATAATGTCAATCTACCCGATCAGGTATAACAATGTTAGACACCGCCTTGCTATAAGCCATTTGATAAATGCAAAATTTGATGGATATTTTTGTGTTGGTTATTTGGTTTTTGCTCGAAAAAAGTAAACGAAGTATATTGCCATTTATCCGGATTATAGATAACGACATTACCAACCTGATTTTGATATTCTGTAATTTTGAAATTAAAATTCTTTAGTTGAGCTTTCACCGGTATCGTGTGATGTTCTTCAAGTACATATTTACTGAGTAGAAAGTTATCTTCTAATTTAATGTTTGCGGTAATGCCGATATTAATATTTTGCCAGCCAAACGTATCAATTATATTGTCAAAGTAGCCATCAAAAATAAATTGAGTCATCCCGTTAGTATGTTGCCAAACATACAGTGGGCAATAGCTATTTGCTAGATTATCACTCCCTTTTTCTGAAATTAAATAAGCTTTAAAAAGTAAATCTTTAAAGCCATCCATTTTATAGCCATTGTGTTTGACACGATTTTTTATGATTTGCATATCATAATCGGCAGGTAAAAGAATTTTATATTGCATAGCTTGCATGTTTTTCTCCTTTGAATGTTAAAGTCAGTTTATAACTATGATTATGAGTTTAAGAAGGAAATTGAAGTTTGAATAATTCTAATTTATGATAGGGTTATCAAAAAAAGTGATAGGGGACTTTGTAAAATGGATTTTAAAGGATTACTGATTTTTAGAACGATTTATGATCTTAAAAGTCTCAATAAAGCGGCTAAAGCTCTGAACTGTACACAATCAAATTTAACGGCTCACTTAAAAAAGATTGAGTATGAATTGCAAGCTACCTTATTTATTCGTGGTTTTGATGGAGTTAAGCCTACTCAAGAGGGGCAACAATTTTATCATTTTACTTTGCAGACTTTAGCAAAGTATTCACAACTCAAAAAGTCTTTTAAAGGTAAGCGTAATACATTATTAATATCGGAGCTTTTATTTCAGTTTATTGTGATTGAAACAACAAAATATTGCATTGAATCTACTGAAATTGTCATTAAACGAACCAGTGATATATTGAATCAAATTCAACACCATTGTTATGATGAAGTGATTACTTTTGAAAAAGTTAAGCATCCTGATTATCTTTTAACAAATACCGAAAACTTAGCGATTGCTTTTTTGCAAAGCCAATCAATTGTAACTCCTGAGCGTTTGCCAATATTGATCAATAATGATGAACATTGCCCATTAAGAGTCAAAACGCTTACTTTGGGTTATCCATCGGAGAAAATTATTACGGTCGATTCTTTGAGCCAATTACTCAATCTTGTCGAAAGAGGAAAAGGCATAGCCTTGTTGCCCATTTTTTTAAAAAAAGATAAATTAAAAGCCATCAATAATCATTGTGACTGTATTGAATATTATTGTTATCAACATCATTGTGTTTAGTTTTTACTAAAATCTCATGATTTTTGTGATAATTTACTGTGATATTGTCGACGGTATTCGGTTGGTGAACGTTCGGTTTTTTTTCTAAAAATTCGACAAAAATAGTTACTGTCTCTAAAACCGGAAGCATGCGCAATCTCTTTTATATTTAAGTCATAGTTCTTAAGCAATGATTTGGCGTATTCTAAACGGATATGATTGACGTATTCATTCAATCCAATCTTTCCTTCACGTTGAAAAAGATGTGATAAATAATTCGGTGAGATATAAAACATCTTCGCTAAAAAATTGCGGGTCACATCTTCACGAAAGTGCGTATCGATATACTGGCGAATCGCTTCAAATAAACTGGTGGTTTTCGACGAAGTTTCGATAGTGGCGTTGAGCAAATCAAGTGTGTTACTCAGTAAACTATGTATAAGAAAATAGGCGGTTTGATTTTGTTCTGACGGTTGCTTATACCAGGTAAGTTCTGCAAGTGCCTGAATAATGAAGGTGCCAACACGTGGTCCACGTCTTGCAATATTGTATTGATCTTTAGAAATTATTTGCGTTCCATCCCAATGAAACAAACTTAAACCAATTTGTTGTTTTTCAAATAAAATACTTAAAATGGTAACTGGTTTATGCCAAAGGGGTTTATTCCAACTATTCGAGGTAACATAGAGAATATCATTGGAATAGAGCGTTTTACTGATTTGTTCACCTCTATCATTTGTCCATAACATCTTTTGTTGACCTTTTATGATGATTTCTATACGAGGAAAATTAACTTGGTAAGCAAGGATAGGAACTAAAGAAGGATGATTGACAAAGTATATCTTATTGATATTGATATTTTTATTAGCAAATTGTTTGAGTATTTGTTCAATAGATAAATCCATAACAACGCTCCAGATCAATTGATTTATTTATACTTGTCCAAATTTTTGTAGACAAAAGTCGATGAAACTGCCTAATTTTGGTGGAATACGGCGATCAGCAGCATAAAGTACATGCATAGGATGAGTGGGAATAGGGTATTTGGGTAATAATGGAACGAGTTGTCCTAATTCAATCACCGCTTTAACCATTTCAACCGGTTGTAACATGATTCCTTACCCACTGATTGCCGCCGGAAGTAACACATCGCTACCATCAGAGATTAAACATCCACTCACCGGCACTGAAATAAGTCCTTGCGGACCAATAAATTCCCAATGATTCTGTAATACCATTGAAAAAACGAAACATTCACGTTGCCTTAGATCATTAGGGGTATTTGCCGTTTTTAAATAGGAAGGTGCCGCACATAATAGTAGCCGATAAGGGGCAAGCGATCTGACGATTAAACCACAGTCTGATGGTTTTCCTACTGGTAAAACTAAATCATATCCTTCATCAATCAGATCAACTTTTCGATAGGTTAATGATAAATCAATAGAGACTTCAGGATGGGTTCTTAAAAATTCAGGCAGTAAGGGTGTAAGTGCGTGAGTACCAAAAGTTGTTGATGCGCTAATTTTTAACCGACCACGAGGCTTTACATTACTTTGTGCAGCGATGGTTTGGGCTTCGGCAACTTTGATAAGAATATTTTTGGCGCGTTCATAAAAAATGCTTCCTATCTCAGACAAACTTTGATGCTTTGTTGTGCGATTAAGTAAGCGAACATTTAAATATGTTTCGAGCATGCGTATGTATTTGCCGATCAACAGAAGAGACAGATTCAGTGCGTTGGCTGTGGCTGAAAATAAGCCAAGTTCAACAGTTTTAACGAAAATGGTCATGCAAATTAAGCGATCCATTAAAAACAAATTATTTATATAGATGAAATATTGGAATAATTTATCATGTTTTATTTCTATTTTATAGTGTCTGTGTTTTCGCAATTCTAAGGAGATAGAAATGAAAATTGCCATTATTGGTACTGGCAGTATGACCCAGGTCTTGCTAATGCACTCGCTGATGCGAACCATGAGATTGTTATCGGGCATCGAGATTTAGCGAAAAAATCACAAGCATTGGTTAAATCAATTGGTGCTAATGCTCAAGGTGAAGATATTGCAACCGTTGTGCATTTAGCTAAGGCAGTTATTTTAGCGTTATCCTATCATGCCATTAGTGATGTTATTGCAGTCGCGGGTGATCTTTCAGATAAAATTTTAGTGGATATCACCAATCTTGTGTCAGAGGATTTTCTCATTTAGTTATTGGACACACGACATCCGCCGCTGAAGAAATTCAGAAACTCGCACCCAAAGTAAGGGTGGTTAAAGCGTTTAATACTATATTTGCACAGTTAATCCCAAAAGAAGCTAGAAAAGCGGATAAAATACCGGTGTTTATTGCCATAAATGATGAAGCTGCAAGAGAGTTTGTTACCAAACTGGTCCGTAGCTTAGCCTTTGAACCTATTTTATTGATATTGAACGATGTATTTAGTTAGTTATTGGTCTATTTATGATAAATAAAATTAAACTCACTATTATTTAATGTGTGTACCATTGTTAACTTGAGTTGCAATGATAGGACAGTTAACTAGTGGTAAATTAATCAGAGTATTAAATTATTGTTAATGGTAACTATGTGATCACACTCTCATTTTTACATACAGCATACAAATATCCAGTAAATGGCAAATTTGTCTTCTAGGTTTTCAATTCGATATTTCTTACTATCACACTATTATTTATGTTTTACTTTTTATGTGTGATTGATTATTTAAACCAGGAGTTCACTATGGAACTGTATTTAGATACTGCCGATATTTTGGCAATTGAGCGTTTGGCACCAGTATTGCCAATTAATGGGGTAACAACCAACCCCACTATTGTGGCAAGGTCAGGTAAACCCATTTTTGCTTTGTTAGAAGAACTGCAAGATATACTGGGTTCAGATAAGGTGTTATTTGCACAAGTACTAGCCAGTGATGCGAAAGGCATGATTAAAGAGGCCGAACAACTTAACAAGGCAATACCATCGATTGTGACGAAAATTCCCGTTAATGAACAAGGTTTATTGGCTATTAAGGAATTATCTCAACAAGGTATTGTAACTTTAGGAACAGCGGTTTATGGTGCTGGACAAGGATTTTTGGGAGCACTTGCAGGCGCGAAATATATAGCTCCTTATATAAATCGCATAGATGCACAAGGTGGAAACAGTAAAGATACAATTTTAGAGTTACAACAATTGTTTGATTTGCATTGCCCTGAATCCATAGTGATAGCAGCAAGTTTTAGAACGCCAAGACAAGCTTTAGACTGTATGTTAGCGGGTTGTAAAGCCATTACCTTACCTGTTGATGTAGCAGAATTATTTATCTCCGATCCAGCAGTCGATGCGGCAGTGGCTAAGTTTAATCAAGATTGGTGTTGCGCATTTGGTTCATTAACCTATTAATGGCCTTTTCAAGGTTTTCTAAATTAGATAAAATTTTTAATATTGCTTGGTGAGTTCAATTCCATTAAATTTACGGGTAACAAGGTGTTTAATATTTAGACTGAAAAGTAGCGTTTTTTTTAATTTTTTGTTGTATGATAATTCAATGTGCAAAAGCACCAATACCCGTAAAAAATATAAGGATTTAAGTCATGGCAGATAAACACCAAAAATCAAAAAAGTTCATTATTAATGCACTGTTAAGCGTATTAAACGTTGAGAAGATTTCACCCAGCTTTATACGTGTGCAGTTTAGTTGTAATAAACCGTTAAGTGTTGATTCAGCTTGGATTTGTCCTCATATTAAATTATTATTTCCTGAGCCTAGCACGGGCAAAATTTTATTTCCTGAACTGAGCGAAGACAATAAGATTATGGTGAGTGATAAAGTCCGTCAACTGGCTCGCAGTTATAGTATACGTAAGTTTGATGCTATGACAAATCAGTTATTTGTTGATTTTGCAATTCATGAAGGTGGTTTGGCTTCTGTTTGGTCAAGACAAGCTAAAGTTGGCGATCAGATTGGCTTGGTCGGTTCTGTGGGTAAGCTTTCGTTTACAAATAATTGTTTGGTTTTGATGGGTGATATTTCAGGTATGCCAGCAATCTGTTATACGCTTGAACATTTACCGGAAAACCAAAAAGTTTATGCCTTTATTGAGGCTAATCATGCTATGGATGTTATTGAACTACCCAATAATGAACATGTGCAAGTCAGATGGTTAATTCAAGATAAGGAAAAATCCAATCAATTGGTTGATGCAGTGATCAATGCTGAATTTGCCGAACAAGATAAACTTATGTTTTGGGGTGGAATGGAAAGTTCATTAGCGCAGCAATTACGACGAGCATTGAAAGATAAATATACTCAGCTTGCACCTGAAGCAATTCATATCACAAGCTATTGGCGTGAAGGATTTGCTGAAGGTGAGTTTAAGCATCGTGACTAGTCAATCTTATCTGAATTCATGAATATTTTAGCGCATCTACATTTAGCTTTTCTAGTAAATAGTTCATTAATTGGTAATACGGTAGCGGATTTTGTTAAGGGTGATCCTTATTTAACTTATGCTAACGATGTGGCTGATGGAATTATGTTACATCGCAAAATCGATTGTATGACCGATAGTTTGCCAGAAGTGAAGCAAGCGAAATTATTGTTTCGCCAACCCCATCGAAGGGTGGCGCCAATTGCATTGGATATTGTGTGGGATCACTTTTTATCCAAACAGTGGTTGACTTTTGGCGTTATGGAAAGTGTTGGTGAATTTAATCAATATACTAAACAACAAATCCAACCGTTCATTAGGAAATATCCTATTGATTATCAAGGTTTTATGCAAGCCATGTGGCAAGGTAAATGGCTAGAAAACTATGCCTCAATTGATTTTGTTGAAAAAGTATTAAGTGGTATGGCAAAGAGAAGACCAAAACTCTGTTTATTAAAAGAGAACATTATTGATATTCGGCAAAATTATTCTGAGCTGGAAGCATTATTTGCAGTTTTGTATCCTAAAATAGGTACAGCCGTTATCTCATCCAAATTTACTTTATGAAGATTTTAACTATCGGGATTAAGCTAGATGTGACACTTAAGCCGATAGTTAAAAAGATCATTTACTTATTAATTAGGAATAATCAATTCCCCATTTTCTTTCTTGATTATATCGTTACTGTTAGGCGTTTGTAATATAGGTACTAAATTTTGGGCAGTGGCATCGGGCGTGAATGCAATTTTTCCTACACGGGGCATAGCATGAATTACCTGACTGTCAGGTAATGTTGCCTTATTGGTTAAATTTGCCCACAACCACTCCATTGCATCCTCTCCATAATAGTCAATTGAGACAAGTGAATTATCAAATGGCGGTTTGCCTTCTAAATAACTACTATTTTCTACTTCAATGTAACGTAATTGTGAATTGATGCCTTCTACTTGACTGTTTAAGGCCACGTAAGCACGAGATGTATAATCCGGTAGCTGTTTTACATTGTTACGACCATGGATGATAAATGTTTTGATTCCATTTAAATTGGCTGAGGCGACAACTTGTTTCATACCGAAAACAACTCGAGGATCTTTTAATTTTTCATACAAACAAATTGCCCCTTTACTGTTGTAGTCAATTTCATTTTTATTATCAGAACTTGAATAGAAATCTCGTCTTGGCGAATGAATGTCTTCATTGTTGACGAGTGCTAATAGGGTTGATTCATTTCCTAGCCATATTGGTAGATGTCCATCTGCCCATCCCCAAAGTTGCTGGAAATCTGTTTCTGATAAAGGTTCAACTTTACCTGTATAAAGAAGTGGATTTTTTTGGGTGCTTGCAACCGAATAATCACACATTCTTTCGGTAACGTCAAAATGACCATAGGCGCTAATATATTGATAAGGTAGCCCTATTGTTTCTTTATAATAATAATAGGGAAGTTGTCTCTCCATTTCTGGTGTCCAGCCATATTGACGCAGTTTTTCAAGCGCTTCTTTAGGGGTTCCATAAATGAGTAATTGTGCTTTTTTTAAGGCATTACAACGATTTTTCGCATAAGTGTAATTATCAGCAAAAGGTATATTCATATCTTTATTTTCATTGATTATTGCTGGAACAGCACAAGGTATATACAGTGATGCATAAGTACTATATTCCGCTATTGAAAGATATTCAATTCTTGCAGATGGTTTTTCACCAACTTTAACGTTTACAGGTATCGTTTCAGAGTAAGGTGAGATTTGAGGATTAACTGCCACAATACCTTTTATTGTATTATTTTTGTCTAACTCTCCAGCTTTTAGAGCGGCTCCTCCGCCATCAGTTGCGCCATAAACTAATACTAACGTATTGTCTTTATCGAATATCACCTTTTTAGTAGGGGAATAGTGAGAGTTGATTTGGTAAAAAGCAAATTCAATGGATTTTAAAACAAATTCCCCCCAACGTTCTTCGGAGTTTTGTTTTGAGTGCAGTTGTTTTATTGCATAGCGGTTAGGGTAGGTTTTTACATAGTGCTTTCGATTTTCGATATTAGGTTTAAATAATAAGTTATTTGTTTGCACTTTGCCATTAATCGCAAATCCCCGTTGATGCGTTATATCATAAATACCATTACCCAACCCTTTATCATTATAAACGACGGCACAGTTATGACGAAGGCCCCATAATCCCCGAATTTGTATATCATATGCATTGAATAAACCATCTGAATTTGTTGATGGTACGGCAACAATACACGGTTTATTTTTATCAAAATCCAATGGGATTTGTACTAATAGCCCTACACTTTCTTCATTATTTTTATAGGTGGCTAATATTTCAGTACCTGCTATTTTACCATCAAATAATTGGGTAAGATTTTTTCTTTGAAAACCAAAAAGTGACCCTTCTCCAGTTTTGATATCAATAAAACGATTTAATTTCAATTGTCTGAGTTCTTGTAGGGTAGGTTGAGCAGGATGAGCTACTGTCGGTTTAATCACGATTGTTGATAAAGGCGTGAATCCCAAACCTGCTGTTACTAAGTCATCGCTATCCCCGTCATAGTAAGTAGAACTTTCTATTGTTATCCCAGCCGGATATTGGATGAGATTCATCTCTTCACGAGATATACTTAATCGTAGATCACTTTTAGCTTGAACTGCAAAAGGAAGGATAGCGGAGGTAAAACACATTAACGATACCAATGCTTTTATTTTTATATTTTTAATTCTCATTGCAAGTATTTCCTTTCTTAACAACCAAATTATTTTAGATAGGACTATCCTGATATTTTTTAGGTTGTTATAAATAATATTATCTTTATTTTTTGAACGATGAATGAATATTATATTTTATTTTTTTGATTATTGGGTAGATTTAAGAACGCAAAGTGTCCAAAAAGCTGCAATGATCCTTTCAGACAATCGTCTTTTTTGGACACAAATACCCACATCAAATGGTTCCATTAAATTAGTTGACCATTCGGTTATTCGCTCTCGGATTCGTTCAGGACTGTTTTCCATAACTACTTTCGGTAACAACGCTACGCCACACCCTAATGCAACCATTGATACGATTGCTTCATGTCCAGCAACAGTAGCATAAATTTTCGGGCTGCTGATTTTTTGTTGTTTAAACCAAAGATCAATTCTGTGTCGGCTTGGTCCGTGTTCAGGTAAAATAAAAGGGATATTATCCCAATCAGGTTGTTTTTGATGCAGTTTATCACTAAAGGTACTGTTAAGTTTTGGTATCAATAGAACCATTTCAATTTCACCAAGCTTTAAAAATTCAACCCCAGCAGGTAATTGTTTGGGTTTACCTGCAATAGCTAAATCCGCAAGATTCGATTGAACTTTTTCAACGGCATCCGCTGCATCGCCAGTAGAAAGCTTAATTTCAACTTGAGGATAATGAATACGAAATCTATCAAGGATTTCAGGTAAATGACTATAAGCCGCGGTAACCGAACAAAAAAGGGTCAGTTCACCTGCTAATTGTTGATCGGATTGATCCAAATCTTGCTTTACTTGTTGATGTAGGTTCACAACTTGTTGAGCAAAACGTTTTATTTTTTCACCTTCAGGAGTAATTTGTACTTGGCGATTATCACGAATAAATAAGGTATAACCAAAATGTTCTTCCATGCGTTGGATCTGTCTTGATAACGTTGACGGACTTACGTGCATGGCATCAGCTGTCATACCAAAATGACACGTTTCGCATAAATGTAAGTACAACTTTAGATCACGGATATTCATAACAAGTTCCATTTTTATACTGAAACGTTAGTGTAACCTGAAACTTCTTGTCAAAAAGACAAACATCAGCTAACAATATTGAATGTAAACATTATGCATAGATAAACAAATAAGGCAAATAGCATCAGTTATAACATCAATGGCAAAACAGTCAGATACCTGTTAAAATATACGACTATTTTGTATGGATTAAGACAGTTAATTTTATGACAGAACAAGCTTATTTAGATGAGGTGAATGCACGTCGCACTTTTGCTATCATCTCGCATCCAGATGCGGGTAAAACAACCATTACTGAAAAAGTGCTTTTATTTGGGCAAGCAATTCAAACAGCGGGTACCGTTAAAGGTCGTGGAGCGAATGCTCAACATGCCAAATCAGACTGGATGGAGATGGAAAAACAGCGTGGTATTTCGATCACTACATCGGTTATGCAGTTTCCTTATAACAATTGCTTAGTTAACTTACTAGATACTCCTGGACATGAAGATTTCTCAGAAGATACTTATCGTACTTTAACTGCGGTAGATAGCTGCCTGATGGTCATTGATGCGGCTAAAGGGGTCGAGGATCGTACTCGTAAATTAATGGAAGTAACCCGTTTACGTACAACGCCAATATTAACCTTTATGAATAAGCTTGACCGTGACATTCGTGATCCAATGGAACTGCTTGATGAAGTTGAAAATGAACTTAATATTATGTGTGCTCCAATCACTTGGCCAATTGGTTGCGGTAAGTTATTTAAAGGTGTATATCATTTAGCTAAGGATGAAACGTATCTTTACCAATCAGGCAAAGGTCATACCATTCAAGAAGTTCGAATTATTAAAGGTCTAACAAATCCTGATTTAGATACTGCTGTAGGTGAAGATTTAGCCCAGCAACTGCGTGAAGAGTTAGAATTGGTACAAGGTGCATCAAACGAATTTGATTTAGAGGCTTTTTTGTCAGGCGATTTAACCCCAGTCTTTTTTGGTACCGCATTAGGTAATTTTGGTGTCGATCATATGCTTGATGGTTTAACGGTTTGGGCACCGACACCCCAACCACGGCAAACTGATAAACGAGAAGTTGCATCATCAGAAGAAAAGTTCAGTGGTTTTGTATTTAAAATCCAAGCTAATATGGATCCGAAACATCGTGACCGCGTGGCATTTATGCGCATTGTATCAGGTAAATACGAAAAAGGAATGAAGTTGCGTCATGTTCGTTTAAATAAAGATGTGAATATTTCTGATGCGTTAACTTTTATGGCCGGTGATCGTGAGCATGTTGAAGAAGCTTACGCTGGCGATATTATCGGTCTGCACAATCATGGCACAATTCAAATTGGTGATACTTTTACCCAAGGTGAAAATTTTAAATTTACTGGCATTCCTAACTTTGCACCAGAACTGTTCCGACGGATTCGTTTAAAAGATCCACTTAAACAAAAACAGTTATTAAAAGGACTGGTTCAGTTATCCGAAGAGGGTGCTGTGCAAGTATTTCGTCCCATCACCAATAATGATTTAATTGTCGGTGCTGTTGGGGTACTTCAGTTTGATGTGGTAGTTGCACGATTGAAATCGGAATATAATGTTGAGGCAATTTATGAGCCGGTTAATGTCACTACAGCGCGTTGGGTTGAGTGCAGCGATGTGAAAAAACTTGAAGAGTTTAAACGCAAATGTGAGCAAAATTTAGCGTTAGATGGTGGTGATAATCTATCTTATATTGCACCAAGTATGGTAAATCTGAATTTAACACAAGAGCGTTATCCTGATGTTGAATTTAGAAAGACACGCGAACATTGATCATTTTTTTATATGAATAAATGAAAATCTATTGATAATTAAAGAGCTGGTTTACCAGCTCTTATGCTTTACTTAAAAGACATTATAATTTATAAAGCAAGACCATGTAAGGCGATGCCGTCAAAAGAATTCCATTGAGTTAAGTCATTTCCCAGTAAATCTACCGTTTGAAATAATTTATCTTCGTCCCCCATAAAACTGATGTCTCTACTTCCTGCTCTAGGCGACAATGGCGAGGAGTAAGTATAAGTGTTACTATCGATATGCAGTTTATCTTTATTGAGTAAAATAAACTCTTTATCATTAAATTCGGCTTTTTCTAGCTCGTCACTGGTCAAAATTGGAATGTAAAAATTCTCAACTCCATCATCAAGTAGGCTATTTTCAAGCGCAATCATGATTTTTTGTTCGTTTTCATCTCCCCATATTAACCATTTCGCACTTATATTATAGATTTGAGTATAATCGGTACGATAAGCCATAATAGTATATCTTGAAATGTAGGATTGAATACTCTGTACGATTTGTTCACCATTGTCGATATAAAGTAACCAAAAAGGGATAACAATCTCGATTTTATCGCCCCATGACTGACTGAGCATTTTTATGGCATTATGCCAAAGTTTCCAAATATAATCGGGATCTTGATTGTAGTCATCTAACACATAAGGTTCGATGTCATATTGAATACCTGCAAGACAGGGTTTGTCTTCACGCATAGAACAAAACTGTTTAATGATTTTATTGCGTTCAATAGCATTTCTTAATCCTGAATCAATGACCATATCCGGTGAGCCTTCAACTGCAATAATTTTTATCTGATTTTCATAGGCAATATCGAGCAATTGATTTAATTGTTCTTTATATTTTATGTTTTCATTTTCAATTGCTAGTTGTAGATAGATTTGATTGATGCCTTTTGCTCTTATTTGGTTGATAAACTGTTCGGGAGAAGTATCCCAAGTACGAGTTTCCCAGTTCCACATTCCAAGATTGATTAATTTTTTTGTAATTATTTCCTCATTGGTCACGGGAAGTTGGGTATTTACTGTTTGATTGTCAAAGAGATCATCGTCAGTTTGTATCAAATCGGGCGTTTCATCCATATTGGTTGGTTTAATTACACTGTCGTTATTATAACCAGATAATACGTTATTGAAATTTTGTTCTTGTTTAGAGGAAACTGAGTTTAATATTCCGTTTTTAGTTTCACTAAAAATCGTTTTTTTCTCACACGGATGCAAATCATCATTTGCTTGCATCCATAAAGCGTTATAAGTACCGTTTTGAGTTGTTCCTACAAAACGATCAGCAGCAAAAGAAGAATGAATCATAAAAGCTATGATAAATAATAAGATAAATCGTATTGTAGCGGCATTATTTGTCAAATTTGACCCTTTCCATTTTTCCCCAAGTAATTTTACCTTTCTTTAATCGAAGAAACCCTCTGATTTTCCAATACAAACAAATTTGTCGATAACCGAAATTTTCCAGAAAAGAGATTAAAAAAAGGGACATCAAATATTTTACTTTATCTAATCCTTTAAGTAATAATCCATCAATAGAAATGGCGACAGAACTAATAAATATATTGTAACAAATGACTAACAAAAAGTAGGACAATATTATATTACCGTTTACAATCTGAAGATACCAAAAAAGCGGCAATAGCACGTAACCTAAGAGCTCAGACAACGGTCCGATAATATCGGTCAGTATTGAAAAAGGTAAAATTAAAAAACTTACCCTACTGTATTTTATATTAAAAATTAAGTTTTGGAAATGAAAAAATGTTTGCAAAGCGCCAATATGCCAGCGAATACGCTGATTTTGTAAAACTCTCCATTTTTCAGGTACCTGTGTCCAACAAATGGCAGTAGGTACATATTTAATTTTATAATCCACCTTTGAATCATAAATGTATTTATGTAATTTTACCGTAAAGTCATAGTCTTCACCTACCGAACCAACAGAAAAACCGCCAATACGAATAGCAAAATCCCGACGAAATAAGCCAAAAGCACCGGATATAATTGGTAATGCACTAATATGATTCCATGCAACTTTTGCCATTAAAAAAGATCGCATATATTCAATTATCTGTAATAGAACAATGTATTTTTGAGATAAGTTAATTTTTTTCACTAAACCATTTTTGATCAAACAACTATTAGCAACACGTACAGTTCCTCCAACTGCGATGGTTTTCGGATCATCAATAAAGGGAACCATAGCATTTGTAAGGGCATCAGGTGCTAAAATTGAATCCGCATCTAAAAGGCAAATAATGGGTGAACGGCTTAAATTAATCGCGGCATTATGTGCATCAGCCTTGCCACCATTCACTTTATCGATAACGCGTAACCGACTATCTTTGCGAGAAATATAAACCCCTTTTATTTTAGCGTGCGAAAGTAGATTGGGATTATTAGTATTGAGATTGTGTAATGTTCTTTCTAAGTTGAAAAATTGATTAATTAACTCAAAAGTATCGTCGGTTGATCCATCATTGACTACTATTACATCTGCATTGGGATAATCGGATGCAAGGATGGACTTAATACTTTCAATTATGGTAATACTTTCATTATAAGCGGGCATAATAATCGTAATTGGATGCAACATACCGTCATTTTTTTGTATGCTTTGTATTTTTCTTTCTTTGTGCGGATTATCAAAAAATACATATAACGCTATGATAAGTTGTATAAAGTAAATGAAAATTTGTAACAGTCCAATAAACATAATAAAATAAACTGTTACTTGCAGTGTAGAAATTAAAGCATCGTGTAGATAACTACTCATAATGTTGCCCATACCTGATTTTTATAAATACCATTATTGCTATCAGCCCAATAAACAAATAATTTAGTATCAAAATTAAAATTATTTGTTATTAGTTCCTGAATACTGCATATTTTTTCTTGATAACAAAGTTCATTAATGAAATTTAAAATGTAACAACTGTGAATTATTCCTGATGCTTTACATTGCAAACTGAGTAATGTTTCAAATAATTGTTGCATGTAATCTCGTTGATCTTCTCTGGCAAACATAACGTAAGGAGTGATGTAGTTATTGGAAATTTCCCTTAACATGGTTTGTAGCGTACCATCAAAATTTCTTGATTCTTCATCAATGACTTGAGATTCAAATTGTAATAAGTTATACGATGGAATAAGGCGGAGAAAACAAAATAATCCTTTTTGTGGTATGGAATTAAACAGTTTAGTAATGAGTTCAACTAATGATACATTAGGATCACTGACCACTAAGCTTAATGCTGCAGCGATAGCGACTTCTTGACGACGATCTAAACAAGCTCTTTCTAATGCACTAAATGATTTTTGGCATGGATAATAAGACAACATATTGGCAGCTTCAATACGTTGTTGAACCGTTCCTTTTAGTAAAAGTAAACGTAATTTTTTTTGGAACGTTTCTTCCGCAAAAAAAGGAAGAAATTTTTGCAATTCATAGCGCTGTCTTTTGGCAAAAAAAGAGACAATAAGTATAAGTGAACCTGACGATAATGTTTTATCAACGGTATTTTTAAAAATAATATGATTATTTTGTTTAATACTTTTGTTGTAAGCGGTGATTAAGGTTAATTTTAATTTGTTATAGTGACGGCGTTGTTTTCTTCTTTTACAGTAAATTATTGATGTTATGATTATCACAATGCAACCCAACAGCACCAAACTACCATTATAAATATTGATGTAACGTATTAAAATATCCATTTTATTCCGCAGCCTAAAGTTTTTTTGTTATATAATTTACGGTTATGGGTCGTTTCTTTACGATCTTCGTCAGTATAGTTGAGGTTTAAGGTAACAATTTCAGTAATATCATAAGAGAGGCCAACAAAACGAGCAGTTACTTTAATTAACGAACGAGTCAAATTGCTTGATCGATCTGATGTTTCTTGAGAATTGGAATAGCCTGCAAATAAGCGGAGTTTTTCCGTAGGAGAAGCGGCTATTTTAACTAAAAAACCACTCATATGTTTATTATCTTGATCAAAGGTATTATTCCATTTTCCAGATAAAGAAAGTCGTTCACCAAAAAAATATTGAGTTATACCTGGATCAATACTTTTTATGTTGCCATCATTGTAATGATCAAGCTTCAAATCTAAAGTAACATGAAAAGAGTTAACATCATCATTTATCGAATTAAATAAGGTGTAATCGATTCCATTTATCAATGTGTATTTAGAAAATAATTTATTTGAGGAAGAGACAAATCCTGTTAAATAACCATACGCTTTATTGTTGAACGTATGCCATAGTGTCCCTCCATACTTTTGATCGTTCATATGAAAACGATGGGATTGTGCGAAGTAACCCGTAATGGTATCTGTTTTGGATAATTTATAAGATAGAGCCATCTCCATTTCGTTCCAATCAGCGTAAGATTTTGATAAATGGCTATGAGTACCACCTAAATTAAACTCCCAATTATGTATAGAATTTTTTACAGCTTCGATACTTTTGCTAATTGTTAATAACTGAATATCGTTAGGTGATTGCTCTAAATATTGATTGAGCAGTTTTTCCGCTTTGTTAGGGTCATCAGGATTTTGCGCTAGAATAACGCTAACCAGGCCATATTGTGCATCAATATAATCAGGCGTAATGGATAAAGCGTCTTGAAATGATTGTTTGGCTTGATCTAATTTGCCTAAAGCATAATAATTGAAGCCCAATTGGACCAAAATATCAGAATTAGTTGGTGATAGTTCATAGGCAAGTTGCAATTTTGACAATGAAAGGTCGTAATTCTGAAACTTTTTAGCTTCTATACTCTCTTTTAACAGTTGATCGGCTTTAACTGCATTATCAAAATCGTTGGTGTTGGCTATCACTGAGGAACTATAAGTTAAGATACTAATTATTAAGACTATTTTACAGAACATATAAAACCTTAATCCATTATATTCTTGCTTGGTATTTTGTGTGTAAGTACTTGTTACCAATTAATATACTGCTAGTCTGACCATAATTTGGCAGAATTAAATTAAGGAGTATTTAGATACAAATGAACGAAATACTCCCTTCCTTTTTGAATCAATGCATTTTCGATAAAAATCTAAACTACTTTGAATCAATTGCAGCTACTAACTAATAGTGTTAATTTGAACTGATTCTGATACCGATAAGAACGTATCATTTTTGTGAAATAAAATGGTAAACAATTTATAACATTACTGAACTGACCGTATTATGGTTGAGATTACTTATTCAACAGTAGTGATTGGATTATAGTATTCTTTTTAGACAAAAGAAATTTGACCTTCGTTAATTTTTGTTAAGAAATTTTAACGTGCAAATAATGTGTGTTTCTCTCCCTAATTGCTTAAAAAAAGACTATAATATTATTTTTTTGTTAGGCGAAGATTATATGGATAAGATAAAAATTATTTTTTTTATAATATCAGTGCTTTTTATTTTTAATTCCTCTTTTGCAATTGAAAACAAAATTTCCTTCCCAGCGCTTTTAGAGAAAATACAACAAAGTGATCGCGATAAGCGTCAATATGAAGTAATTGAATTAGCCAATCAAATGCGGGTACTATTGGTATTCGATCCTAAAGCGGCAAAATCATTAGGCTCATTAGCTTTACCAGTGGGATCACTGCAAGATCCTAAAGATCAACAAGGATTAGCTCACTACACAGAACATATGGTACTGATGGGATCCAAAAAGTACCCTAAACCCTCAAGTTTTTCCGAATTTTTAAACCGTCATGCGGGCAGCTATAATGCCAGTACTGCTGCACATCGAACTGCTTTTTATTTTGAAGTTGAAAACAGTGCTTTAGATACCGCGATGGATTATTTGGCCGATGCGATAGCGGAACCTAAATTAGATTCTAATTTTGCGGATAAAGAACGCAATGCGGTTAATGCTGAAATGACAATGGCCAGATCAACCGATGGCTTTAGAATCCGGCAAGTTAATGCGGAAACCATCAATCCTGATCATCCTGCAGCGCAATTTGCAGGCGGTAACTTAGAAACATTAAGTGATAAACCAAACAGTAAATTACAAGATGCATTAGTCGCATTTCATAAAAATTACTATTCATCCAATATTATGGTAGGGGTGATTTATAGTAATCAATCTATTAGTAAATTGGCAAAATTAGCTGAAACAACTTTTGGCAAAATTCCGAATAGAAATGTCACTGCTCCTAAAGTGGATAAACCGGCTTTAACACCAAATGTACTAAGTAAACAAATTGCTATGGTGCCAGCACAACCGAAAAAAGTGCTATTTTTACAGTTCCCAATGGAAAGTAATTTGGCTAAATTTGCCGATAAAACCGATGAATATATCAATTATTTGATCAGCAATAACAGCCAAAATACATTATCCGATCAACTGAAAAAGCAAGGATTAATTGAAGCAATAAGTTCAACTTATGATTCTATACGTTATGGTAATAGTGGTACGTTTAGTATAAATGTCAGTTTAACTGATGAAGGCCTCGCTCAGAAAGATAAAGTGATTGGTGCGATTTTTAATTATTTACAATTAATTCAAAAGCAGGGTGTTTCTGACGCCTATTATGAAGAGCTTAAAAAAGTTCTAGCTTTAGAATTTAAGTATGAAGATGTAGATCGGGATATGTCTTATGTTGAATGGCTATCTGATCAGATGTTGTTATATCCAGTACAAAATATATTAAATTCCAATTACATTGCCACTAATTTTGATAAAGCGGCAATTATTGCTCGCTTGAAAAGTTTAACGCCTGATAATACCCGAGTTTGGGTGATTTCACCAGATCAAAACACGGATAAAACTGCTTATTTTGTCAATGCACCTTATAAAATTGAAAATATCACTAGCGAACAAAAAGCTCGTTGGTCAACATTGGGTAAGAGTTTTACCTTCTCTTTACCTCAATTAAATCCTTATATTCCTGATGATTTCTCAATTGTGAAACAAAATTATGATCAAGCTCAACCAACAGAGTTTAGTAAACGTGGTAATCATATCCATTTTGTAAGTCAGTATTTCAAAAATGAACCTAAAGCTGCTATTGTCGTCTCTTTGCGTAGCAATCAAGCCTTTGCTTCAGCCAAAGCGGATGTCGCTTTTGAATTACTTGACTATATTGCAAACCGAAGTTTGAGTGATTTACAATTTCAAGCTGCGGTAGCGGGGATCTCGTTATCCACTCAAGGTGATAATGGCTTGATGATCTTAGCAAGTGGTTTTAGTCAACACTTATCCAAAATGGTGACAGCCGTTCTTGATGGTTATCGTAATGTCACTATTGATGAACAAACTTTAGCTTTAGCGAAATCTTGGTATCTACAAAAACTTGATAATGCCGATCATGCTAAAAGTTACTGGCTAGCTGTTCAACCCATTAATGCTCTATCTGTGTTACCTCGTTATTTTGAACGAGATGAACGACGTCAAATTACGGCCAATATTACTATTAAAGATATTGTCGATTATCGTGATAACTTACTTTCTCGCTCTGTGCCATATATGATTAGTTTAGGTAATTTATCTAACGAGAACTCTTTAGATCTTTACCACTCTATCCAAAAAACATTAGTACGGGATGTTGAATATACACCGAGTGAAAACATTATTATCAAAAATTCGCTGGATGCTAAAATTATTCAACAAGCAAAGAGTACTGATAATGCCTTAATAATGGGTTATATTCCAACAGGCTATAATAGAATTCGTAGTGGTATATTAAGTTATACTTTGTCTAAAATCCTATCCCCATGGTTTTATGATCAAATACGGACTAATGAACAATTAGGTTATGCAGTATTTGCAACTCCGATGACAATAGGTGATTCCATAGGAATAAGCTTTACAGTACAAAGTAACCAATATGATCCAGCTTATTTATTTAAACGCTATCAAGAATTTTATCCAGTGATATCAAATAAATTGCAGGCTTTATCTAAAGATGATATTAATCAATATAAAAAAGCAGTGTTTGAAGAATTGACTATGCCACCACAAACTTTAGATGAAGAATTAAGCCGTTATTTACCTGACTATCGAAATAACCGTTTCGCGTTTGATTCATTGACAAAAAAAATTGAGCAAGTGAAGAAAATCACCAAGCAAGATCTTATTGACTTTTATCATCGCTCCATTATAGAACCCAAAGGTTTAGTCTTAGCGTCCCAAGTATTAGGTAAACGCCAAACTGATGCAAAGCAACCAGAAGCAATTTCAGAATTTACCGAATATGAAAAAGTTTCAGCTTTACAAAAGGTTCTATTAAACTGATTTCTGTTTTAAATATGAACCTAAAAATAGGTTCAACCTGATAAATTTTTACAAAAATTGGCATTGTTATCACCATGTGATACACTGCCAAAATCCTAATGTTTTGAGTGTATTATGATTACTGGAACGATTGATTATTGTGCTATAGGTCAGCGCTTGCGCGCATATCGTATTGCTGCTTCGCTAAAAGCAGAAGATGTTGCAAAAAATCTTAAAATTTCACGAGCAGCGGTATATCGGTTAGAGAAAGGTGAAATTGTTAAAATTGAAACATTAGAACGGTTGGCTTTTTTACTCAATACCTCTTTTGCAAGTTTACTTGGAATTGATACAGAATATTATTCAAGTGGCGAAGGTTTTTTTGAACGTATGCGACAACTTGAAGAACAATCAACTCATATTTATTCTCATTTCGATCCTTTCTCATTTTTATTAACTTCACCAAACTATCTTAATCATTTAGCTATGATGATAGAAGAGTCTAGTGAGTCAATTGAACCGCAAAAATATGCAGTTATTTTGTCAATTTTAAAACATCGTAAAATACAATTTTACCAGTCAATTCCTAAGGTGATAAACTTAATTAGTTTACGTAATGTTGAACGTTTTTTGCATATCGGCTTAGTCGGTAACTTAACCATTTCGCCAGGTAAAAAATCAGAAAGGATGCTGCTTGCTCGTAAAGAAGTCTATCATTTAATTGAACTCATTGAACAACAATCTTATGCGCCAACCATCGCTATTACTCAAGAAGCGATTCCATCAATTGCTTTTCAAATTTTTTATCAAAATGGTGAGCCAATTTCACTTGCAATGAGCCCTTTTCGTTTAGGCGAATTACCAAATGTGACAACAGGTATTGCTTCAATTACCTCTTCGAATGATGCCATTAAACGCTATCGCTCGTTATTTGATAGATTATGGAAAAATAGTGCCAAAGATGAGCATGCCATTGATTTGTTAAAAACAACACTAGATAAATTTTAAAAAACTACAATAAATATTAAAGAGAGTCATCATGTTATCCTTAACTTTACAACCAATAAAAAAATTTAACGGCACCATTAATTTACCCGGTTCTAAAAGTGTGTCTAATCGTGCATTACTATTATCCGCTTTGAGTAAGGGTAATACGCGTTTAACCAATTTACTTGATAGTGATGATGTCCGCTATATGCTAGATGCTTTATCGGCTTTGGGTGTGAAGTATCAGCTATCACATGATAGAACCATCTGTGATGTCGAAGGTGTAGGTGGTATGTTACCTTCGTCAAACGCCTTAAAACTTTTTTTAGGGAATGCTGGTACCGCAATGCGACCACTCGCTGCGGCTTTATCTTTAGGCAATAATAATATTGTACTAACCGGTGAGCCACGCATGAAAGAGCGTCCAATTGGTCACCTAGTTGATTCTCTCCGTCAAGGTGGTGCTAAAATTGATTATCTTGAAAATGAAGGTTATCCGCCATTACACATTCATGGTGGTTTTATTGGCGGTAATATTCAGGTTAATGGTTCAGTTTCTAGCCAATTTTTAACTGCATTATTAATGGCTTCACCATTGGCGCCAAACGATACTCAAATTACGATAATTGGAGATTTAGTATCTAAGCCTTATATTGATATTACAATTAAAATGATGGCGATTTTTGGTGTAACAGTCACAAATCATCATTATCAAAAGTTTACAATTAAAGCCAACCAATGTTATCAATCGCCGGGCAATTATTTGGTTGAGGGTGATGCTTCATCCGCTTCTTATTTTTTAGCTGCTGCTGCGATTAAAGGTGGTACAGTACGAGTTACAGGTATCGGTAAAAAAAGTTTACAAGGCGACACTCAGTTTGCCCATGTACTTGAAAAAATGGGCGCTAAAATTACTTGGGCAGATGACTATATTGAGTGTACTAGTTGTGATTTAAATGGCATCGATATGGATATGAATCATATTCCTGATGCAGCAATGACCATTGCAACAACAGCACTTTTTGCGAAAGGACCAACAACAATTCGCAATATTTATAACTGGCGCGTAAAAGAAACTGACCGTTTATATGCGATGGCAACTGAATTAAGAAAAGTTGGCGCTACGGTTGATGAAGGTGAAGATTATATTACAATCGTTCCTCCAGCTAAATTAACCCATGCTGAGATAAAAACTTATAATGATCACCGTATTGCAATGTGTTTTTCATTAGTGGCATTATCGGATACACCAATAACAATATTAGATCCTAAATGTACAATGAAAACTTTTCCAGATTATTTTGAACAATTTAAACGTTTAAGTGAAGAATAAAATGAATCGATCTGTTCCTGTTATTGCCGTTGATGGCCCAAGTGGTGTTGGTAAGGGTACATTATGTCAAGCGTTGGCAAATCATTTTAAATGGCGTCTTTTGGATTCCGGAGCAATTTATCGCGTTCTTGCACTTTCGGCGCTTAAACAAAATATTGCTCTTGATGACGAGCAAAAACTTGCCCAATTAGCGTTTAATTTGCCATTGGCATTTGATACAACTGGTAGTGAAGTAAAAGTTTTGTTAAATAATCTCGATGTTTCAAAAGAGATTCGCACAGAACAAACCGGTGGAGCAGCCTCAAAAGTTGCCGCAATGAATAGTGTTCGAACCGCTTTATTACAACGCCAACGAGACTTTAGACAGGCACCAGGATTAATTGCTGATGGTCGAGATATGGGAAGTGTTGTGTTCAAAGATGCGCCTGTTAAGATATTTCTGGATGCGAGTGCGGAGTCCCGAGCAGAAAGAAGAATGAAACAGTTGCAAGAGAAGCAAAATCATGTTAAATTCGCCGAAATTTTGCAGGAGATAACTGCGCGTGATGAGCGCGATCGAAATCGAACTGTTGCGCCACTTAAACCTGCGGATGATGCTTTAATAATTGATACCACATCCCTATCTATTCAAGATGTTTTCAATCAATCTATTAAGTATATAAATAAAGAACTTGCATTGTAAGTTTTTTCTTGCAGTGTAGAACTAGCTCCTATATAAGGATGTATGGAGTATCACCAACAACCCCACAAGACAGGATGTAATGTGGACGTTAATTTTAACTAAAGTATATAAATATGACTGAATCTTTTGCTCAACTCTTTGAAGAGTCTTTAAATCAACTAGACACTCGTTCTGGTAATATGATCCGTGGTACTGTCGTTGCAATCGACAAAGATGTTGTTTTAGTTGATGCTGGTTTAAAATCTGAATCAGCAATTCCAGTAGAGCAGTTTAAAAATGCACAAGGCGAATTAGAAGTTCAAGTTGGCGATGTAGTTGATGTCGTTCTTGATTCTATTGAAGATGGCTTTGGCGAAACAATCTTATCTCGTGAAAAAGCTAAACGTCACGAAGCGTGGCTAACATTAGAAAAAGCAGTTGAAGATGCTGCAACAGTATTAGGTGTAATCAATGGTAAAGTTAAAGGTGGCTTTACGGTTGATCTAAATGGCGTTCGCGCGTTCCTTCCTGGTTCGCTTGTTGATGTTCGTCCATTACGCGATACTTCTCATATTGAAAACAGAGAAATCGAATTAAAAGTTATTAAATTAGACCAAAAACGTAACAACGTAGTTGTTTCACGTCGTGCTGTTATTGAATCTGAAAATAGTGCAGAAAGAGAACAACTTCTTGAAAATCTACAAGAAGGTTCAGAAGTTAAAGGTATTATCAAAAATCTTACTGATTACGGTGCATTCGTTGATCTTGGCGGTGTTGATGGGTTACTTCATATCACTGATATGGCTTGGAAACGTGTTAAACATCCAAGTGAAGTGGTTGAAGTGGGTCAAGAATTACTTGTTAAAGTACTTAAATTTGACAAAGATCGTTCACGCGTATCTCTTGGCTTAAAACAATTAGGCGAAGATCCATGGGTATCAATTGCTAAACGTTACCCTGAAGGAACTAAAGTAACTGGAAAAGTAACCAACTTAACTGATTACGGTTGTTTTGTTGAAATTGAAACGGGTGTTGAAGGTTTAGTTCACGTTTCTGAAATGGATTGGACAAACAAAAACATCCACCCATCTAAAGTTGTTAGCTTAGGTGATGTGGTTGAAGTCGTTGTTCTTGAAATTGATGAAGAACGTCGTCGTATCTCTCTCGGTCTTAAACAATGTAAACCAAATCCATGGTTACAATTTGCTGAATCACACAATAAAGGTGATAAAGTTAGCGGTAAGATCAAATCAATTACTGATTTTGGTATCTTCATTGGTTTAGATGGTGGTATCGATGGTTTAGTTCATCTTTCAGACATCTCATGGAATATGCCTGGTGAAGAAGCTGTTAAATCTTATAAGAAAGGCGATGATATCGAAGCTGTTGTGTTACAAGTTGATGCAGAACGTGAACGTATCTCTTTAGGTATTAAACAACTTGAAGATGATCCATTCAGTAGCTTTGCTGCTAACTACAAAAAAGGCACAATCGTTAAAGGTACTGTTACTACAGTTGATGCTAAAGGTGCAACTATTGAAATCGCAGAAGGTATTGAAGGTTACTTAAAAGCCCAAGATATCGCTCGTGAACGTATCGAAGATGCAACTACTGTATTAAAAGCTGGTGATGAAGTTGAAGCTAAGATTGTTAACATCGATCGTAAAACTCGTGCAATTTCGTTATCAATTCGTGCGAAAGATGAAGCAGACGAAAAAGAAGCACTTGCAGCGGTGAATAACACGACTACTCAAGAAGATGCATCATTTACTAACGCAATGGCGGAAGCATTTAAAGCAGCATCAAAAACTGAGTAAAAATTGTTTATGCAAAGAGTAAAGAGGGCTTGCCCTCTTTTTCTTTTGTAGTATAAAATGAATTGATTTTATGCCGCGCAAAAATTAATTAGGAGTGACCATGAACAGATCAGATTTAGCAGAAAAAATAGCCAACTGGCGGGCACACCTTCCCGTGCAGCTAGTTGACGATGCTGTGAGAGATATTATCGAACAGATCGCTTTGGCTATGGAAAGTAATGATCGTGTTGAAATTCGAGGTTTTGGTAGTTTCAGTTTAAATTACCGAGCCCCACGTAAAGCAAGAAATCCTAGAACTGGTGGTAATGTAGAAGTTAAACACAAATATATTCCTCACTTTAAACCGGGTAAAGAATTACGTGAAAGAGTGGATAATGCTGCTAAAGCGTAATATGTAAATATTATCGTTTTTGAAGCCTTTGAGTAAAATCAAAGGCTTTTTATTTCACTACCATTTAATCACGACTGTCAATAAATTACTATACTATTATAAAATTTCCCTACATTAGCAATTCTTTATTATCAAATCAACCTTATTTTTGTTCTGATAGTTAACAATATTTTCACAATAAAATGATGAAATAAACTTATTATCTGAAAATTACTCTCAATTCATAGATAAATTGGAAGCCAGCTCTAACATTACACGATACATTGATTAATTCAAATCACCATGCGATATGTTAAGTGTTCTATCAAATGAAGCTTATTTAGATTAATGCGACAATTATTATCAGTTGATTTATTGGCAATCATATTTTCATTGGGTTGTTTGCCATTGATGTTTTTACCTTCACTGCTCGGTGATGTTCAATGGTATATCATAGTTTCAATATTAATTGTTTTAATTTTGATTGTGCCGTTTCAATTGCAAAGTTATATGATTGTCATTTCTGTATTTTCTATTAGTTTTTTATGGTCTATAGCGTATTGTAAACAATATTTTACAAGAATTGAGCCATACATCGACAAAATTGTTGTGGTAAAAGCAGAAATTAAAAGTATAAACATTCAAGATTTAACTACGCCAACAGATCCTTATTATGTAAAAATTGCAGTCAATGATGATTCTCAACCTTTTATATACCCTAAGGTAACCATATCGGTATATTGGGATCAACAAATCAAGCCAAAAGCAGGGCAAATTTGGCAATTAACTTTGAAAACAAAAGCAGTACATGGCTATTTAAATGAAGGTGGATTTGATAGCCAACGTTTTGCTGTAGCCAATCGAAACCTTCTATCTGCAAAATTATTTCAAGCAGAGTTAATTGAAGATAATTTGAACATTCGGCAGTTTATCGCTGATCATTCGTTACCCTACATTGATTCATTTACTTATCAAGGTATTTTATTGGCATTCGCTTTTGGTGATCGCAGTCAAATGATTGATGAGCATCGTTTCATTATGATGCAAACAGGCGTTGCACACTTAATGGCTATTTCAGGTATGCACATTTTGCTGATTTTTGGTCTTTGCTGTACTTTTATAAAAGTTTTGATGTTTTTTATTCCTCAGCGTTTTATATATTTTTTTTTCCCACTGATAATAGGATGGTTAGGCGCACTATTTTATGCTTGGTTAACTGGGCTTAGTCCCCCTACATTACGTGCTATACTAGCATTGTCTATTTGGATATATTTACGTTTCAAAAATAGTCAAATCAGTGCCTGGCAAAAATTAAATCGTATCATTGCACTATTATTATTCTTTGATCCGTTAATGATTCTATCTGAAAGTTTTTGGTTATCTTGTTATGCGGTAATAAGCTTAATTTTTTTATTTGATTGGTTACCTTTGCCTAAAGTGATAAACAATAAAAAACGTTGGTATTGGTTCAGGTTGTTGCATTTGCAATTGGGTTTGATCTTATTATTGTTACCTATTCAATTGGTTATCTTTCAAGGGATAAGTTTGGTCTCTTTGTTAACAAACTTGATTGCTATTCCTGTTATTACCTTATTCACTTTGCCTGCTATTATTTTAGCGCTGTTATTTAGTGTCATTCATTGTTCGCATCTTGCGTTATGGTGTTGGTTTATTGCGAATAAATCGCTGGAATGGCTATTTATCTGCTTGGATAAATTTAATTTTTTATGGCTTGATATTTCTCCTGATTTTTATCTTTTAAGTATTATCGGTTGGCTCTCCTTGGTTGTTGTACGTACCGAGTTATGGCGGCGCTTTAGTGTTACATTATTAATAATCTTGATGATACTTTGCACCCCCTTTTTTAAACAACCAGAGAATTATTGGCGGTTAGATATGCTGGATGTTGGGCATGGACTGGCGATTGTTATTCATAATGGCAAATCAGCAATTTTGTTTGATACGGGAGCTAGATGGGAACAAACTTCCGCAGCAGAGCGGATTATTCTACCCTTTTTACGATGGCATAATTTGAATTTGGATGGGATCATCATCAGCCATCAACATAATGATCATATAGGCGGTTTAGCTTTACTTCAACGTCGTTTTCCTAAAGCTTGGCTAATGAGCTCATCTTCAGCATTAGATAACCATCATCAATGTTTAGCGGGCAACACTATTGTTTGGAATCATTTGTTTTTGAATGTGTTATGGCCAACTCAATTAGTTCAATATGCACAAAATGCCGATTCGTGTGTGATACAGATGAGCGATGGGCATTTTTCAGTACTTTTAACTGGGGATTTAGAACGTAATCAAGAATATCAATTAGTAACAAAATATCGAAATAAATTAGCATCAACTATATTGCAAATTCCTCATCATGGAAGTAGTACTTCATCTAGTTATGCTTTTTTAAATCATGTTAAACCAGTAAAAGCATTAGCCTCAACTTCTCGATATAATCCATGGAAGTTACCATCTGGTAATGTAGTAGCAAGATATCAAGATCTACACATAGATTACTATATTACTGCTAAAACAGGGCAAATCAGTCTGATTTTTGAAAATCAAAAATGGGTATTAAAAACGATGCGCAGTGAAATTAAACCAAGATGGTATCATGATTGGTTTGGTAGTTTACCGATTTATGAGTAAAATAACTTATCTTTTGCTGTAAGCAACTAATTTAGTCAATGCTATATCGAAAAGATATACAAAAAACTATAAACATAATTGAGTGATATTAACGTGATGATTGAAAAACTTTGGTATGGTAAAAATCGGTTATTTTGGTTACTAATACCATTTTCTCTATTATATGGAATAATTGCGTTTGTTCGTCGCTTTTTATATAAAATGGGTATTTTCAAATCCTGGCACTCACCCGTACCTATCATTGTTATTGGTAATTTATCGGTAGGAGGTAATGGCAAAACGCCATTGGCTATCAGTTTAATTGAAGCGTTGGAAGCAAAAGGATTGAAAGTTGGTCTTGTCTCACGTGGCTATGGGGGCAAAGCGGAAAACTATCCACTTATTTTAGATAATACGACAACAACCGATCAGGCAGGTGATGAACCCGTTCTCATTTATCAACGAACCCATGTTCCTGTAGCCGTCTCGCCTAATCGTTGCCAAGCCGTTAAAGCATTATTAAAAAAAAACCAATTAGATGTAATTTTAACTGATGATGGTCTGCAACATTATGCATTAGCTCGAGATATTGAAATTGTCGTAGTGGATGGTAAACGATTATTTGGTAATAATTGGTGGATGCCAGCAGGTCCAATGAGAGAGAGAAGCAATCGGTTGAAATCGGTTGATTTAATTATCGTAAATGGTGATAGTGTAAATAATTTAGTCGAGCAATATCCCGATAAAACATACACCATGCAATTAATACCAAAATATGTGATTAATTTGCTAACCAAAGAAAAGAAAGAGTTATCTTCGTTATCAAACATTTGTGCCGTTGCTGGTATTAGTAATCCACAAAGATTTTTTGATATGTTGATTAGTATGAAGGCTGACTTAAATAAAACCGTCGCTTTTGCTGATCATCAAAAATTTTCCTTATCATTATTAAATAATGTCGCACGTCGTGAGCAGACATTGTTAATGACTGAAAAAGATGCTGTCAAATGTCAGCTATTTGCTGAACCCAATTGGTGGTTTTTGCCTATTGATGCTGTGATACCAAAACCAGCCATTGATCATATCTGTTTATTATTAGATAAAATAAATCTCAAAGAGAATAAAAAATGAAACAAATTTTATTAAGTGCACTTGCTTGTCCTAAATGCCATGGACAATTGCAGTATGATGCAGAACATCAACAATTAATTTGCCAAGCGGATAATCTGGTTTTTGCGATTAAAGATAATATTCCTGTATTGCTTGAATCCGAAGCACAATCATTCAACCAATCACCATCTATTAAAGAATAAAAGAATATAAGGCTTTAGTTATGAAATTTTCGGTTATTATTCCAGCTAGGTATGCTTCGAGTCGTTTACCCGCTAAACCATTGGCAGATATCCATGGTAAACCAATGATTGTACGTGTTATGGAGCAAGCACAAAAATCTTCAGCCCATCGTGTTATTATTGCTACTGATCATCAGCAAGTCTTTGATGTGGTTAAAGCGTATGGTGGTGAAGTTATTCTAACTAGTGATAAGCATCATTCAGGCACTGAACGTTTAGCTGAAGTGATTAATCGTTATCAATTCGCTGATGATGAGATAATTGTTAATGTGCAAGGTGATGAACCATTAATTCCTCCTGTAATTATCGATCAGGTGGCTAAAAACCTAGTGCAATATAAAACGGGGATGGCAACATTAGCTGTAACTATTGATTCACCACAAGAGGCTTTTAATCCTGGAGCAGTAAAAGTTGTAACCGATAAAGATGGTTATGCGTTATATTTTTCTCGTGCAATTATTCCTTGGGAGCGTGATCGATTTGCTAAATCAACCGATTTACTGAAGCAATCAAGCATCGGTGATTTTTATCTACGTCATATCGGCATTTATGCTTATCGTGCAGGTTTTATTCGACAATATATCAATTGGGCTCCATCATCCCTTGAGCAAATTGAAATGTTAGAACAACTGCGGGTGCTTTGGTATGGTGAAAAAATTCATGTGGCAGTTGCCAAACAATCTCCTGCAATTGGTGTAGATACTCAAGAAGATTTAGAAAAAGTAAGAACATTATTTAAGGAGTAAGCAATGGCAAACTTTACTGGTTTTACGCAAGCAGGGCTCAATTTTCTACAAGATGCTTGGATCAACAATAGTAAACCGTGGTTTGAAGAGCACCGTGCAATTTATGACAACGATTTAATTAAACCTTTTCGCTTACTGGTCGAACAACTCACACCAGAAATGCTTAGTATTGATGAATGGTTTGAAACGCGCCCAGCGATTGGTAAAACGATATCGCGTATTCATCGTGATACGCGGTTTTCTAATGATAAATCCCTTTATCGCAGTCGTTTATGGCTAACATTTAAACGACCTAATCGTGATTGGAAAGAAGCGCCTGCTTACTTTTTTGAAATAACCCCAAGTAGTTATCAATATGGACTTGGTTATTATTGTTCTTCAAAACAGACAATGGATATTTTTCGACAAGAAATTCTTAATGATACGAATAATTTTCTAGATATGACTCGCTGCGTTAAAAAACCATTTGAATTGGTTGGTGAAAGTTATAAACGCCCATTAATTAAAGAACAAGATGAAAAGATCGCGACCTGGTACAACCGTAAAAATTTAGCTGTGATGGTAACAAACAATCATGTTGAAGATGTGCTAAATGAAGAATTACCTAAAAAATTGGCAAAAGGATTTAAACAGTTAGTTCCACTTTATGATTATTTAATGAGAGTGGAAATGATTAAAAATATCCCAAAACTTTGAATTTTATAATAAAAACTATATATTTGGGAAATTCATTACTAATTCTTTAATGCCATTAATAATAAATTGTGTACCTACACAAACTAACAAAAATCCCATAATTCTTGAGGTGGCTTCAATGCCACTTTTTCCCATAAATCGCATAATATTACCAGCACTACGCATACAAAACCATAGTATAATACATAATGATAAAGGAACCAGAATCGACGCAGCGTAAACAACCCAAGTTGAAATATCGTAGCCTCCGCTTTTAACTGTTGAAGACATACTAATGATCATTGCGATAGTTCCTGGACCTGCGGTACTTGGCATAGCTAGTGGCACAAAGGCAATATTATTGGAAACTTCTCTCTTTTTAGCATCTGCCTCAAGGGTCTTATGAGATGGCTGTTGAGGAAACAACATTCTAAAACCTATAATACCAACAATCATTCCTCCTGCTATACGTAAACCGGGAATAGATATTCCAAATGTATTCATCACCAGTTGTCCACAATAAAAGGAAACAACCATAATCAAAAACACATAAATACAAGTTAATTTTGATTGGTTATTACGTTCTTCATTGGTCATATCGCCAGATAAACCCAATAAAAGTACAACGGTGGTTAATGGATTAGTTAATGGGACAAAGAGAATTAAACCAAAGCCAACAGTTTGTAACAGTTCCAACATAGCTATATCTTCTATCCATTAGAAATTACAGCTAAGTATAAATGAAATAATTAAAAAATGATATATGGGCGCGTAGATTCACGCCCAAATTTAACAGTGGTAGTCATTTTAGAATGGAATATCGTCATCAAAATCCATTGGTGGTTCAGGTGCTTTAGGTTGTGGTGCTGGTACATTTTGATTGGGTTGACGAGATGACGCTGCGGGTGCCGATGACATATTATTAGCACTTTGCCCCCAATTATGAGAACCATCATCAAAATTATCATTACTATTTCCACGTGAACCTAGAATTTGTAAAGTTCCACCGATAGGATTAATTACTACTTCCGTTGTGTAACGATCTTGTCCTGATTGGTCTTGCCATTTTCGAGTTTGTAATTGTCCTTCAAGATAAACTTGAGTGCCTTTTTTAATGTATTCACCTGCAATTTCGGCTAATTTACCAAAAACGACAACTCGATGCCATTCAGTGCGATCACGGGTTTCTCCGGTTTGTTTATCTCTCCATGATTCTGAGGTTGCTACACTAAAATTAGCTACAGCATTTCCATTTGGCATGTAACGGACTTCGGGATCTTGTCCTAAATTACCAACTAAAATGACTTTATTTATTCCTCGGTTTGCCATTATAAACTCCTAAAAATTGCATAAGTATTTAAGTGGCATATTGTAACATGAGACAATAGTAATATCAGCGAATTTAATTTATTAATGGAATTTTTATCCCATTTTATAAATTTGTAAATATGTAGAAAGATTGGGTTAGACATAGGAATTTTTAGCCATAACGAGTATAATGCCTACCATTTGTTAAAGTATTGTTCTAAAACGTTCCCCTTACTACAGGAGTCCTTATGATTAATGCGTTTGGATTAAAAAACAAACAATTAGTAAAAATTAATGAAAGCGATATAAATAATGCGACTTGGGTTGATTTAATCGAACCAGAAGAAGCCGATCGCGATTTTGTTTTAACACATTTAGGACAAAACTTAGCAACGAGTATTGAATTAGACGACATCGAAGCGTCAGCTCGTTTTTTTGAAGACAATGAAGGCTTACATGTTCACTCATTTTTCTTTTATGAAGATGCAGAAGATCGAGCCGGTAACGCAACGGTTGCATTTACAGTACACAATGGTCGACTTTTTACTTTACGTGAACGTGATTTACCGGCTTTTCGTTTGTATCGAATGCGATCACGTTATCAGGGGATGATCGATGGGAACCCATACGAAGTATTACTTGACCTTTTTGAAGTTAAAGTTGAACAGTTAGCTGACCAAATTGAAAACATATATAGTGAGCTGGAAGAATTAAGTTTGATAATTATGGATCGTTCATCTCAAGAACATTACGATGAAGCAATTACATCATTGGCCGAACTTGAAGATACTGCATGGAAAGTTAGACTTTGTTTAATGGACAGTCAACGAGCAGTCAATTATCTTGTGCGTCGTGCGAAGATGCCAGTAGACCAATTGGAACAAGCTCGTGAAGTTATTCGCGATATTGAATCACTTGTTCCACATAATGAATCATTATTTCAAAAAGTAAATTTTTTAATGCAAGCTGCAACCAGCTTCATCAATATTGAGCAAAGTCGAATTATTAAAATATTTTCAGTTGTGTCTGTTGTATTTCTACCTCCAACTGTGGTGGCATCGGCTTATGGTATGAACTTTGAAAATATGCCAGAATTGAAATGGGAATATGGTTATCCATTTTCGTTAATCTTGATGTTACTCGCAGGGGTTGCACCTTATATTTATTTTAAACTTAAAAAGTGGCTATAAATCTTATTTACTTATAATGGTAAAATAATTATCTGCTGACTAGTTAGCAGAAGTGTTTATTGTGGTAATCATCAGTTAAAGGAATAAACTTAATGTAACTAGTTAATCATATTACCAGTTTTGCTTTCTTTAATAAATGAATGTAATGCTTGTTTTTTTAAAGAAATGAATTAATTTTTACAGAAGGGAATAACATGAACCAACATGCACTAGTTACTGATATTGGTGGAACCAATGCCAGATTTGCACTTTATAATTTAGCAACTAACGAACTGTCAGCGATTACTAAAATTCCAATTTCAAAACACGATGTTTTATTAAATTTAATCAAAGAGTACTTACAAGCACAAACAGTCAAAATTGATTCAGCCTGCATCGCCATTGCTTGTCCGATAGGGGATGAAGATATTATCAATATGACAAACAATAATTTGTCATTTTCACGGTCAGAACTGATTAAAGAATTAGGTTTGGTTAAGCTTGAAGTCATTAATGATTTTACAGCTGTATCGACATCCATTCCTAAATTATCTAAACAAGATCTGGTCAAAATTGGTGGTGATGAGTCTAATTTAGATTATCCGATCGCAGTTTATGGAGCGGGTACGGGACTTGGCGTATCGCATTTAATCAAGGTCAATGAACATTGGATCAGTCTGTCAGGAGAGGGGGGACATACTGAATTGCCCATGACGAACGAAGATGAAGATCGCATTTTAGCACAGCTACGGAAAAAATTTGGTCGTGTTTCTTCAGAACGCTTTTTATCAGGTAATGGCATTGTGAATATTTATCAAGCTTTATTACAAATTAATCATCAACCAGAAGAAGACATCACCCCCGATGTTATTGTTAAAAAAGCATTAGACAAAAGTTGCCCAATTTGTTTACAGACGCTTACCTATTTTTGTACGTTTATGGGGCGTTTTGGTGGTAATTTAGCTTTAACGCTTAATACGCAAGGTGGTGTTTATATTGCTGGGGGGATTGTACCGCGTTTTATTGAATTTTTTAAAGCATCCCCATTTAGATCAGCTTTTGAACATAAAGGTCGTATGTCATATTTAGTCAAAAAAATCCCAGTTTATGTGATAACACATGAAGATCCTGGTCTATTTGGCGCCGGTGTTTATTTACAAAATAGTCTTAAATAATTGAATAAGGTTCCATTCTATGATGTGGTGTTATATTTATCGAAGTACTAAAAAAGAAAATTGTTATTTATATATGGAAAATGAAAAGGATTTTTCAGCAATTCCTGAAAAAATAATGTCTATTTTTGGTTCTCCAGTGTTTGTAATGAAGGTACTACTCGATGGTAAACGCCAATTTGTGGTTGGTACTGCACAGGAAATAGAAGAAAGAATTAAAACGGAAGGATTTTTCTTACAAATGTTAAAAGAAGATGATTTTAAAGTATGATTGAGCCATTTTGGGAAAACAAAACTTTAGAACAAATGACCGATGATGAGTGGGAACAGCTTTGTGACGGCTGTGGTCAGTGTTGCTTAAACAAATTACAAGATGAAGATACAGGTCAAATATTATATACCAATGTTGCTTGCAATCTGCTTGATTCTAATACTTGCCAATGCAGGCATTATCATAATCGTTTTGCCTATGAACCGGATTGCATTAAGTTGACACGAGAAAATCTTCTCACTATAGAATGGTTGCCGTTGACCTGTACTTATCGTTATTTTTCAAAAACAGGACAACTGCCTCAATGGCATCCTCTGATAATGGGAAATAAAAAGCTTATGCATAAATTAAAAATTTCAGTTAAAAACCGAATTGTGTATGAAAAAGATGTGATTTGTTGGGAAGATCATATTCTTTAAAAAGGGAGCTGGTGCTCCCTTTTTTTCGTTTGAGATGATTTAGAGTAAAATCCATATGTAGCCCACAAGATCGAAAGCGAGCATATTCAAAAACATCAAAATAAATACAAAAATCATAAAGGAAATATCAATCATCCCAAGGGGAGGGACAATACGACGGATCGGAGCTATAAAGGGTTCGGTTAATTGAGTCAGTAACTCATCGGCTCCAGAATGTCCTCTGCTTACCCAACTGAGAATTGCTCGAAATAGTAATAACCAAAATAAAAGATGCCCTACAGCATGAACTATTGCAGCGACAGCATATAAAAGATATTCAATAGTAAATAGTGGAGCATTCGTTAAGTTAAAGTATAAAACAAAAATAATTTTGAGCACTGCAAGCAGATATAACAGAACCCATGTAGCTGTATCAACATGTCCAATTGACGGAATCACCTTACGTAATGGAGCAATAATAGGTTGGGTTATTTTAACAATAAATTGGGTGAAAGGATTATAGAAATTTACGCGTACACGTTGCATCCATAATCTTAAAATCAAAACATATAAACCAATGGTTAAAACGGTTTTCCCCAAAAAGAAAATCGATGTCATTTAAAATTCCTCAAAATAAAGATATTCGGTCAATATATCATAAATACTGCCGTGCACCAAAGATAGCCGTACCAATACGAACCATGGTGCTGCCCGCAATAATGGCTGCCTGCATATCACCACTCATGCCCATAGATAATGTGTCTAAAAATGGATAATCTTTCTGTAATGATTGTAAAAGTTTTTGCATCTTAGAAAACACATTAACTTGTTTATTAAAGTCATTTTCAATTTCAGGGATTGCCATTAGTCCACGTAAATTTAGATTAGGCAAGGTGACAATCTGATTAACTAAATCAGCAACCTCTTCAGGTTTTACCCCAGATTTACTGGCTTCTTGACTAATATTAACTTGAATCAACACATTCAATTTAGCCAAATTTGTGGGTCGTTGATCATTTAATCTTTGTGCTATTTTAAATCGATCGATGGTATGCATCCAATCGAAGTGTTCAGCAACCAATTTACTTTTATTCGATTGTAATGGACCTATAAAATGCCATATCAACTCATTGTTTGGCAGGTTTTTATTGAAATACTGAATCTTTTCAATACCCTCTTGGACATAATTTTCGCCAAAAACTAATTGACCTGCATCAATAGCCTCCATAATTTCCTCAACAGGTTTGGTTTTACTCACGGCAATAAGTTGTATTGTATTGGGATCTCTTTCGCACTTTTTAGCAATTCTTTCAATATCATTTTTAATGTTAAGTAAATTGTCTTGTACTGTATTCATGTTAATTCTCAAAGGATAATTAATAGGTAAAATTTAATGTTAAACTCAATGTTGGCACTTAGTGTAACGCAAAATGCGTCGGATTTGCACCTTTCAAGTGGTGAAGCGCCTTACGTTCGTATTAACGGACAATTACAGTTTTTAGTTGTTGATAAGCTTATACCAAATACTCTTGAAATGGCATTATTTCATTTAATGAATGAAACCCAAAAAAAAATTCTGAAGCAATATCAGCAAATAGATTTTGCTTATCACTTGCCTAAAGTAGGGCGATTTAGAGTGAATATTTTTTATCAGCACCGTGGTATTTCAGCCGTGTTTCGCGTGATCAATCATCGTATTCCTACGTTATCTGATATTGGTGCTCCTGCTATTTTTAGTGAGCTTGTAAAAAATGATTCAGGTATCATTCTTGTAACAGGATCAACGGGCAGTGGTAAATCCACTACTTTAGCTGCTTTAATTCAATACATTAATATAACAATAGCGAAACACATTATTACGCTTGAAGATCCTATAGAATATATCTATCAAAATGATAAATCATTAATTCAGCAACGTGAAATAGCTGACTTTGGTCAAACCATTGATAGTTTATTAAGACAAGATCCGGATATCATTTTGTTAGGCGAATTACGCAATAAATCATCAATTCAAGCCGCATTGACTGCCGCAGAAACAGGTCATTTGGTTTTTGCTACTTTGCATACTAACTCAGCGATACAAAGTATTAATCGAATTGTTGATGTTTTTGAAGATCATTGTCGCGATTTTGTTCGCAGTCAACTTGCTAACTGCCTAAAAGCCATCATAAGCCAAAAGTTAATATGTCATAATAATGAACGTAAAGCCCTTTTTGAAATATTGATTAATACTCCTGCAATCAGTAATTTAATTAATGAAGGTAAGAGCAAACAAATTTTATCCCTTATGCAAACAGGCCAACAATATGGTATGCAAGTGATGCCAGACAGTTTTTAATAAAGTTTAAAAGTTGAATGATGTAATATTACTACTTCAATCCAGAATGATTGCAAAAGATAAATTTTGAGTTTTAGCTAAAAAATAATCTATAATCAATTTTATTGACATTGATAGGAGTATAAAAAAATGGAACAACGTATTGGTTTAATTGGCTTAGGTAATATGGGAAATGCTATATTACAAGGTATTTTAGGAAGCAATATTGTATCGGGAACGCAGATTTATATCTATGATACTCATCCGGAAAAAGGAGAAGAATTAAATAAATCTCACGGAATAAATAATTTAGCTTCAGCAAGAGAGGTAGCTCGAGAATCCGATATTGTTTTTGTAGCCGTAAAACCTAATGTAATTATTGATGTTCTCAATGATATTCAAAAAGAATTAAAAAAGAATACCATTGTTGTCTCAATAGCGGCTGGTGTGACAATTAAAACGATTGCGAAAAGCATTGGTTATGAGCAAAAAATTATTCGTGTGATGCCAAATACACCAGCTCTAGTAAATGCTGCTATGTGCTCTATTACTCCTAATACTGAAGTTACAAATGAAGAGTTAACAACAGTACAAGAATTATTGAATTGTATCGGTGAAACTGAAGTTGTGTCAGAATATTTAATTGATGCAGTTATTGGAGCAAGCGGTTCTTCTCCAGCGTTTGTTTTTATGTTCATTGAAGCTTTAGCGGATGGCGCAGTTAAAGGAGGATTATCCAGAAAACAAGCCTATAAATTTGCTGCTCAAGCTGTTATGGGATCTGCAAAATTATTGCTTGAAACAGGTAAGCACCCTGGTGAGCTTAAAGATATGGTCTGTTCTCCGGCCGGTACGACTATTGAAGGTGTCCATGCATTAGAACAAAAAGGGTTTAGAGCGGCGGTTATTGACGCAGTTGAAGCAACAATAAAAAAATCTCAATCAATGGCTGAAAACTAATATACTTAAATAAATTATACTATTACAATGTAAATCTAACCTTATAAATTATTTTGTTTTGCTATTGTGAATAATTATTTTAAAAGATCGCTTGCATTAGTTATCTATTTATGAGTAAATAGGCTCCAGCATATGACATGCGGATTTATTTTGTAACATTTAGATATATGTAGTTGTAGTTTACTTTAAGTCAGGTATTGGTTTTCTTCAGTCTCTTCTTATCAGTGTTAATAAGTAGTCTAAGTTTTATGTTTTATGAGTATAGCCTTAATAGGTTAAGATTAATTTATTTATAGGAAGATTATTATGTCTAAGATTACTGGTCAAGTAAAATGGTTCAACGAAAGTAAAGGTTTTGGTTTTATTTCTCCTGCTGATGGTAGTAAAGATGTGTTTGTACATTTCTCTGCAATTACTGGTGATGGATTCAAAACATTAGGTGAAGGTCAACAAGTAGAATTTTCTATTCAAGATAGCCCACGTGGTCCTGCTGCAGCAGACGTTTCTGTGATCTAATCTTCATCTCTTATCTTATCAGTAAACCATTACTGGTAAGATAGATACTAGTCATCTGCGTTATAGTCTAAATCTTCTCTTTTTTTCCGCAAAAAATCACAAATTATCATTTTAGTAAAAATTTTAATAATTATTAAATCATAAAGGGAAAACAATGAAAAAGTTAATATTAACATTAACTATGGTCATGTTGAGTTGCTGTTCTGCTGCAACAGCGGATACAACAGAATCATGTAAAGTATATTTCGATAAAGTAGAAAGCATTTATAAAAATGTGCCTGAAAATTCCTTCAATAAAGAAATCATTGAAATAATAAAACAAAACCTCGAGAAAGCAAAACAAGAAATTATTGCTATGCCAGAAGATAAACAAATTGAAGCTTGTGCTCAAGGTTTAGCGATACTTAAACAGATCGAAAAATAGAATTTTGCTAGAAGAATTTAACGGTTGTTATTACGCCGAAAATCCCAAGGGGCTATTGGTTTTTCATCTTTCCATAGTCCTTTTTTGCTTTGTCTAGCCTTTTCTTCGATGTTCACCATGAGTTTATTGTTGGCCATACCTTTATACCGATAAGCCCAAGCATAGCCACTTTCAACCATTTTAGTATTAATATTTACTTTATTTAAGAAAATAGTGCCTAATGTTCTTTTATACATATCTTTTTTGCTTGACTTAACAAACACTCTTTTACCGGCGATAAGTGAGGCTAAATATTGTTTCGACTTATTGCCATATGCCTGATTGCTTTCGGGTGCATCAATATCAAGTAAACGGACTCGAATTTTTTGTTTCTTAATGGTTAATATATCAACTGTATCGCCATCAATAACTTTGATTACTTTACCATTAACATCAGCGTAAACAAAACTATTTAAAAATAAAGATAAAAGAATAAAAATAATAAAACGTTTTAAGAAAATCATAAATTGTACAGGATTAACAGGGTTAGATATTAAAATCAGATAAGCAGAGTGATGAGTTAGCGTTATGACTTATTGAAAGTGACAATGCGTTTTGCGTTATGGTGAAAATGTCTTTCAATCTGTTATAAGACATCAACAATATAATAAAAAATTTTATTATATTGCATCAATAAAGCATAACCATGATGACAATAACTTATAAAGCTAACTAAATAGATTTGGTATTCTATTCTTACATTATAAGTAAATATAAGAATAGATATTCAAATTAACTTAAAATTCACTTGTATCTTTAAAAAGCCCCACTTTTAAATCTGATGCTTCGTAAATTAACTTACCATCAACAAAAACTTCACCATCGCCAATCCCCATAATTAATTTACGATTAATCACGCGTTTAAAATGAATTTTATAAGTCACTTTTTTATTAATTGGAAGTATTTGTCCTTTAAATTTAACTTCGCCTACTCCTAAAGCACGACCTTTACCTTTACCGCCAATCCAACCTAAATAAAACCCGACTAATTGCCACATAGCATCAAGACCAAGACAACCAGGCATTACCGGATCATTTTTGAAATGACATTTAAAAAACCATAAATCAGGGTTAATATCAAGTTCTGCTTCGACATAACCTTTACCAAAATTACCACCATCTTCATTCATTTCAATTACACGATCCATCATTAACATTAAATCAGATGGTAATGGTGGACCATCATGACCAAATAGTTGACTGTTGCCTGACTTAATCAGATCTGCTTTATCATACGAAGATTTACGTTCAAATGTCATAAAAAAAACCTTTTATCAAATGTAATTACATGCGTGGCAAATATAATAAAATTATTTAGCGCCATGCTTAAAAACCCCAAAAGCGAGTAATACACTTCATTTAAACCAATTAATCAATGAAATGCTGAGATAAAGTTTATTGCGTATTACTGTTTTTTGCAATATTTTTGCAATTTTTTCAGCCAACTATCGTGTTTTTTTTCTTGTATTAATACTGATTGCATACGCGCATGTATCAGTTTATATAAGTTGATGCTACTGTTATCTTTATAAGGTATTCCTGTAAGCAGATAAAGTGCATCAGCGATATGCTCAACTGTCCAAATTGAGAACTGCTTTTGTTCAATTGCTTCAATAACCTCATCATTTAAACTTAAATGACGTTGATTCGTTGCAGGGATAATCACACCTTGTCGTCCAGTTAAGCCTTGATGTCTACAAACAGCAAAAAAACCTTCAATTTTTTCATTCACACCACCAATGGATTGTACATGACCAAACTGATCCACTGATCCAGTTACTGCCAGTTGCTGATCTATGGCCTGACCCGATAAGGCGCTAATGATTGCACAAAGTCCAGCAAGTGATGCACTATCGCCATCTATTTCATTGTAAGATTGTTCAAAAACCAATGAAGTAGAAAAAGGAATTTGGTGATTAATAGCAAATTCAGACATGATAAAAGCTTGCATAATCATCATTCCTTTGCAATGGATATTACCCGCTAAATCCGTTTTACGTTCAATATCAATTAACTCTCCATCACCCAAATGAATAAGACAACTTAAACGTGCTGGCTCTCCAATTGCTTTTGGATACCCAGGATATTCAATCACAGATAAACCGTTAATTTGACCCACAACATGATCTTTTGTGTTAATCATGATTTGATTAGTAAAGATTTCATCATGTAATCTTTCTTGCAAATAAGCTTCATGCCAGAATTTTTGTTCGATTGCTTGAGTAATAGCGAATTCGTTTATAGTATCATCTTGTGCATAATGGGTTGCATTTACCAAAACAGAATGAACCCAATCCACTGAAAGAGGTAAATAATATTGATCACCTGTATAGCGTGTTGCTTCTTTGTAAAGTTTGCCAAGCGCTGAATTATCGATATTAAGCAGCTGATGGCTGTCAGCAATAAATCTCAAATAATCGATCCATTGATTAATGTCTTGTGATGATTTTATTGGTAATTCATTCTCATATTCAGTATATATTGAGGTTGCATAAAATTCTGGTTCAAAATCTTGTAACTCAGCTAAGCTTAATCTATCACCAACCAAAATAACCCGTAAATCAAGGGGCATTGAAGGTATAGACAACGGTAGAGGATGTGATTCATCAGACGAAAACCATTCAAACTCCTGCTTAATGACCATTTGTTTTAATTTTGTCCAAAGCTCTGGTTGGTTAAGTAATGAACGCAGCCCCAAAATTAAAATGCCACCATTCACTTGATGAACTAAACCAGCTTGTAGTTTGATTTGACCATTTTCAGGTTGTCTGACACAACCAAATAGCTTTTCAAAATCAACAGCCGAAACAGCTAAACAACTGTCTTGAACGGCAAAATTATCTTGTCTGCTTTTCGCTTTGCTCAGCGTAATTTTATTTTCATTGAAAAAATAGCTATAACCTAATTCTGATGTTGATAAATCAGATTTAACTGCTTTCGCTAATAAAGAAAATAAAAGCTCACTTTCTGGTGCTTTTAATAGCATAAATCGTGGACTGTAATTTGCTCTTTTATGCGGGCATAATAATGATAAAGCCGAAGCAATGCGAGGTTGCCATTTAAGTAAATGACCTGTTCTATCAGATACGGATCGGGTTGTATCTCCTTGTGTACTCAGTGCATAAATTTTTGCTAAATCGGGTTGGATCTGTTGTGATTTGAGTTGTGTAATTGCCAAAATTATAATCTTTATTGTTAGCTAAATCGATCCGAGAATTATAACAAGTATCGATTATAACGCCAACAAATTACCTAAATCTTTATGCTAACGAATAAAAAAATTACAGAAAGATTTTTTAAAATCAGGTAAACTATATCACAAATTAATAGGTACTTACCATCTCATCATTACCAACGATTAAATATGCTCAAACTTAAAAGTAACCACTTCAAAGATGAACAGACCACTCAAATTGTCAGTTGGGGGCATTGGTTTACCTTGTTTAATATCTTTGTCGTAATTGCTTTAGGTAGTCAATATTTATTTATTGCTGATTGGCCGCGTACTTTTATGGGGCGATTTTATGCCATTATTAGTGCAATTGGTCACTTCAGTTTTTTAACGTTTATTGCTTATCTAATCTTACTCTTTCCCTTAAGCTTTTTTATTCGTTCGGCTTGTTGGCAACGAATGATAGCCATAATCATTGCTACCTTAGGTATTGCATTACTTCTAATTGATATTGAAGTATTTTCGCAATTTAGAATGCATCTTAATTTATCAATTTGGCAACTGTTAACAACGAAAAATGGTTCATTTTTAAGTACTAACCTAATTATTGTTCCATTTATTTTGCTTTTAGAAATATTGTTTGCAGTATGGAGCTGGAAAAAATTACGCAGTTTAAGTAAACGAAAACGCTTTGCGAAACCTATTGTCATTGTGTTTATGCTGAGTTTTGTCTCTTCCCACCTAATTCATATTTGGGCAGATGCCAACTTTTACCGACCAATAACCATGCAACGGTCTAGTTTGCCTCTTTCTTATCCGCTGACTGCTCGGCATTTTCTTGAGCGTTATGGCTTTATTGATGAAAGTGACTACCGTAATCGTATTACTCAAGAAGGGAATCCGTTTGCGCTTACCATTGAATATCCTTTAGATCGTATTACATTTGACGATACACAATTATCGAAAAAAAATGTACTTATGATAGTTATTGATGGTTGGAATTATAGTTTACTGACAGAAAATATGCCGTGGTTAAGTGACTTTGCTAAAAATAATATTTACTTCAATAATAATTATGGTACAAGTAATCAAGCCTATTTAAACGATTTTTCACTATTTTATGGTTTGGATCCCAATTATTACAACAGCATATTAACCAGTCATAAAACATCTACGCTTTTTGATGTAGTGAATAAACAGCACTATAATTTAGGATTATTTTCAACAAGTGGATTTGCTGAGCCGCTTTATCATTATGCTTTATTATCTAACTTTACCTTACCCGATCCAAAAAATAAGAATAACAAACAGACAACGGATAATTGGATCACATGGTACGATAAACAAAGTAAGTTAGACAATCATGCGCCACTGTTTTCGATTATTCAATACTCGGTTGGTAACAAAAATAAAAAAATGTCCTTATCGGAATTAGAATCCAATGCGACCAAACTCGATCAGTGTTTGAAATCAATAATTGATCATTTAAAATTGTCTAATCTATTTGCTGACACCATTATTGTCATTACGGGCACTAACGACCTAAAAATTGATAAAGTTAAAAAAACAGTTTCACGTAATGATGGTAACAACTTTAATCGAGAATATCTAAAAGTACCATTAATTATTTCCTGGCCGGATAAAGAAAATATCGAATATCACCATGTTACTTCACAAACCGATATATTGCGGACATTGATGCAAGATGCATTCAATGTCACAACGCCACCACAGCAATACAGCCAAGGTAAAAATTTATTTAATCAAACCTCTAAACCGTGGATCGTTGCGGGAAGTGAAAGTAAGATTGCGGCACTTTATGATGATAAAACCATAGTGATTGATGAATACGGTCGTTCCAAAGTTTATGATCTGACGGATAAATTATTAAAAGATGAAAAAATTAGTTTGCCAATATTTTTACAAATTGTCACCGAAAACCGCCGATTTATGGTGGTCGATAACTAACGTTACTTGATTTATTTATTATATTTTATCATCATAAAAATGAATTAGTACACATTTTGCTCAAAAAACTCAAATAAGAACATTTTGTATTAATCTGCTAGGATGACCGATATATAAAATTAGATGATATAACGGTCATCATCATCGAAAAATGACAGCCTAATATAAGCATGATTTTTTTAAAATCAATTGCCAAATTTTGCCTATTTCACTTCTTTTCCCATCGCTTGTAAATCGGCATGATAAGAGGAACGAACAAATGGTCCACAGGCAGCATGAGTAAATCCCATACTTAAAGCAATCTGTTTGAGTTCGTCAAATTCTTCCGGTGACACATAACGCTTAACTGGTAAGTGGTACTTACTTGGTTGTAAATATTGACCAAGCGTTAACATGGTTACCCCATGACTTCGTAAATCTTTAAGAACCTGAATTAACTCTTCATTCGTTTCTCCAAGACCAACCATTAAACCTGACTTGGTCGGAATATCGGGATGCTTTTCTTTGAATGCCGATAGTAATTTAAGGGAGCCTAAATAATTGGCACCAGGTCGAATTTCTTTATATAACCGTGGAATGTTCTCTAAATTGTGATTAAAAACATCAGGTGGATTATCGCTTAATACTTCAATTGCCTCGTCGATACAACCGCGAAAATCGGGTGTAAGCGTTTCAACTTTAATAGTGGGGCTAAATGCACGAATTTCCCGTGTACAATCGGCAAAATGGCTTGCTCCGCCATCTTTTAAATCGTCACGATCTACTGAGGTGATCACTACATAACGCAATTTCATCTCTTTAATGGTTTGAGCGAGTTTACTCGGTTCTTCTCGATCGGGTGGTAATGGGCGCCCGTGGGCAACATCACAAAATGGACATCGACGCGTACAGATATCCCCTAAAATCATAAAAGTGGCTGTACCATGATTGAAACATTCCGCGAGATTAGGGCAAGACGCTTCTTCACACACAGAATGTAAGCCATGTTTGCGCATGGTACTTTTAATATGAGTGATATTAGTGGAATGAACAGGTATTTTAATTTTCATCCATTCAGGTTTTTTTAATGGTGCCGCATCTTCTAAGGTAACGGTCGGAATAAGTCGTGTTTTATCCGCATCTCGATATTTTGAACTTCTGACTATAGTTTCATTATTTTGCATAATAGATATCTTATTAGATTAGTTTGTTAACAGATTGATAAAATTATTGGTTAACAGGTGTTTTAATTCAGAACGATTAATTTGTGGGACAAATTCTTTTAATTGCGTCATCTGCAATCCAGCGTAACCACAAGGATTGATGTTTTTAAATGGTGCCAAATCCATATCGATATTTAATGCAAGCCCATGCAAAGTGCATCCTCGTTTGATATGTAATCCTAAAGAGCAGATCTTTTTATGATTAATATACACCCCCGGAGCCTCCGCTTTGGCATAAGACATAATAGCATAATGTGCCAAAGTTTGAATGACGGATTTTTCTAAACAGTGAACAATATCACGAATACCTATTTTACGACGTTTTAAATCAAATAAGATATACATAATTTGCTGACCTGGTGCATGATAGGTAATTTGTCCACCACGATCGGTTGCTACAACCGGAATGTCAGATTGATGCAATAAATGTTCTGGTTTGCCAACTTTGCCTTGAGTAAAAATGGGATAGTGTTCAACTAGCCATATTTCATCAGGCGTTTGTTCATTGCGATTGAGCGTAAAGTCATGCATGGCTTGGTAGGTTTGCATGTAGGGTTGAGTATCTAACTCTCTAATTATAATATTGTTAATCATCATAATATTTTTCGCTCTAAGCAAATTTTAATTTTAGTAAATTAACTTCTATATATCAGATTTTACTATAGCTTGACAACACATAGGCAAACACGGTATAACCAAGCATAGTATTTCTTGCAATTCTATGTTTCTTAAATTTGATTTATATCATATAATTAACTTTTTTTTTACATATTAATTGAAATAGTTGATTAATTTGATAGGAATTAACATTCCTTTCTAACCAATTGTCTGCTTTACTTTTTTTTGGAAAATGGCAGACTTATGTTCATGAAGCTCCGTAATGCAGAGTTGAAGCTTGTAAAGTTAGTTATAGTTTTGACTGTAGCTAAGGATGGCAAATCCTGCATTTTTATAACAAAAAAAGAGGTTTTTATATGTCGGACATGCAAATGAATGATATCGATCCTGTTGAAACGCAAGATTGGCTCAAGAGTCTTGATTCAATCATCCGTGAAGAAGGAATCGAACGCGCTCAGTACATTATTGAACAAATCGTCAATAAGGCAAAAGAAGGAGGGGTTCCTTTACTTTTTGGTTCTTCAACAAGTAATTATATTAATACCATTCCAGTAGAAGAACAGCCAGCGTATCCGGGCGATTGGGAAATAGAAAGACGTATCCGTTCCATCGTACGTTGGAATGCAATTATGATGGTGTTAAGAGCATCTAAAAAGGATTTAGAGCTTGGTGGTCATATGGCATCATTCCAATCCGCAGCAACTTTTTATGAAGTCTGTTTTAACCACTTTTTTAGAGCTCGAAATGATAAGGACGGTGGTGATTTAGTTTATTTCCAAGGTCATATTTCCCCAGGTATCTATTCAAGAGCATTTATCGAAGGTCGTTTGACTGAAGAACAACTTGATAATTTCCGCCAAGAAGTACATGGCAAAGGTCTTCCATCTTATCCGCATCCTAAATTACTCCCTGAATTTTGGCAATTCCCGACAGTTTCAATGGGATTAGGACCAGTTAGTGCTATTTATCAAGCACGATTCTTAAAATATTTAAATCACCGCGGTTTAAAAGATACAACAGAACAAACTGTTTATGCTTTCTTAGGTGATGGTGAAATGGATGAACCTGAATCTAAAGGTGCGATTACCGTTGCCACTCGTGAAAAACTCGATAACTTAGTTTTTGTTATCAACTGTAACTTACAACGTTTAGATGGCCCAGTGACAGGTAATGGTAAAATCATCAATGAATTAGAAGGTGTTTTTGCTGGTGCAGGTTGGAATGTTATCAAAGTTATTTGGGGCGATCGTTGGGATAAACTTCTCCAAAAAGATAAATCTGGTAAGTTAGTAAGATTAATGAACGAAACGCTGGATGGTGATTACCAAACCCTGAAATCAAAAGATGGTGCTTATGTACGTGAGCATTTCTTTGGTAAATACCCTGAAACAGCAGAATTAGTAAAAGATATGTCTGATGAAGAAATTTTCAGACTTAATCGTGGTGGTCAAGACCCATCCAAAATGTTTGCTGCTTTCATGCGTGCAAAAGAAACCAAAGATCGACCGACAGTTATTTTAGCGCATACTATTAAAGGTTATGGTATGGGTGAAGCTGCAGAAGCGAAAAATATTGCTCATCAAGTGAAAAAAATGAATATGGATGGTGTGCGTCATGTACGTGATTTCTTCAATATTCCAGTTACCGATGATGCATTAGAAAAATTACCTTATATTAAATTTGAAGAACATACACCTGAATACAAATATATTCATGAACGCCGTAACGCTTTACATGGTTATGTTCCGTCAAGATTAACTCATTTTTCAGGTACTGTCTCAATTCCTTCATTAACGGAGTTTGCTCCATTACTTGAGGCACAAACTAAAGAAATTTCAACCACCATTGCTTTTGTACGAGCGCTTAATATCATGTTAAAAGATAAAGAATTGGCGCCACGTCTGGTACCAATTTTAGCTGATGAAGCTCGTACGTTTGGTATGGAAGGTCTATTCCGCCAAATCGGTATTTATAATCCGCATGGTCAACAATATACGCCACAAGATAGAGAACAAGTGGCTTATTATCGTGAAGATGAAAAAGGACAAATCCTACAAGAAGGGATTAATGAATGTGGTGCTACTGCATCATGGATTGCGGCAGCAACATCTTACAGTACTAATGATTATCCAATGATTCCATTTTACATCTACTACTCAATGTTTGGTTTCCAACGTATTGGTGATTTGATGTGGGCAGCAGGTGATCAGCAAGCGCGTGGCTTTATGATTGGTGGTACTTCTGGCCGTACAACCTTAAATGGTGAAGGGTTACAACATCAGGATGGTCATAGCCATATTCAAGCTTTAACAATTCCAAACTGCATATCTTACGATCCGGCTTATGCTTATGAAGTTGCTGTTATTATGCAAGATGGTTTACGTCGTATGTACGGTGAACAAGAAAACGTTTATTACTATATTACGACACTAAATGAAAACTATGCACAACCTGCAATGCCTGAAGGTGCGGAAGAGGGTATCCGTCGTGGTATCTATAAATTGGATACCGTTCAAGGTCAAAAAGGGAAATCAACCGTTCAATTATTGGGTTCAGGCTCTATTTTACGTCATGTTCGTGATGCGGCGGAGATATTAGCAAAAGAGTATGGCATTGGTTCGGATATCTACAGTGTAACGTCATTCACTGAACTTGCTCGTGATGGTCAAGATTGTGAACGCTACAACATGTTGCATCCAAGTGAAACGCCAAAAGTACCTTATGTGGCACAAGTGATGAATAATAATCCAGCCGTTGTTTCAACCGATTATATGAAACTGTTTGCAGAACAGATTCGTGGTTTTGTACCAGCTGAAAATTATCGTGTATTAGGAACGGATGGTTTTGGACGCAGTGATAGCCGTGAAAATTTACGTCATCATTTTGAAGTTGATGCTTCTTATGTTGTCATTGCTGCATTGGGTGAACTTGCTAAACGTGGTGATATTGAAGCCAGTGTTGTTGAAGACGCGATCAAAAAGTTCGAGATCAATGCCGATAAACTCAACCCACGTATTGCATAAGAGGTAACAAGAATGAGTATTGAAATTAAATTGCCTGATATCGGTAATGATGAAGTTGAAGTTACCGAAATTTTAGTAAAAGTGGGTGATAAGGTCTCTATTGATGATAACATCATGACTGTTGAAGGTGATAAAGCCTCAATGGAAATTCCTGCTCCACAAGCTGGGATTGTTAAATCGATCATTGTAAAAGTGGGTGATAAAGTTAAAACTGGTGTGGACATCATGGTCTTTGATGAAGAGGGCGGCGCCGCTGCACCAGCTCCGCAAACCGCAGCACCAAAAGTTGAAGCCACGCCGACGACTTCATCTGTTAGTCAAATTGTTGATGTCAATGTTCCTGACATTGGGGGTGATGAGGTCGAAGTTACCGAAATTTCAGTCAAAGTAGGTGATACTGTTGCAATTGATGACAATATTATCACCGTTGAGGGTGATAAAGCCTCAATGGAAATTCCTGCACCTGTTGCAGGGGTAGTTAAAAATATTATCATTAAAGTGGGTGATAAAGTTAAAACAGGTTCCAAAATTATGGAATTTGAAACAACCACAGCAACTTCACCTGCGGCTATTAGTACAGCACCTGCGACAATACCTACTTCAAGCCCATCTGCATCAACAACTGCGGTTTCGGTATCGCCGACTGCGCCAACCACTGCACCAGCATCAGTACCCTCTACCTCTGGCAATGATTTTGTTGAAAACGATGCCTATGCGCATGCCACACCGTCAGTACGTCGCTTAGCGCGTGAATTTGGTGTTAATTTAGCTAAAGTCACACCGACAGGACCAAAAAATCGTATTTTACGTCAAGACATTCAAACGTATGTTAAAAATGCGGTTAAACAAGTGGAAAGTGGCGTTGCGGGTGGTGCTTTACCTGGCTTATTACCTTGGCCAAAAGTTGATTTTAGCAAATTTGGTGAAATAGAAAGCTTACCATTGACCAAAATTCAAAAAGTATCGGGAGCTAATTTACATCGTAACTGGGTAATGATCCCTCATGTAACCGAGTTTGATGAGTCAGACATTACCGATCTTGAAGTATTCCGTAAACAACAAAATGCCGAAGCAGAGAAGAAAAAACTCGATCTTAAAATCACACCACTGGTCTTTATCATGAAAGCGGTAGCCAGCGCATTAACAGCGTACCCACGTTTTAACAGCTCGCTATCTGAAGACGCACAAACACTAATTATCAAAAAATACATTAATATTGGCGTAGCGGTTGATACACCAAATGGTCTTGTTGTGCCAGTATTTAAAGATGTGGATAAAAAAGGTATTGTTGAGCTTTCTCGTGAACTTGCAGAAATTTCCAAAAAAGCACGCGATGGCAAATTAACCGGTAGTGATATGCAAGGCGGTTGCTTTACCATTTCTAGCTTAGGAGGAATTGGTACTACTTCATTTACGCCAATTGTGAACGCGCCTGAAGTAGGCATTTTAGGTGTTTCTCGTTCTAGCATGAAACCAATTTGGAACGGCAAAGAGTTTACGCCTCGCTTAATGTTGCCATTATCATTATCTTTTGATCACCGCGTGATCGATGGTGCAGATGGTGCACGCTTCCTAAGTCATATTGTTAACGTCTTATCCGACTTACGTCGTTTAGTGATGTAGTGGGAGGAACATAGATTATGAGTCAAGAAGTTAAAACACAGCTTGTCGTATTAGGTGCAGGTCCAGCGGGTTACTCCGCTGCCTTTCGAGCGGCCGATCTTGGGCTGGAAGTCACCTTAGTTGAACGTTATTCAACCTTAGGCGGTGTATGTCTGAATGTAGGGTGTATTCCTTCTAAAGCATTGTTGCATGTCGCAAAAGTTATGGATGAAGCCAAATCATTGACCGCTCACGGTATTCATTTTGGTACACCAAAACTCGAATTAGATAAAGTGCGAGCTTGGAAAGAAAAAGTCGTTAATCAACTGACTAACGGTCTTGCTGGCATGGCAAAAATGCGTAAAGTAAACGTGATTCAAGGTGATGCTCAGTTTACTGGTAGTCATACTATGGATGTCATCTCAGCCAAGGGTATTACTAAAATTACTTTTGATAATGCCATTATCGCCGCAGGTTCCCGCCCTATTCAATTACCTTTTATTCCTCATGACGATCCTCGTATTTGGGATTCAACTGATGCATTGGCATTAACAACCATCCCTAAAAAATTATTATTAATGGGAGGGGGAATTATCGGTCTTGAAATGGGTACGGTATATCATGCTTTAGGTTCAGAAGTGGATGTGGTTGAAATGTTGGATCAAGTGATCCCGGCTGCCGATAAAGATGTGGTTAAAGTCTTTACTAAGCAGATTCAAAATAAATTCACGTTAAGGCTTGAAACGAAAGTGACAACAGTTGAAGCAAAACACGATGCAATTTATGTCACTATGGAAAAGAAAGACGGAACCGTTGAAACTCATACTTATGATGCGGTATTAGTGGCAATTGGTCGCACTCCTAATGGTAAACTCATTAGTGCTGAAAAAGCTGGCGTAAATGTTACCGATCGAGGTTTCATCGAAGTTGATAAGCAAATGCGTACCAATGTTCCTCATATTTATGCAATTGGTGATATTGTTGGTCAACCAATGTTGGCTCACAAAGGTGTACATGAAGGGCATGTTGCAGCAGAAGTGGTTGCGGGTAAAAAACACTTCTTTGATCCTAAAACGATTCCTTCCATCGCCTATACTGAACCTGAAGTGGCTTGGGTTGGTTTAACTGAAAAAGAGGCAAAAGAAAAAGGCATCGATTACGAAGTTTCGATTTTCCCATGGTCAGCATCTGGACGAGCTATCGCATCTGATTGTTCAGAAGGTATGACTAAGTTGATTTTTAATAAAGCCGATAATCGCTTACTTGGTGGTGCCGTAGTGGGAGCAAATGGTGGTGAATTACTTGGCGAAATCACTTTAGCCGTTGAAATGGGCTGTGATGCAGAAGATATTGCCTTAACCATACATGCTCACCCAACATTGCATGAATCAATCGGTTTAGCTTCTGAAATTTTTGAAGGTTCCATTACCGATCTACCTAATGCAAAAGCTATAAGAAAATAAACTTTCCTTTTGAGGAATTGCCGTCAGTTAACGCTGACGGCTTTTTTATTCTTATCTTATTGGATTAAATTTTATTTTAGACAAAACAGCCAATGATTCAGTGCATTGCATATTAAAGGCGCGTTCATTTGATAACACCTATTTAGTGAAAAAAGAAAACGAAACGGCATACACTCCTGAATATTTTTTACAAATTATTTTTTCATGTGTTCATAAAATCCGATTTCTAACGCATCATAAACTTCATTTTTTAACCACACGAAAATTCCATTTATTTGGTTTATCTTATTGATAGGTTAAAACCCATTTTTTATTTTGCCGTTCGTGATTTTGTCAAAAAGTTTGAGGAAAAGGGTATGCTTCAGTAACCATAATTTTGGCAATTAAAACTTGATTAACATTCCGTACAAACTATTCCAAAACAATCGGCGAAAGTACAATGCGATTTCTCGTTTTCTTTAATAATGCTTAAGCAACAAATCTCAAAGATATTTTATTGATTTATTAATGATCTGGGTAAGTTATCTTCTTAAATTAAAATTAAAGTATTTTTCAAAAAAAGGTTGCAAAATACACGAAACAGGGTATTTTATATTCTTTT
>NZ_JAFNMU010000014.1:0-42949 GCF_026537125.1 Gilliamella sp. B2828
GTTTTTGAGGTCACTTTCGTGATTTCGCCAATTTGCTCTCCCAGGTATTTGGGCGAATCTATGGCTAATATATCGGGGTGTCTGCCATGAATGAAATAATCTGTGCTTCCTCTATGAAAGGTTCGATTAGGATCGGGTGTAAAAAAGTGTTCAACCCGACCACTTGAAGCTGGAAGCAATTCTGATGATTGAGCTAGAATTTGATCTAATTTTTGCCGATAAAATGCGGTTATATTTTTAACATAACTCACGTCTTTATATCTCCCTTCAATTTTAAATGATCTTACTCCAGCTTGAATTAGCTCAATTAGATTTTCGGATTGATTATTGTCTTTCATAGATAATAAATGTTTTTGATAGGCAACTATTCGACCTTTATCATCTTTTAAGGTATAAGGTAATCTACAAGATTGTGAACAATCACCTCGATTTGCACTTCGTCCAGTTTGAGCATGAGAAATATAACATTGACCAGAAAAAGCAACACATAATGCACCATGAATGAAAAACTCAATATTTGCATCAGTATGCTGATTAATATTAGCAATTTCAGTTAAATTAAGTTCTCGAGCCAATACAATTTGAGAGAAACCAACATCAGAAAGGAATTTTGCTTTTTCAGGGGTACGAATATCCATTTGCGTACTCGCGTGTAAATCAATAGGCGGAATATCCATATTTAATATGCCCATATCTTGGACAATTAAAGCATCAATACCAGCATCATACAATTGCCAAATTAGGTTCCTTGCTAATTCCAATTCGTTATCATGCAGTATAGTATTTAATGTAACAAAAATTTTGACATAATATTGATGAGCAAATTCAACTAATTTTGCAAGATCACTAACGGAATTACCTGCATTATGTCTAGCCCCAAAATTTGGTCCACCTATATAGACGGCATCTGCACCATGTAAGATGGCCTGTTTTGCAATTTCGATATTTTTGGCTGGACTGAGAAGTTCTAATTTATTGTTGATACTTTTGGGATTTAGCATTAATGACTCTTTTTAAAAATACAACTTAAGATGACTGGCTAACTGGTAATATTCAAACGTTATAATTAATTTAATAATCCTTGTCAAGAAGTTTCAGAAACCTATACGTTTGAGTAAAATCATTCCTATAATATTTGCTTATATACGTTTAATTTGCAAAGCACTTTTATAATAATTCACCCTCATATTTTAGAATTAAATATAATTTTATTTTGTTCACCTACTCTGCCTAGTATAACTAATGATTCACCTATTATTCTTTAATAATGAAAATATTTTATAAAATAAAATTTATACTATATTATATAAAGTTCTAATTTTAGCCTTTTCCTGGTTAAAGGATTTTTAGATAATTATTTAGGGAAAAAAATGAAAAAACAGGCAATATTTATAGCGGGCGATGATAATATTTATTTTCCCGCTCTAGTAGCTTTAGAAAGTATTAAAGAATACAACAATGATATTTTCGATATGTTCATGTGTTTTGATGGAAGTAAATTGACACCTTACATGCAGCAAACATTAAGTAAGCATTCTATAAATTTTATTGATACTAAAGAGTTAAGAAAATTTGGTATTGAAGAAAAATTTTCGATGATGATTGAAAATCATTGGCCTATCGATATTTTTTATAATTATGCATTACCTATTTATCTTGGTGAATTAGGTTATACTTACTCCTATAAAGTTGATTATGATATTCTTTGTGTAGGTAAATATATATTAGATGAAATAGAACCTCGTGATGTGTTTTTTTCTGGTTGGACGAATAAAGTAAATTTAGAAAAAGAGAATATTGAAAAAGAAACCATTAAGAAATTAATAGACGATAATATAATTTCAGGGCAAACTATCGACTACATGAATGTAGGTTTTCTTGGTTTTAATAATAAAAATTATACTGAACAAAAAATATTTGAAAAACTATCTGATGCTTACTTACTACTCAAAAGAGAATCACCTAATGCAAAATTATTAGAACAAATTGCATTCGCATTAGTCATTGAAAGTACAAAAGGAAAATTCAAGAAAATCCCTGAGACATATAATCATCGAGTACTATCCACACGAGAAAGTAATGATAACTTTGAGTTTGATACTAAAAATATCCATTTTATTACAAAATTTAAACCTTGGAGAAAACTTGAAAAAAATATAATCAAATGGTTTATTTTTAATAATGGAAGTCATATGTATTTGTATCGAAATTTATGGCTTGATTACGCATCAAAAATAGATGGGTTTGAGATTTTTTGTATGGAAAAACCGCTAACAACTAAACAATTAGTTGGAATGGAAATGCATATTGTTCGATGCTTTAATGAAAAGCTTAACTCATTAAAACCTCAAGTTAAAGGATAAATTATTTAGTTCTTAATTGACAACCTTGATATCCTTAATAAGGTTGTCAACTTAATAACTTTTATTTTTTCTTAGAAAATTTAACAATTTTATCTAGATTTGCCATTTCATTACTTACAAACATTGTTAAGCCTTGAATGTAATCAGCCAAAACAGATGGTGGCATCAATTGATAATTGTTACCAAATATCTCATTCAATAAATTAACCACTTTTTTGTAATTTTTCTGAGCAAGAGCAACTTTAACCATTTGTATATGGCATTGTGTATTATTAGGTGTATGTTTTTCAAAATCGTCTAATAATTTATTCGATTTTTCATATTGCCCTATATTACGAAAAATATCAGCTAAAATCAGTTGTAATATATATTTCTTCAAAAAATATTTATTTGTATTAGAATTTATTAAGGGATTAAGCTGCATAATAGCCCCACCCCAATTTTGTTGTGTCATTTTCACGAGCACATTTAATATATCTAATTCATTTTGCTCAAATAAGCCTTTTTCTAAAAAGGCAGATTTAATTTTCATTGCATATGTCGAACTGTGGAGATAATAGCAACAAGTTAATTGATAAAAGAGATCTATTGCTTTTTTATTAGTAATTTTTTCCCAACATTGAAAAGCTCCTTCCCATTTTTCTTGAGTCATCAAAATAAACGCTTTAGTTTTATTATCTTTAATATCTTCAAATCTTACTTTAACATTATTAAAAAATAGAGAAATTTGATATTTTCGATAACCTGCTTCTGCTAACATTTGTTGTGCAATAATTTTCCAATTTCCCTCTTTTTTTAATAATACCTGAGAAAAGGCTATTATTTCTTCCCAATTTGCAGACATTTGCAATGCTTCAATGTAAATATTTAAGGCTGAAACAGGAATAATCATATAATTATTATTAAATGTTTTCTTTAAATGAGAAGATATACCAGAATAATCTTTCTTAATAATGTATAATTTAATTTTTTGCAATTCGAATTCAAAATTATACGTTTTGTGTTTTTCAAAATTAACTAATTGCGTTTGACATTTTTCAGGCTCATTATTTTTTCTATATACATCTGCCAGAATTAATTCAGGAAAGAATTTTTTCAGAAAATATTCATTTACATTACTTTTCAGTAAAATATTTAATTGGTCTATCGCCGTATTCCAATCTTTATTATATGCTGATATTAAAGAATTAATTAATAGTGACATTTCTTTATCATAATCAGAATGTAGCAAAAACTCATTTTGAACCTTAACAATATGATCTTTATTGGGTAAGTGCTGACAACAAATTAACTGATAAAAAAGCTTAACACTTGAGTTTTCATTCACTTTATTCCAACTATCATAAGCTTGATACCATTGTTCTCGTCCCATAAAAAGAAATGCCAACACTTTGTGATTTTTGATATTGCTGATATTAACTGGGAATAATGAAGGGTTTCTCTGATAGTAAGTTGCTTCTGCTAAAATAAGATAAGCTAGCTCTTCTTGTGTTTTATCAATGGATAATAATTGTATTGCACGTTGTATAGCTATTGGCCAGTTTTGTTCTTGGTATGCTCTTAGTAGAAAATCAGTTAATATTGAAACATTTACTTCTTCTGGCATATCATAAGGTTTATCCAAATCTTCAATTGCTTCAAAAGTCCTTTCACAACATTTTCCATCTCTGTATGGATAAACTGTTTTAATTCTTGAAAAATAGGGTTCTTTGATCGCAAAATCATTCTTAACAATATCATTTAAAGCGCGATTCAAATCTTCTTCCTTCGTAACAACAGGACCAAAACCGTGCTGTCTATAATCAAAATAACCTTTCGAAAAAGTATGTTTTCCTGAAAAAAACTCATTTTCATCAAATTGATAGTATATAATTTGTTTTTCTAAATATGCCATTTCGAAGGCTATAGATGAATAGTCAGTTATAAGAAGTGTTGATTTCAAAAATAATTCTTGAATGCTACAGTTTTCAGAACGCCATTGCTCTATATATGAAGGTATATTAAATTCATCCAAATACGGTTCTATGTTTTTATGAAGGGCAAAAATAACTTTTACTCCATCATTTGTTATTCTTTTTAACTCTTCACTATGTATGAAACTTTTCCAATGTATAGCATAGTCAGTTAACATAAAATTAGGATTTTTATCGCGTTCTGAACGATCTGTTTTTGCTTTAGGTAAAATAGAATCGCGCCAAGTAGGCATTATTAAGATTATTTTTTGCTCTGATGCAAATTTATCTTTTTGAAAAAATAATGCATCATGTCTTGGTAATCCTGTTAATTTTACTTCTTTATTTGTTAAAAAATATTTATCGTCAAATGCAATTGAATTAAATTCAGGCTCCGTACTAGTAAGCATCAAACTAACATTTTTCTTGGTATTAATCCAATTTGATAAATCGTCTTTAATGACACCATGTTGTAAGAACACAAATTGTTGATTTAACATTGACCCATCAGAGAAATAATCATTAACATATTTATCAATATGGCTACTGACTACTTTTGATGCCGTTTTTAATAATTTTTTATGTTCAAATGAGCCAAAGTTTAACAAATTAAAATTATCTTTTTTCAAACGATCCCAATCATGAGATTTGTTTGATAATACATAGTAAATGTCTCGATTTGGATGTTCAGATCGAATATATCGATACAAATGCTCTGCATTATCGTCAGCCGCAGAGTCTCTGTCCATTAAAATCCAATGTTCTCGCTTATTAGTTTGAGCAAATTTAGCTAAATGTTCCATCATTTTTTCATGAGAAACACCAGTATAAAAAAAAGTTCCTTTGATGAAAATTTTTGAATGAACACCATTAAATTTAATTTCAAACTTATTAAAGTTTTCAGGTAAAGGGACCCATAGTTTATATGTTGTTACAAAATATCTATCACCAAATGTGTGTTTTTTCTTTTTCTGATATTTAGGTATTGTATCATTATTATCAAATAATATAGCAATATCACTATCATTATAACTATGATATGAAATAAGTATCTCTTTTTTTGCTGGATCATATCTTTCGATATAGGCAATCTGATTTATCTCAGTTATCCCTTTGAAAGTTCCCAATATCCCTACTTTAAACAAAAACCAAATACCCGCTAAATCAAAACCCAATATGACTTCTTTATCTATATAAGATAAAACCGTTTCAGCATTTTCATAGAACTTAATTTTTTCATCCTCACTAAGGATATTTAATGGATTGGGATTATTAATTAAACGTTTACAAATCCAAGCAAAATCATATAAAGCTTGTCGTTGAATGAATTCTGGAATTTGTTCTAATCTTTCTTTATAAAACTCCAAAACAAATATTGGACCGCGCTCGATAGCATCTAAAAATTTACGTTTATCATTCCAAGAGGTATCTAAAGTTGAGGAATTGTCTTCTCTTTTCCTATAATAATATTTTGCAGATGGCAAAAAAGCTACTTTTAATGATTTAATATAGTATATGTATTCGGAAGCAAAACGCGCATCTTCAAATGAAGGTTTTAGTCTTGTATCAAAAAATAAATCGTTTTCAAGAATGACTTGTGTAAGAAATATTCCTGAATTAACAGCCATTACAATGTTTTTACCGAAATCAAAATTGGAGTTATATTTAATTCCATTTGCAAAACGATATTTTAGTGGATGGGTATCACTGTATTGATCTACATTTTCATTATAAAATATGAAGTTACAACAAACCATGCCCGTATCTTCCGGATTTTTATCCATTACTTTTGCAATTTCTTCATAATAATCTAAACTTACAAAATCATCAGGATCCATGAAACTAACCCATTTGGTTTTTACATAATCCATACCGAAATTACGTGCTGATGCTTGTCCTCCATTTTCTTTATGAATATAAATAATATTATTTGGATATTTTTTTTGCCATTTTTTGATGATTTGTGCAGAATTATCTTTAGAGTCATCATCGACTAAAATTAGATGAATATGATCTTCAAATCCAATAGTTTGATTAACTAAACTTTCAAAATAGTCATTCAAATATCTCTCAACACCATAAACTGCCGATACTACAGTAAATTTTTGTTCCGTTTTGTATTTTATTGATGGGGAATGCTTTAAAATATAATTCTGTCTTTTTTCATACATATCTGTAAAAAAAAGCTTAGGATTCTTTCTCAATTTATTCCATTTTTTTATTATTGACATAATCTTTTAAGACCTTATAAATCATGAATTTAGTAGATTAAAGTGAACAATTTTAATCTGTTGTTATTGAATTAAATATAAAATCTACTCAAAAACTTTATCAAATTATCTTTGTAGTCTTTTTCATTAATATTTTTAGCTGAAAAATCATTTGCACAAAATGAGTGAGGTAATGACTTAAATTTATTACTAAGAAAAGTATAATTAGTTTTTGCTGTTGTTGAACGAACATTAAAATAGTAACAAATATCACGTGACAATTTAGATTTACCCTCAAAATACATTATCCAAGGAACTAGAAATGTTGCTAAATTCAGATCATTTTCATTCCTAAATTGATTAGGAAGAAATCCATTAATTTCATTTCTAAACAATGACCAAGCTAATTCAAAGTATGATTTTTTTAAAGGGACATAAGTATGGGCTAACGGATTGTTTATTTTCTTGTTATATTTCTTTAATAGCAAATTACGAGAGTTCAAACTAGCAGATAAAGTTGGAGTATTAACACCTTTTTTGATCATCTGATCCAAATTTTTTCTATTTAAAAACAACGATGATAAATTATTACCACTAAGAAAATGTGTTTTAGGTAGTTTTCTGGCAATAAAAACATCATCATTAAAGTAAATAAAATTTTCTGATAAATCAGGGATATTATGTAAGTGAGCTTCAATAACATGAGAGTTAAATGTAGGAAGATATCTATGATTTATTATTTGCTTATGGTCAATTATTTTAACTTTATCAGATAAAGGAAATTCTGGAATTTGATTATCTGTCACTAAAAATATTGAATTTACCCAAGGTATATAAGATTCAATGCTTTTTATTACATAATATAACTCCCCATGATTTTCAAACCTTGAACTATCAATGGAAAACTGATTAAGGTGATTTTTATTAAGATCTTTATGAAAATTTAGTTTTTTAATCCAACTTGGGTCATTATTATTAACCCATGTAATAACCACATCAATAATTTCTGAACTTTGATTTTCAAGAATATTATACAACCTGAAATCATCTGTAATTAAGATATTTTCATTGATAACGTTATGACCTTGTTCATCAAATGATAAAGGATATTTATTTAAAAAATAGTCTCTAAAAAATATACCTGGATGTTTTACAAATTTATTGATTTTACTCATAACAAATAACTTATTTTAACTTTATACTTACTTTCTCAAAATAAACATAATTTTGAATACGATATAACTTCAAGAGAGTTTTTGAATCTTCATAAACAGACTCTTTCATATTTTCAATTTTGAGATCACTGTAATATTCTACTTCGTTATAAGTTGACTTCACTCCGAGTTTATAGACACCATCAGGAATATCATCAATCAATAAACCTTCATTTTTGAATGTAAACATTCCAGCCTTATCATAGCTGATATAATCTCCATTAAATAGTTTCCGACTAATATTTGGATCCGAATATTTTGCTAACTGTTTTTGATAAGATGAATTCTCTGTACTGAATAATAAAAAATTTTTTATAGAAGGCATATAATCAGGACAAGGCACTCCAATAATTGCAGCGATACCAATTAAATAGATTCTATTATTTTTTAGAAAAATGTTATATAACTCAACATAATGTTGACATTTTGTTTCATCAATCGAATCTTTCACCGGTGAGTGTCTATAGATATTGTGGAATACTCCTTGACCGACATATATCGGTTTATTTTTAATAGTTTTATTCCAATAATTTTTTTGTGCTTTTATTTGATTTGCATGTGTCCTAATCCAAGGTTCGGTCAACATTATATTTTGTCTTTCCCAAGCAATGTCTTTTTTTGTTGTTTTGGCCGGAGTACCAACAATTACACAATTGTTTGGGTATTTTCCTTTTACAACACTTGCAAAACCAATAACGGAACCTTCACCAATTTGACTTCCAGATAAAACTACAGAATTAAAAGCGAACCATACGTGTTCACCTATAATAATATCTTTTGATGGATTTATTCGGTCACCCGTATTAACATCATAAATTGCATGAGCATCATCCGAACGAATTTGATTACCGGTAGCAAACATGCAGTCATCCCCTACTACAATTTTCGTTTTTTCTGCTGATGTTATATATATTTTATTCGTCGAAGTTACATTATCGCCAATGTTAATATGACAAGAATAACCAGCTCTTATTTGTCCTGATAAATTTCCATTTTCGCCAATCATAACAACCGCATTATGTGATGGAAAATCAAAATTAATATTACGAATTTTACTTGACTCTGCGATGATTAATTTATTATTTCCGCCAACAAAATTCACTGTAACATTATTTAAATTTTTAGGCGCAAAAACCAGATTCCCATTATGATCTGAATAATTACCATTTATATTTATATTTTCCATTTCTGCTTTCTCGTTAGTATTTTTGAAATAATTAATGAATGTTTAATTCAAAATCAGTATAATAAACTGATCCCTTTATTTGAGATTTACTGCATAAATAAGTTTCATAGCGTTCAAACAATTCAGTATCAGGTTTCTGTCCTTCTTTCCAGAAATGATGTAGTCCTTTTTGAAAAGTTAATCCTTTTATATCATAATGAGCATCACCTAATACTATAACTGGTAATCCATGGATAAGTGCAGAGAGCCCACAAGTACTGTTTACAGTAACTAGCCCTTTTGCTTTCCTGAGTAAAACTGGCATCGGTACGCCATGTATATATATTACTCTTTTACTAACACCATATCGTTTAGCCAATTTTTTAATCAAATGTTTATAGTTGTTAAAACCTTCATCCATTGGATGATGCTTAATTAATAGATAACTTTCATCATCCGCGAACAGGGAAAATGATCGAATAACTCTAAAAATATAGGATCTCATTGAATGGTAGTAGCTATGAACCTGTATTTGAAAATCTTGATCACATTGCAATGGAAAAATATAAAATGGCTTATATTCATCATTATTTATCTTTTTTATCAATCCTGGTTGGATTAATCTTGCCTTAAATTTTCGTATTGATGCTAATCCCCAATGAAAAACGTAAAAAGTTAATGAAGTTTTTCTGTGATGTACATAATTTGAATACTTTCGTCTTTTTAAAAACATCAAAATATAATAGATACTGGCATAATAAATCATTAAATAAAAATGAGATTCATCTTTATTTGTATGAAAATAGGTATTGTGAATATTTTCATAAAAATCATAATTTTTAGGTGTAAGAGAAAAGCCATTCACCCCATTTTTTTCAAATGTTATATAGTGTGGTCTTAAATAACCCTCTTCAAAAACCCAAAATGATAAACTTGAGTTGGACTTAACTATTGACTTAGCTATTTTGTGGTAAGCACGACAATCACCAAAAACAACAATCGCATCAATATTATATTTTTCAATATAATCTATTAAAAATTGACGAAATTTGCCAATCGGTTCATAAAAAGACATACTATTTTGCGGAAAGAAAAACTCATCGCCTCCATTTAAATTGATCTTATAAACTTTACATTTTTGATTTTGTAACCATTTTGCAACATTTTTAAAAAACGGCCCAACTGGTCCCTGTAACAAAAGAATATTTTCTTTCGTTTGCACTAACTCGTCTAAATAATGACCCATTCCATAAAACACATAATAAATTATTTATAATAAAAAGGTTTATTATTTTCAAAAAATATTAATATAAACAGATAGTTCATTATCATATTTAATTTATCAATAATTTTTGTTATAAATCCATTTTATGAACCAAAAAGTTTTCATTTAGTTAATCAAGCTTATCATTACATTATTGATATGACTTTATCCAAAGGTTTAGGATCATAGATAATTGACACTGAAAAATACAATGAAACGCAATAATCTTTATTAATAATTTTCTATTATGATAAGGCAATATTAAGAATTTGTAAAATACATTAAAGATAAATTTTATTTAAATATTTTATATCTATTAATCAATACTTTAAAAAATACAAAATTGATTAAATATGTAAGCAAAAAGATAGTTAAGTAAATTTTTCGTAATCTCATTAATTAAAAACTTACGATATCTTAGATATAGTGTAAAAAATTACTTTTTATGAGACTTTATATTAATAAAAAGAGTTATAATTTGCTTGATTTTATATAATTGTTTTTTTAGCCAACATTGGTTGATAGATGGTGAGTTTTTCGTTCTCTCATTATTGAAGTAATTAATTAATGTTTCAGGATCTGTAAAATGCAGAGTTTTAGGATGAATGTATATCGAATATTCATACATAACAATATAAATTAATTCATCTAAAGATAAAATTCGATGCCTAAAAGGACTCGGATATAAGTCTGTAGTCAATCCCCAACCAGAATAAAAGGGTTGTCCATAGCAAACAACTTTTTTATGACGTATTAATGCTTCAAAACCAGCTAATGATGTGATTGTATGAATTTCGTCAACCTGTTCAATACAATCAATAATATTAACAAATTCAATAATATCATTGACATATTTTATCAATTCCGACTTATCTATCTTCCCTATTCTGTTACCACTTAACACATCAGGATGAGGTTTATAAATAATATAAGCGTCAGGATTTTTTTTTCTGACAACTTGAACGAGTTCTAAATTGGTTTTGATGATAGGCGAGCCGTATAATATTGACGCATCATCTTCAACTTGACCGGGTATCAATATAATTTTTCTCATTTCATCAACAGGTCTGATATTTTTTTCACTACCAATATTATATTTGCTTAGTTTTGTTACATTCAGTAATTGTCGCAATGAATTAGCTCTTTCTTGCTCTTTTTGGGTCACTACTCTAGTGGCTAAAAGTGACTCCAATTCGCTAATTGTTTGCGAGTTAAAATAAATACCTAACTCATCTATTACTAGCGAATATGGCATTACCAAATTAGACCCTAATCCTATTGATCGAATAAAACCATCTTCAATACGCAGAATACGTAATTTTGCTTTCTGAATCGTGGGGATAATATTTTCTTTACCTTGCCCCCAGATTAATATTTTTTGGGATTTCACTTTATGCATTAATTTGTTGTCATTTACAATTTTTCTAAACTTATTTATAGAACAAAAATGACTTTTAATAGAAGGAAGATTCAGATATGGCTGTAATGCGTGTTTCTTCCAGAATGAAAAACCAACGAGTTTAACTGTACCACGAAGTTTATTATTTAATTTTTTTATTTTGACCAAATAATCAATAACGTCGAAAATGGTTCCTTTTTTACCTGTATTAGGATTTATATATTGGCAATATAAAATGTAACTTGCTGCAAACAATTCGATGATAGTCGCCTCGGTTCTTCTATCATTATTTTTTAAACTTTTTACATTTTTATGACGATCATCTGTTAATCCCCATCCAGCATACCATGGTAATCCAAACGTAATAACTTCTTTACCTAATAAAAGAGCTTCAAAACCCATGTGAGAGGTAACTACATAAACTTTATCAATCTGCTTCAATAATGAAATAGGATTAATATCATCAGTAAGCAGAATTACTGTGTCTTTAATAAAATTACTTGTTAAAAAACCTTTTTTATAACCATTAATTACATCTGTATGTGCTTTAACATATACAGTTGCCGTTGGATTTTCCTTTAATGCCTCATCTAACATTTCACGAAAAGTTTGCGGATCTGCACCGCCGTAATTAACAGACATATCTCCAACTGTTTGATCAATCACCAATACCTTTTTATTTTCAACATGAAGTTCATTATCATTAAAACCAATAAAATCTGGCGCATGATTATATTTTGTTATTTCGTTGTCAATGATTAATTTTATCGCTTGCGTTGCATCATTCAAATGTAAAACTAAACGGCTTTTATCTTTTATCAAACTCTCTAATTCTGATGGAGAACGAGCATCATAATAAATGCCTATATTATCTGCTATGAGTGAAAGTGGAAAATAACCATCTAATCCCAAGCCAACAGATCGTAAAAATCCATCTTCAAGTGAAATAAATGGCAGTTTATTTTCTGTAGCATATTTTCGTGCTTTCTTTGTGGTAGTACGAAATCCCCATCCAGCAATTGCATTAGCTTCTTTTTTTCTATTTTTATAGATAAATAATAAATCAGGGAAAAAATGATGAATGTGTTTAATTCTGAAAATTTTTTTTGAAAAAATAGCAACTTTTTGCATAAAAGATTAAATGACTTTTATGTTAAACGTTGTTGCTTAGTGTGATATTGATGAGCTTGATCGATAGTGTCAAATTGATGTAAATGCCCTTCCTCTAAAACCATTGCTTTATCACAGTAACTTTTGATAGCGTTCATATTATGTGACACCAAAATTAAAGAACGATCTTTCTTATTTTCAAATAATTCTTTTTTACATTTTTGTGTAAATCTAGAATCCCCTACAACTATGACTTCATCGATAAGGTAACAATCAAACTCTATTGATAATGATAAAGCAAAAGCTAAACGCGCTTTCATGCCTGATGAGTATTTTTTAATAGGTTCATATAAATAATCACCTAGTTCGGCAAAATCTTCAACATATTCTTTAGTCTTTTTTATATCAGTCTGATAAATCCTACATATAAACCGTAGATTATCCATACCTGTCAAACTACCCTGAAAAGCCCCTGTAAAAGCCAAAGGCCATGAAATAGTCATACTTCGTTTAATGGTTCCTGAGGTTGGTTTTTCAATTTGACTTATAAGTCTTATTAATGTTGATTTACCTGCCCCATTACGACCTAATATTCCAAGTTTTTCTCCTCGATGTAGAGTAAAACTAATATTATCTAGAACGGTTTTATAACCTTTTCTTGTAGTGTATTTTTTACAAACATTGTCTACTATGATCATGACCCTTCCTCAAGTATATGGTTTTCATTAATTTTAACCATAGCCAATCCAATAAATAATAGAACTATATTGCTCAAAATTAAATAACTTATACTTTCATGAGTGGTGACAGATGATCCAAAATATCCAAAACGGAACATTTCAGTTCCATGAACAGGAGGCAAAAAAAGTAACAAACTTTGAATTTCATTAGGAAAAGTATCAACCCAAAAAAAAGCCCCCGAAAAAGGAATTAAAATAAAACTTAATGTTCCCCATATTTTATCAAAAGATTCAAATCGAGCAGATAAAACAAAAATTACTAATCCAAGTCCTAGAGAAAACCAACACATTAGTCCCCACGCACATAGCATATAAAATGGATCATTCGGTATAGATATTAGCCCCAAAAAAATAAATATTATCATCACAAAAATTTGAGCTGCGCTTGCACCTATCATTTCCAGAAAAATACGCGCATATACAACGTCCAAAATACGTATATTATGATGATAGAGTAATGCTTGATTAGCTTTAACTGCACCCTTAGCCCGAGATGAGCTATTACGCCACATCATAACTATTGGATAACCTGTCAATACAAATGCAATGATATTAAGATTAGAAACGGCGTCTACTTTGAAAAAGTACCATATCAAGCTTATCAATAAAGTCAATGACATGGGTTCAACGAATAACCATAAAAAACCAATATTATTACGACCATATCGTGTAATAATTTCTCTTAATATTAAAGCTTTTATTACATTAACTTGTATTATTAATGAGCGTAAAAAATGAGTTTTAGAAATTAATTCACTCATCAATCTTTATGCTCCCTTATCCCTGCTAACATTAAATTAAATATACCGTATATAATCAGGCATATAATAAAAGTTGTGATGATATTATAGATTCGTGAAGGTTTAAATGAGACATCTGAAACACTAGGTTGCTCTATACGTTCTAAATAAAGCTGTTTCTTCGTTATCTCCACTTGAGCATTACGCAAAGATAATGTAGCAGCTTCAAATTGCTGTTTTGCAACAGTGTTATTTATAAGAATTTGTTGATATTCAGCCAGATTAGCATCTTTATTTTTATTTTTTTGAAACTCTGTAAGTGCTTGAGCTTCTTTTTTCATTTGTAATTCGGCATTTTTTAGCTCGGCTAAAGATGCTGTAATAAGATCTTGTTTGGCCCGCAAATTTATCTGATTAACAAATCCTTCCGCTTGTTTTAATAAATTTTCATTTATATCAAAAGCATCTTGCATATCGAATGCATTAACACTAATTGTAGCAATACCTGTAGAAATATCAAAATTGACATTTATCATATCACTCATATAACGATAAAAGTATTCTTTTTTATCCATAAAATCAAGGTTGAATCCATTAAAACGAGCAATGATATCCCCTTTTTGGGTATACCATTGTTTAACGGGTAACAATTGTTCAATAGAAGACAATGCATCTCTAGACTTTATATATGAAAGAACAACATAGGAATCATCATTTGAACGGGAAAGACCAACTTTTGAAAAAAAACTTCCTAATCCTCCTAATGAGGATTGAGTATTTGATGATCGTATAATATAGGTTGCTTCTGATGTATATATATTTTCTGCTATCAATCCAAAATATATCATTGACATTAAAGTCGGTAATGTAACAAGTAAATGCAGCAACCATCTTTTTTTTAACTTTATTAATAAAAACATAGTAGTATCAAGCCTATCAATTAATAGTTTATTCTGTAACTTGGCTAACTTGATTAATCATCCCTACACCAGGTGAAAATACAGCATATAAGAATTTTTGTAGTTCAATAATAGGTGCAGATGCAACGTAAACAATATCATTATTTTGAATTTGAAAATTTTTCATTATGAAAAATGAATTAGGATTAGTTAAGTCTATTTGAAAAACGGTTGGAATCGTTTCTTTCTTATCATTGACTAATAAGTTATCTTGATATCTAAATACAAACACACCCTTTGCATTTGCCTTATTGTCATTTAAACCACCAATGCGACCGAGTGCTTGAGATAAATTAATTCCTACAGCTTCAAAAGCTACTTCTTTAGTTGCTCCTGTGGCACCCATTGAAATAAAAGAGCTTGGCTTATTAACTAATGTAATTACATCATTCTGTTGAAGTTGAATATTAAATTGAGGATTGGATAAAATTAAACTTAAGGGGATTTGGCTATTTTTTTTATTTCTAGTAACTTGTATTAATGTATCTTTAATATCGTACATATTGTTACCTAACATGGCAACAGCATCTAGTAATTGCTCTCCCTTAGCTGTAAGGGTCATTTTTCCACTAAACTTGTCCCCAATAACAGTAACTGTTGACGATCTTTTTTCTAACACAGTAATAATGATTTGGGGTCTATTAGCAATACCTGATAGTTTTTCGACTATCTCATTTTGTACTTGCGAAGGATTTTTATCATCAACTTTTAGAACTCCTACAAATGGTAATGAAATAAGTCCCTTTGAATCAACAGTTACTATTGGCAAATCCGTCAAACCAGTTCTTGGTGCACCTGTATCACTTGAACCTGTAAATAATATTGCCGGTGGAGTTTCAATAATTGAGATTTTTAGACTATCCCCTTTTCCGATTCGATCAACTTGTTGAACTTGATTTGTTGTTTCATTGATAAATTTTATAGGGATTTTGGATGAGTTAATATCTCTAGTAAAATTGATTGAATCATTTAGATCGACTAAGTTAACTTTACTATAAATGTCATCTCTTTTGGAATCCTGCTTATTTATATTTTTTATTGAAGAAAAGCTGGGTCCAGAATGCGGTAAAACTGAACAACCACTCAAAAATATGGCTAGTGCTATTGGAAGAAGAGACGGTAATTTCAAAATAAATTTCCTTATGCATCATTTCTTATATTTCTTATTTTTATTATTTTTTATTATAAAACAGATAATTTTAGTATAAAAGTATTTTGTGGTGGAGACCCTATCAGCCACATCTCACACACATATTTTTTACTTTGGCTGCTTCCTTCCGGACCTGACCTGATGAGCAAAAAAATGTTGCAAGAGGACCCATAGAGCCTCCATAGGAAAGATTATATTATGCTTTAATTATGAAATTATTTCAATTATTATTTTGTTATACCATATCCAACCGACCTTTCCTTAATCTAAATTTTAAAGAAAGGCGATTGTAATAAGAGTATAGAATTTAATCCTACATAATAAACTATAGTGCTAAATTCTTTTCTACTCGCTCTCTAAATTTAATACCTGGTCTAAATGTAACAACTCGACGAGCTGAGATATCCACACTTTCACCAGTTTTAGGATTACGACCAGGGCGTGAATTTTTATCACGTATAGCAAAATTACCAAATCCAGATAATTTCACTGGTTCCCCTTTTTCTAAAGCCACTCGAATCTCTTCAAAAAAAAGTTCAACAAGGACTTTAGCTTCTTGACGATCAATATTAAATTTTTCGGTAAGACGATCTGCAATATCAGCTTTAGTTAATGTCATAGTTATTATTCTCTTAATAGGGCTTTAAAACGATTTTGTAAGGCAGTAACACACTTGCTTACAATGTTTGTTATATCTTCTTCTTCAAGTGTACGTGATTTGTCTTGTAAAATCAAACTGATAGCGAGACTTTTTTGATCTACATCGATGTTATCACCTTGATAGACATCAAATAGATTAACTTTCACAAGTTGCTCCCCTCCAGCTTGTTTACACACTGAAATAATTTCTGCTGCTGGAATTGTATTTGAAACAATAATCGCTATATCTCGTTTGTTTGACGGATATTTTGAAAGGTCTTTGGCAACAGGCACCTTTTTAAAGTTAATTTTAGCTAAATTTATTTCAAAAACAAGCGTTTTACTATTTAAAGATAATTTTTTTTCGATTTCTGGATGCAACACACCCAAATAACCAATAACCTCTTCATTTAGATTGATTGCTGCACTTTGTCCTGGATGTAAAGCTGGTAATTCTGCTCTGTTAAATTGGACTTGTTCATCACAACCTAAGAGTGAGAAAATTGCTTCAAGGTCCCCTTTTAGATCATAATAATCAACGCTCTTTTTAGGTAATTGCCAATGGTCTTCATATAAATTACCGGTAATAATCCCAGAAAGCATCAATTCTTGACGTACACCGAACTCACATTTTTCATCTGGTATAAAACGTAAGCCTGTTTCAAATAGTCGTATGCGAGATTGTTGTCGATTTTGGTTATAGAGTACTGCATTTAATAATCCTGACCACAGTGATAAACGCATCGCAGACATTTCACTGGAAATTGGATTTGGTAGAGTAATTGCCGTTTCATTCGGATGAAGAATGTGCTGAATTTTAGGATCAACAAAACTATAGGTTACAGCCTCTTGATAACCACGATCAACCAATAACTCTTTTATCCGGCGTAATGATATATTACTTTCAGGTTTTGGTTGCATCACAGATTCAATTTTCATATTTGCATTCGGAATGTTGTTATATCCATAAACGCGAGCAACTTCTTCAACTAAATCTTCTTCAATTTGTAAATCAAAACGCCAGCTAGGTGATTTAACGATCCAAATATCGTCTTGATAGTCTACTTCACAACCAAGTCGAACTAAAATATCCGTTATTTTTTGTGTTTCAATTGTATAACCTATGATTCGATCAATTCTGTTACGGCGTAACTTTATGGTAGCTTGTGAAGGTAATCCACTTTGATTTGTAACTTCAATAACTGGTCCAACCTCCCCTTTACAAATATCAACTAATAATTGCGTCGCTCTTTCCATTGCTACAAATTGTAATTCTGGATCCACACCTCGTTCATAGCGGTGAGAAGCCTCGGTATGTAGACCATATTCTCGAGCTTTACCGGCAATTGCTAATGGTGCAAAATAAGCGGACTCAAGAAAAATATTTTTTGTGGATTGTATTACACTTGATTTCTCACCGCCCATAATTCCTGCAATTGCTAATACTTTATTATGATCAGCAATAACTAAAGTTTTATCATTCAATTTAACTTCATTGCCATTAAGTAATGTGATTTCTTCGTCTTGATGAGCATAACGAACAATAATGCCTTTTTCAATTTGGTCTAAATCAAACGCATGCATTGGGTGACCAAGTTCTAGTAATACATAATTAGTAATATCGACAACGGCATCAACTGAACGGATTCCACCACGACGCAACTTTTCTTTCATCCATAATGGCGTAGTGGCATGGATATTGATGTTTTTGATCACTCTTCCTAAGTAGCGAGGGGCTGCTTTTGGAACATCTATTTGAATTGAGACGGTATCAGAAATTGACGCAGGTACCTTTTCTACTTTAAGCTCCTTCATTGGTATATTGTTTACAGCTGAGATATCTCTAGCAACACCAACAATACCAAAACAATCGGCACGATTTGGTGTAACACTTATATCAATCATCACATCGTTAAGATTTAAATACTCTCGAATATCTTCTCCTAACGGTGCATTATTAGGTAATTCAATAATACCATTATGATCATCAGCAATACCTAATTCAGAATAAGAGCACAACATTCCTTCTGAAGGTTCACCACGGAGTTTTGCAGATTTGATTCTGAAATCTCCTGGTAAAACAGCCCCAACAGTTGCGCAAGCAACCATTAAACCTTGACGGCAATTTGGTGCACCACAAACAATATCAAGTAATTCATCTTTACCAATGTCCACTTTAGTTACACGAAGTTTATCTGCATTAGGATGTTGTTTACATTCAACAACTTTTCCTATTACAACGCCAGTAAAATCCCCTGCAACCTTTTCCATGTCATCAACTTCTAAACCAGCCATCGTTAATTGGTCGGCTAGCATTTTGCTACTAATTTCTGGATTGATCCATTCACGTAGCCAACTTTCACTAAATTTCATGTTTTGATCTCCAGAATTAATTAAATTGCTTTAAAAAACGTAAATCGTTTTCAAAGAAAGAACGCAAATCAGTGACACCGTAACGTAACATTGTTAATCTTTCAATTCCCATGCCAAAGGCAAAACCACTATAAACTTCAGGATCAATACCAACATTACGCAATACATTTGGATGAACCATTCCACATCCAAGTACTTCCAACCATTTACCATTTTTAGCTTTAATATCAACTTCTGCAGAAGGTTCAGTAAATGGGAAATAGGCTGGTCTAAATCTTATTTCCATATTATCTTCAAAAAAGCAATGAAGAAAATCATGTAACAAACCTTTTAAATGGGTAAAACTAATTTCTTTATCAACTAATAATCCTTCCATTTGATGGAACATTGGAGTATGAGTCTGATCATAATCATTACGGTAGGTTCTACCTGGAGCAATGATTCGTATTGGCGGTTTTTGATTTTCCATAGTTCGAATTTGAACAGTTGAAGTTTGAGTACGTAATAAACGTTTTGCATCAAACCAGAATGTATCATGATCAGCACGAGCAGGATGGTGAGCAGGAATATTTAATGCATCAAAGTTATGATAATCATCTTCTATTTCTGGTCCAGTTTCAACAGCAAAGCCTAGTTCTCCAAAAAAATCAACTAACCGATTGATTGTTTTTGTCACTGGATGTAATCCACCCAACTCAAGTGATTTACCTGGTAAGGTAATATCAATTGTCTCATTTGCAAGTTTTGCGTCTAGGATTTGACGCTCTAAAAGATTGCGTTTTTGATTTAATATTTCGACAACTTCTTGTTTTGCATCATTTATTTTTTGACCTACTGCTGGGCGTTCTTCGGCAGGAACATCACGTAAAGAAGCCATCTGCAATGTAAAATAGCCTTTTTTACCAAAATATTCCACTCTGATCTGTTCGATCGTATTAATGTCGTTAGCATTTTCAATAGCGGATTTGGCATTGCTTACCAGTTCAACTAATTGAGACATACAGTTCTCCTGCTTATTGTTCATTACATAAAAAAAGCCTCTCCTGAGGCTTTTATAATTATTTTTCGTTTTTCCTTTGCCTCACGAAAGAATATTTTTAATGACGCTAAAAAAGAAACGAAAAACAACTAATTTCATAATTACTTAACTCTTAAATCATATTGTCGATAAAATGATAAAAGCCGAGATAACTCGGCTCTTATAAAGCTATTTTAATGCAGCTTTTGCTTTTTCAACCAATGCAGCAAATGCATTTTTGTCAAATACAGCAATATCAGCAAGGATTTTACGATCAATTTCAATTGAAGCTTTCTTTAATCCATTGATAAAACGGCTATAAGAAAGACCACATTGACGAGCAGCAGCATTAATACGAACAATCCATAATTGACGGAATTGACGTTTACGCTGACGACGGTCACGGTAAGCATATTGTCCAGCTTTAATTACTGCTTGGAAAGCTACACGATAAACACGTGAACGAGCTCCATAATAACCTTTTGCTTGTTTTAAAATTTTCTTGTGACGTGCACGAGCAATAACACCACGTTTAACACGAGCCATAAACTATATCCTCTAATTAATTAACCAATAAATTAAGCGTATGGAACACACGCAGTAACTAAACCTAAATCGCCTTTTGACACGGTAGTCAAACCGCGTAAATGACGTTTACGCTTAGTTGATTTTTTGGTTAGGATATGGCTTTTGTTCGCTTGCTTATGCTTAAAGCCACCAGAAGCTGTTTTTTTAAAGCGCTTTGCTGCGCCTTTTACAGTTTTAATTTTAGGCATTTTATTAATTTCCACTTCGCATTGTTAATAAAAATAAAATAATGGTGTAATTTTTAGAAAACTAAAAAATAACTTGCAAAACCATTACTTCTTCTTCGGCGCTAACACCATTACCATTTGACGACCTTCAATCTTAGTTGGATAAGATTCAATAATTGCCAAATCAGCTAAGTCTTCCTTAATACGATCAAGCATCTCAGTACCTAACTGTTGGTGAGCCATTTCACGTCCACGAAAACGGAGCGTGACTTTAGCTTTATCGCCATCTTCAAGAAAGCGAATCAGGCTGCGGAGTTTTACCTGATAGTCGCCTTCATCTGTACCAGGTCGGAACTTAATTTCCTTAACCTGAACAACCTTTTGCTTTTTCTTCTGTTCTTTTGTTGCTTTACTCTTTTCATAGAGGAACTTGCCATAATCCATAATTCGACAAACAGGTGGCTCTGCATTAGGGCTTATTTCGACTAAATCTAAAGTTGCTTCTTCCGCTTGTTTTAAAGCTTCTTCTAAGCTTACTATACCGAGCTGCTCACCATCGACGCCGGTTAACCTCACCTCACGAGCAGTAATTTCATCATTGATCTTATGTGCGCGTGTTGACTGAATACGTTTACTGACTTTAATATCTCATTCCTCCAAATTAATTTATCGTTAATCCATCTGTTCCAATGAACGACTATGAATTTCATTAAGCAACAATTCTATAACATGTTTCACTTCAAAGCTACCAAGATCTTTACCTTGACGAGTTCGAACTGAAATTGTTCCTGATTGCATTTCTTTGTCTCCACAAACAAACATATACGGAACACGTTTTAGAGTATGCTCCCGAATTTTAAACCCAATTTTCTCATTTCTCAAGTCCGCTTTTGCTCTAATTCCAACTTTTTGCAATTGCTCGGTTAATTGTTTAGCATATTCAGCTTGATTATCCGTAATATTTATTACTGCAACTTGCAAAGGAGCAAGCCATGTTGGGAAAAAACCTGCACAATTTTCGGTCAATATTCCCATGAAACGCTCCATGGAACCTAAAATTGCTCTATGGATCATTACTGGTGTATGACGTTCGTTATCTTCACCAACGTAGGTCGCATCTAGACGCTCAGGTAGCATAAAATCAAGTTGAACTGTACCACATTGCCACGCTCGCCCTAAACAATCATGTAAAGTAAATTCAATCTTTGGTCCATAAAATGCACCTTCGCCAGGTAAATATTCAAATTCAATACCATTTTCAGTTAAACATTCCGCTAAATCTTTTTCAGCTAAATCCCATGTTTCATCTTTACCAATACGTTTTTCTGGGCGAGTTGATAATTTCACAGTAATATCTATAAAACCAAAGGTACGGTAAGTATCATAAACCATTTTAATACAACTATTTACCTCACCTCGAATTTGCTCTTCCGTGCAGAATATGTGCGCATCATCTTGGGTAAAGCCACGAACTCGCATTAGACCATGTAGTGAACCAGAAGGTTCATTACGATGGCAACTACCAAACTCAGCCATACGTAAAGGCAAATCACGATAAGATTTTAGTCCTTGATTAAAAATTTGCACATGACCTGGGCAGTTCATTGGTTTAATACAATATTCACGATTTTCAGATGAAGTAACAAACATTAATTCTTTATAGTTGCCCCAATGACCTGTTTTTTCCCATAATACGCGATCCATCATAAATGGACCTTTTACTTCTTGATAATTATATTCTTTTAGTTTGGTACGAACAAAAACTTCTAATTCACGAAATATAATCCAACCATCATTATGCCAAAATACCATACCTGGTGCTTCTTCTTGCATATGATAAAGATCTAGTTGTTTACCAATTTTACGGTGATCCCGTTTTGCCGCTTCTTCTAAAAATTGTAAATAACTATCTAGTTGTTTTTTATCCGCCCAAGCTGTGCCATAAATGCGCTGTAACATTTTATTATCACTATTACCACGCCAATAAGCACCAGCGATTTTTTGCAGTTTAAAATGATGACAAAAACGCATATTCGGAACATGCGGTCCTCGGCACATATCAATATATTCTTCATGATGATAAAGAGCTGGTGTTGAATCCTTAGAAATATTTTCGTCTAAAATGGCAATTTTATATGGTTCACGACGTTCCCAAAATACTTCTCTAGCGCGTTCCCAGCTTACAACTTCCTTTTTTACTTCATAATCTTTTTTTGCTAATTCGTGCATACGTTTTTCTAAAGCATCAAGATCTTCCTGAGTTAAAGAATGGTCTAAATCGATATCGTAATAGAAACCATTGTCAATAGTGGGACCAATCGCCATTTGCGTGTTAGGCCATAATTGTTTAATAGCATGACCTAATAAATGGGCACAAGAGTGACGAATAATCTCTAAACCGTCTTCATCTTTGGCTGTAATAATCGCCAATGTTGCATCCTCATCAATTACATCACAGGCATCTTTACGTTGACCATTTACACGCCCAGCAATACACGCCTTAGCAAGCCCTGCTCCAATACTTTGTGCAACTTCTAGAACAGTCACTGGTTTATCAAATTGACGTTGACTTCCGTCAGGAAGAGTAATAATTGGCATAATAAATCCTTATAACAGTGGTGCGCCACACGAAAGCGCACATGTGTAAATATTGCATATAAAATAATAGATCGCGTATACTACCATTTATCATAAGGATTTCAAATAAAAATAGTAACCTTATTAATATTAATAATGAATCTCTTTCAGTATACTGAAAGAGATAGTTAAAATAAAACTTTTGGACAAAATTTGAATACTAAAACGTTTTAAATGCTTTATGATTCATTACTGTTTAAGTTAAATTATTTATTGATACTATTATGAACATTTGGATCGATGCTGATGCATGCCCTAACCCAATTAAAGAAATTTTATTTCGAAACGCGATTCGTAAATCAATCAATACGAAGTTAATTGCTAATCAATGGTTAAATATTCCCTCTTCACCTTTTATTACTAGATTACTAGTGGAAAATGGCTTTGATAAAGCGGATAACAAAATTGTCGAACTTGTTGAACTCAATGATTTAGTTATTACATCAGATATACCATTAGCATCCGATGTATTAAAGAAAGGTGCTTTTGTTCTTACGCCTAGAGGTGAAATTTATACTTTAGATTCAATTAAAGAGCGACTAGTGATGAGAGATTTTATGGAAACACTGCGAGCAAGTGGAATCCAAACTAAAGGACCTGCTCCATTTTCATATAAGGATCGCGAAAAATTTGCTAATCAACTTAATTTTTTAATTAATAAATTAACTAGATAAAATTATATCAATAATTTAAAAAATTTATCGTTAATCATTTTATAAAGTTATATTTTTAGAAATAATTCTCTACTCTTAAAGGGCTTTGAACCTACGTAAGGTTTTAAAGCCATTCGAGTAAAACGTTTAGCGGCTTTTAATGTATCAGGACTATTAAAAACACGGTTTCCTAAAGCCAATACCTGTTCACCAGTGAAACTGGTACTATTTCTTAATAAACTACTGATAAATCCCTTTTCGGATTGATATTGATAATACATTGATTCAACAATATCATCACCTGTTACGCTACAATGAAAAAAATCTACGTGATAACCTAAATTTTCTAATAATGAAAGTTCAAAAATACGCAGTACATTCTCAGCAGGAATTTGTTGTGCCAGTTGTTGCAAACTTTTTAAATAATCGTCAAAAAGTGTTGGCATATCAGTATCTGCAATTAATACGCGGTGTAATAATTCATTTAAATAAAAAGCGCTATATAATGAAACCGAAACTAGTGGTAAAGTGAGTGACATCGCTTCTACCTGACGCAATATTTTTATATTACCCTTGCCAGAACATTGTACAATTAAAGGGGTAAACGGCTGTAAAAGGCCTTTTAAAGTAGAATTCTTTCGTCGAGCTCCTTTAGCTAAAACGGTTATTTTGCCTCCACTTTCAACAAAAAGATCAACGAATAAACTGCTTTCAGTTTGAGTACGAGTATGCAAAACAAATGCTCTTTGCCAATTTTCCATGCAGAACCTTTATTTAGATTGTTGTTTTTTTGATTAATAATTTTATCTGAACAAAAAAAAAGTAATTTTATGAAATTTAACCTGAAATTATGATAAAAATCCGATATAATCAAATGATAACAATAGGATTATAGGATAAATAAAAGACAAGCTATGGAACTTTTTTCAATAATTTTACTTCTCGTATTAATTGTATCACTTTCTGGTGTCGTTGTTAAAATGTTACCAATTCAAATACCTTTACCGCTAATGCAAATATTATTAGGTTGCATTCTTGCCGCTTTTGGTGTTTACGTAAAATTCGATCCAGAACTCTTTCTTGTTTTATTTATACCTCCCTTACTGTTTGCTGATGGTCGAAAAACATCAGTAAAAGACTTTGTATATAATTTCAGAGAAATTGTTGGATTAGCACTTGTATTGGTGGTTATCTCAATTATCGCTTTAGGTTACATTCTTCATTGGATGTTACCAAATGTCCAATTAGCAGCAGCCTTAGCCCTCGCAGCTGTCTTATCACCTACCGATGCTGTTGCCTTGAGTGGTATTGTTGGTAAAGGTCGTATAGACAAAGAAAAAATGGAAATTATTGAAGGTGAAGCATTAATGAATGACGCTTCTGGTCTAGTTTCTTTGAAGTTTGCGATTGCAATTGCAACAGGACTGCTTGAATTTAATTTATGGCAAATTAGTTTATCTTTTTTTGTCGTTGCTATCGGCGGTTTAGCGGTTGGTGTTTTATTTACTTGGTTATATGCAAGGATTTTACGTAAAATAAATAAGCTTACTAATAATGACCCAGCAATCCAAATCGTATTATTATTCTTACTACCATTTGCGGCTTATATTATTGCTGAAGAATGTCATTGTTCCGGCATTTTAGCAGCTGTAAGTGCCGGTATGACCGTTAATCATTCTGGTATGATGCGTAATGCACCTTTGACAACACGTTTACAATCAGATAGTGCATGGTCAATGTTAACTTTTGTATTTAACGGATTTGTTTTTGTTCTGTTAGGTATTCAACTGCCTAGTATTTTAAATAACACTTTTGCTGAAAATCAAACAGATGCGTCAATTGAGTTATGGCAATTATGCTTTATTGTTTTATTTGTTTTTATCGTGTTAATGGGAACAAGATTTGCTTGGCTTTGGGCGATGAAACAGATGCCAACTATGCCATTTGGGACAAAACGACCTTTAGCATTTAGGTCATATACAAACCGCGATCTATTAATTTCAACTTTCGCTGGTGTTCGTGGAGCAATTACTTTAGCTGGTGTATTATCCATTCCAATGACTATTGCTGGACGATATCAATTGGTCTTTATTGCTACAGGAATTATCTTAATTTCATTGATTGTCGCGGTCGTGATATTACCTATTTTATTACGAGGAAGTGTAATTTTAGATAATTCTAAACAAGACAATGAAATTTTAACTGTGAAAGGACAAATGGCAGAAGAAGCTATTGTTAGTCTTGAAAAAATGCAAAACAATTTACTGCAAGAAACATCTGAAGCGGGTTTAGATCAAGAGATAATCCACGAAGTTGGCTCACGTGTTATTGGTTCATTAAGACGTAGAACAGGTCTTAAAGATTTAGAACAAAAAGCACTAGAAGCTGAGAACCTTGAAAGACGTATGCGCTTGGTTGCAATTGGTGCAGAACGTACAGCATTATTACAAATGAAAATTCGTAATGAAGTAAGTGAAGAAACTTTCGAACATCTAAACACTGATTTAGATATTTATGAGAAAATGATCTCTGGAGATGTGTAAATGATAGAAAGCCAGCATAATTTATTAGGAAAAATACATACAACATTTGTGGATAAAGCACCTCAAGTGTTAGGAATTACCTTACGCTGTATTCCTTTTAATTTAAAAAAACAAGTTATTGAACAATTGTTACAAATACAGTTTAAACATTCACTTGAGGATGGTGATCTTGATTTTTTAGAAAATCGCTGGCTTAAAATTCAAGTTACGGATCTACAATTAGTATGGTTTGTTAGTCTAATCGAGAATAAATTAGTTGTCAGTCGAGAGGAAATTGCTGATGTAAGCTTTATTGGCAATGCGAATGATCTAATAATGATTGCTACTAGACGTCAAGACCCTGATACTCTCTTTTTTCAACGTCGATTAATTGTTGAAGGTGATACTGAGCTTGGTCTCTACGTTAAAAACTTAATGGATTCAATTGAATTAGAATCTATGCCTAAACCGCTCAGAATAACTCTTGAAAAGTTAGCAAACGTAATTGAGAGTGCACCAAAAGAATAAAAATTATCGATTATTCATAATAAAAAAAGGAATGTTATCAATTCATTCCTTTTTTATTTTTCAACCAAATTGATATTCAATTTTAACTAAATTAAAGCTCTTCATTGTTTTCTATATCCTAATAATAATCTTTCAATTTTAATCTATTTGCATTTTTTATGTGATCTTTCGTATAACACAAAATTTTTTAAATAATAAAATGATCAATTCTAAATGTTGATTCTAACTAAATATTGAGAGATTAATCACAACTAACAAAATATTCATTTCCTATTTAAATCCAGTAGAGCTAAATTGTGAAAATAAATAGCAATTACACAAAATAAATTATGGTCAATTTTAAGAAAAAACTATTCGTTTTACTTATAATTCCTTCTTTAGGGTTCTGTCTTGATTTTAATAATAAAAATGAATCGAATTACATTATTAATCATTTCAAATTTAATGATGGCAATACAATGCCAAAATTATCAATACATTATATAACTCTTGGAAATCCAGAAAATAAGCCAGTTTTAATATTACATGGAACTACTGGTAATGGAGAATCAATGTTAAATGATAGTTTTGGCCATGCTTTATTTGATAAAGGAATGCCATTAGATGCAGAAAAGTACTTTATTATTCTTCCTGATGCTATAGGTACAGGACAATCATCAAAACCTTCGGATGGTATGAAAGGTGATTTTCCACATTATGATTATGCGGATATGGTTAATGCACAATACCAATTAATAAAAAATGGATTAAAAATAGATCATTTATACCTTATTATAGGTAATTCGATGGGAGGAATGAATACTTGGAAATGGGTTACAATGTATCCTGATTTTATGACTGCTGCAGTACCAATGGCAGCAACCCCTGCCCCTATGTCTAGTCGAAATTGGATTATGAGAAAAATGGTTATTAATGCTATTAAAAGCGATCCAAATTGGAAAAATGGATTTTATGATAAGCAGCCTGAAAATTTCCAAACAGTATATAATTACTACAATATAGCAACCAACGGAGGTGATATTGCTTGGCAAAATAAGGCATATAGTACCGCAAAAGCAGAAGAACTATTAGCCAGTAGATTAAAAGAACGCATTACAATGGATACTAATGATTTTTTATTTCAATTTGATGCAGCAAGAAACTATGATCCAACTAAAGATTTAATTAAAATTAAAGCACATGTATTAGCAATAAACTCAGAAGATGATGAAAGAAACCCACCGACTGTTGGTCTGATGGAAAAAGCCCTAAAAAAAATTCCTCATGCTCATTATGTATTAATACCTGCAAGTAACGAAACCAGTGGGCATAGTACCACCTTGTCGGCTAATTTGTGGAAAGATCATTTAACTCAATTTTTAAAAGAATTAGAAGAGAATAAATAGATCAAATTTTAAATGAAATGGATGATAAACAATTAATACTTTTAGAGATAATACTTTTATAGTGATGTTGTACTTTTAATTTAAAGTTACAACGTCACAAATATTTTATTGGTTTATACAAAATTTTTAATTTAAGTAAATGATCTATCACCAAATACCCATAAATAATAAAAAATCTTTATCCACCATAATTCTTATTTGCATAAATGGCCCCTACCATAGCGAAGCTCATTTATTAAATAGAACTTTTTTCTTACATTGGAATTAACTAATATTTCATGAGATTACTAGATTCACAAATTTTCTATAATTTCATCACATTTATATAAATACTTAGTCAGATTAATTCAGATTAATAATGAACATTATTCATGGATTAAAATTAAATCGTTAACATTACATCTATACTAAAATTGAAAGGCAATTGTCTCTTTTTGTGATATTCTTACACCAAAATCATTGCCATAAATAGGGTATAGCAAACCAATATTAGGTTTGTTTAAAAAGTATTCTTAATTTTGTATCACTGAGAGCCATAATTATATTTTGTACACATTTAAAAACAAAATTATGTACTCAATCTGTACAAAATAGTTTAAAACCTTTGTGCTAACACGTTTTACAGATAACAAGCAAAAACATAATTAAACAATGAAAAATAACGTCGAGCAACCAACTTTTTACTTTCATGATTATGAAACTTTTGGTATTAATCCAGCTTTGGATCGCCCAGCTCAATTTGCGGGGATTCGAACTGACAATGATTTAAATATCATTGAAGATCCTTTAGTTATTTATTGTCAAATTGCTCAAGATTATTTACCAAATCCCGAAGCTGTACTAATTACTGGTATTACACCTCAGAAAGCAAATCAAAATGGCGTTTGTGAAGCTGAATTTACCAAACAAATTTATCAAGCTTTTAGTGAACCCAATACATGTATTTTAGGATATAACAATATTCGGTTTGATGATGAGGTTACTCGTAATATTTTATATCGTAACTTTTACGATCCCTATTCATATAGCTGGCAAAACGGTAATTCGAGGTGGGATCTTCTTGACGTTGTTAGGGCTTGTTATGCTTTAAGACCAGACGGTATTAATTGGCCAACTAACGATAATGGGCTACCTAGCTTTCGTTTGGAACAACTGACTCAAGCAAATAATATTGAGCATGAGCATGCTCATGATGCTATGTCTGATGTTTATGCAACCATTGCTATGGCTAAGCTTATAAAAGAAAAACAGAGCAAATTATTTAATTATTTTTTCTTTTTACGTAATAAAAATAAAGTTGCTGAACTTATTGATGTTGTCAACATGACCCCTATTGTTCATGTATCAGGCATGCTGGGTAGTTATCGAGGTAATCTATCATTAGTTGCTCCAATAATTTGGCATCCATTACAAAATAATGCAGCTGTTCTATGTGATTTAGCAGGTGATATTGACCTTCTTATTAATTTACCCGTTGAACAAATAAAAGAAAAACTGTATACAAAGACGGAAGATCTTGAGCTTGGAGAGTCACGAATTCCATTAAAGTTAATTCATACAAATAAATGCCCTATTGTCGCTCCACTAAGAACCTTGTTACCTGAAAATGCAAAGCGATTAAGTCTTGATGTAGAACAATGTTTGATTAATCAACAAAAGTTACAAAAAAATCAGAAATTACTTCAGAATAAAATGCAAGAATTATTTAATGTTAATAATGATTATCCAAATAATTCAGATGTAGATACTCAAATTTACAAAGGCTTTTTCAATAATCAAGATAAATTACGCTGTGAAACGATTCGAACAACGCCTACACAGCTATTAGATAGTCTCTCTTTAGCATTTGATGATCCTCGTTTGACTACTCTATTTTTTAGATATAAAGCTCGAAACTATCCGCAAGCATTGACCGAGCGAGAACAAACAATTTGGCTTAACTATTGTCGAGATAAACTTAATACACTCAAAATCCAAGATTATTTATTAAGTTTAGAATTATTGGCTGAAATGTATGTTCAACAACCTGAAAAATTAGCAATTATTAAACAACTTTATAACTATTGTCATTATTTAGTTGGATAATTGAATTTGACGGGCGTATGATATGGTCGATTCTATTAATATCATTGGAATGACAGATAGAAATTATCATCATAATTAAAGTTTGAAATATTTAGCATATATCATATTATGAAACATTTTTTAGCCAAACACGCTACAATAAAGCATCGACTTTATTCTTTGTATTATACGCTTTTTAGCTATGGTCGAGGATTGATTATTCTTACTTTCTGTTTATGGCTAGGTAATATAATCTCAAAAATAATACCGATAATGATTCCTGGCAGTATTATTGGTTTGCTACTTCTATTTTTCTTACTTGCATTTCAATTGATCCCTACATGTTGGATCAAAAACAGCTGTAATCTATTTATGCGTTATATGACAATTCTTTTCATCCCTGCTGCAATGGGCATAATGGATAATTATTCACTTTTATTAGAGAACTGGATCCCCATTATTTTTAGTAGTGTAGGTGGATCAATTATTGTATTAATTTTCACTGCTCTTCTAACCGAAAACTTCCCAAAAATGACTCTAAAAAGTAAAAAAATTCTATCTAAAGATCAGGAGAAGCAACCATGATATGGATGCTACCATTAACAATTTGTGTATTTCTCATTATTCGTAGAATTTCATTTAAATTAAAAAATCCTTTATTTAATCCATTAGTTATATCGGTTATTGTTTTAATTCCAATTTTATTAATTACTAAAACCAGTTATGCGCAATACGTATCAAACGTACAAATTATTAATGATTTGTTGCCTTATTCAGTTGTAGCTCTTGCCTATCCTTTATATGAACTTATTCCTCAAATTAAAGCTCGTTGGAAATCGATAATGTTTATCACATTTACTGCGTCAATTTCTTCAATGATAACTGGTGTTTGTATTGCATTTTGGTTAGGTGGTAATAACACCATTGCCGCCTCAGTTTTACCCAAATCAGTAACTACTGCCATTGCAGTAACGATTGCTACAGATCAAGGAGGTGTGCCCTCTATAGCGGCATTATGTGTAATATTAGTAGGTACATTAGGTGGAATTTTTGGGCATCAAATATTGAATCTTGTTAAAATAAATTCCGCTTCTGCTCGAGGGCTTGCTATAGGAGCCGTTTCGCATGCTGTTGGAACAGCTCGTTGCATTGAAGTTGATTATAACGAAGGAGCCTATAGTTCCTTATCACTTGTTTTATGTGGTATTATGACATCATTGACAGCACCTTTTTTATTTCCAATAATGATATTTATTTTTGATTGGTTTTAGCATGAATTTAAAAAAGCTTTCAGCTTGTTTTATGGGTTTGTGCTTGATTACAATATTTGCGATTCTTATTCTTGACTATTGGATCAGCTATAAAACGGCACCTTATATTTATCACGATGAGAATAAACTACCTTATCGTGCTGTTGGTGTAGTACTTGGAACATCCAAATATGTTCGTGGTGGTGGATTGAATGGATTTTATCGGAATCGCATCGATGGAGCAATCGATCTTTATTGGCAAGGTAAAGTAGATTATCTTTTACTTAGTGGAGATAATGCTCTATTAAGCTATAATGAACCAATCACTATGCAAAAAGATTTAATTAAAGCTGGCATTCCTAGAAAATCGATTGTTCTTGATTACGCAGGTTTTAGAACTTTTGATTCAATTGTTCGTGCTAATAAAGTTTTTGATACAAATGATTTCACAATTATTACTCAAGAGTTTCATTGCGAACGTGCAATTTTTATTGCACTTGAACAAGGAATACAGGCACAATGCTTTGCAGTTCCATCCCCTAAAAGTATGAAATTTGTCCGTATCCGTGAAATATTTGCTCGTGTCAGTGCCTTTATTGACCTTTATATTCTTACTAAAGAACCAAAATATCTTGGTCCTGTAATTCCAATCATATCCAATAATCAATAATTTTCACTAATTTATTTTTTGTAAAAAAGTTTCAGATTAAGGGTACATTTCAATAAAAAAACGGTTAAAATTATTGTCTCATAAATTAGATTGCATTTTTATGCAAAAAAAAGTAATATTTAGTCAATTTAAATTTAAGAAAATGAAGAATGAATATTGAACTAAACCATATTAATTGCTTTTATGGTTCTCATCAGGCTTTAAATGATGTTTCGTTATGCTATCCACTGGGTGAAACCATCGTATTACTTGGTCAAAGTGGTGCAGGAAAAAGCTCTTTATTAAAAGTATTTAATTTACTTGAAATTCCAACATCTGGCGAAATGACCATTGCTGACTCTCATTTTGATTTCTCAAAAAAAATCAATGAATCAACAATTCGTTTACTTCGTAAAAATGTTGGTATGGTTTTCCAGAATTATAATTTATGGCCGCATTTAACAGTACTTGAAAATCTAATTGAAGCGCCTTGTCAAGTATTAAAAATGTCAAAAAATGAGGCCAGTGACAAAGCAATGTCAATTTTAAAACGTTTGCGAATCGATGATATGGCACACCGCTATCCTCTTCATCTCTCAGGAGGACAACAACAACGTGTAGCTATAGCTAGAGCATTGATGATGGAGCCACAAATCTTATTGTTTGATGAGCCAACAGCAGCATTAGATCCTGCTATTACATCGCAAATAGCAGATATTATTAATGAATTATCACAAACAGGAATTACACAAATTATAGTTACACATGAAGTGGATTTTGCTCGTAAAGTTGCTTCACAAGTGATTTATATGGAACACGGTAAAATTATTGAGCAAGGACAATTAGAATGCTTTGCGCATCCTAAAACCAAAGAATTTAAAGCTTATTTATCACATTAAATAATATCTAATTAGGTGAAAATATGAAGAAAACATTATTAGCCGTTTTATTAGCAAGTGCAACATTTGTTGCTCAAGCTGCCGAAAACCTTATCATCGGTACAGAAGCAACTTATGCACCTTTTGAATTTACTAATGATAAAAATGAAATTGTAGGTTTTGATATTGATATCATTAACAAAATTTGTAGTGAAATAAATGTTTCTTGCAAAATTGTTAACCAGTCGTTTGATGGTTTAATTCCTAGTTTAAAAACTCGACGAATTGATGCAGCAATTGCTGGTATAGATGTCACAGCTGAAAGACAAAAACAAATTGATTTTACTAAAATATATTACGATGATAGTTCAATTCAATTTATTACATTAAAAGATACCCTAACCAGTTTAGAACAACTTAAAGGAAAACGTGTTGGTATTCAAAAAGGTACGACTTATTTAAAATATTTGAATGAAAAATTCCCTGATATTAAACCTGTTAGTTATGATAGTTACCAATTTGCATTTCTTGATTTAAAAGCTAAACGTATTGATGCTATTGTTGCAAGTTCATTCGTAGCAAGTGACTGGTTAGGAAAAGATACCGAAATTGTACCATTAGGTGATAAGATTACTGATCATGAATTTTTTGGTGAGGGTTTAAGCATCGCTTTACGTAAAGGTAATGATGAACTTCGTGAAAAATTCAATCAAGCAATCGATAAGCTAAAAGCAAATGGAGAATTAGAAGCTATTTACAAAAAATGGTTTAATAATTAGTCGTTAAAATTTAATTCTTAATGCCTTTATGATCTCGCCGCAAACACTGCGGCGAATTTATTTTTTTAATTTAAATACGGTTTTTTTATGTCAGACTTTCTATCCAACGGAACAAACTGGATTCTATCTTCGATGGACGGATATATCTTGCCATTAGTGCAAGCAACGTCAATCACATTATCATTAGCCTTTGTGTCATTAATTGTCGGCATCATATTTGCCTTTATCTTTACGCTGTTAGAATCTGCTCCTTTTAAACCCGTTGCATGGTTAATATCCTTATTTAATTTGACTATCCGTGCCCTACCCGAATTATTAATTGTGGTGGCAATTTATACTGGACTACCATTATTATTGATGTCATTAGATGATGGCATAGCAATTTCACTTGGATTTACTTCATTTACGGTGCAAATCGATATAGCAAACACTAAACCCGATCCATTTTTATGTGGTGTAACTGCACTTTCATTACTTTATGCTGTTTATGCATCTCAAACATTACGCGGCGCTTTTAAAGCAATTTCAAATGGTCAAAAGCAAGCGGCACAAGTATTGGGATTGAGCAAAGCGCGAACGTTCTTTCGAATTATTCTGCCGCAAATGTGGCGTCATGCTTTACCTGGTTTGAGCAATCAATGGTTGATTTTATTAAAAGATACCGCGTTAGTTTCAGCAATTGCCATCGATGATTTGATGATGCAAACAAAAACCATCATTGCTCGGACCAATCAACCTTTTCTATGGTATTTCATTGCGATGCTTATTTATTTAATAATTTCTATTTTAAGCCAAAAGGTTATTACGCGAATCGAAAAGCGCTCAACCTATTTTGAACAACCAAAATCCGCTAAGAGTTTATAAGGTCACGTTATGTTTGATAATTTTATTTACTATCTTAAAGTCATTTTACAAGGACTTCCTGATACCTTAAGTTTAGGTATTTTAGGCATTATTTCAGCAGGACTCCTAGCGGTTATCTTTTCTTGCTTATTGTCAATAAATTCTTGTTTAATTAAAAAAATTATACGTGCCTATATTATTATATTTACTGGTTCACCGCTATTAGTTCAGCTATTTTTAATCTACTATGGACCATCACAATTTGGCGATGTTTTAAGTAAAGTACCAACATTTTATGAGATTATCTCCTCACCTTGGTTCTGTGCTTATCTTGCATTAACACTTAATAGCGCTGCCTATACTACGCAAATATTTTATGGAGCTTTAAAATCTGTACCACAAGGTCAGTGGCAAGCGTGTGAAGCTTTAGGTATGAATAAAATACAAACATTAAAAATTATTATGCCTTATGCATTAAAACGAGCACTTTCTACTTATTCTAATGAAGTGGTTTTTGTAGTAAAAGGCACCGCTTTAGCTTCTATGATTCCGGTTATGGATATTATGGGATATAGCAATCAACTAAATGGAGATTATTACGATTTTTCAATTTTTGTCGTTGCAGGGTCAGTTTACCTCTTGATAAATGGGCTTTTAAGCACCATTATGAGGATAATAGAGAAAAAAGCCCTCACATTTGAAAACTAATATGAGCCAATTTGATTCAACATCATTTTTAAAAACAGTCCCACATAAACCTGGTATTTATCAAATGTTCAATGATAAACAGACCATTATTTATGTGGGTAAAGCCAAAGATCTCTACAACCGATTAAAAAGCTATTTCAACAGTAGCAAAAAAACGCTTAAGACCGATAGGCTAGTCAGTCATATCCATCATGTTGAATTTACCATTACCAACACCGAAACTGAAGCTTTATTACTTGAACAAACTTACATTAAAAAATATCAACCTCGTTATAATGTATTATTAAAAGACGATAAAAGTTATCCATTTATAAAGCTTAGTAAAGAACGTCATCCACAATTGTCACTTTACCGTGGTGCAATTAATCGAAAAAAAGATGAGTTTTTTGGACCTTATCCAAGTGGATATGCAGTTAAACAGATTTTAGCCCTGCTACAAAAAACCTTTCCAATTAGACAATGTTTGGATAGCACTTATCGCAATCGTACACGTCCATGTTTACAATACCAAATTAAACGTTGTTTAGGACCATGTGTATCAGGATTAGTCAGTGACGAAGATTATAATGAACAAGTTAATTATGTTAGATTATTTTTGTCTGGACGCTCAGAACAGATTCTACAAAAAATAACTGAGGATATGCATAAAGCAAGTAATGATCTTAATTTCGAGAAAGCCGCCGCATTACGAGATCAGCTACAAGCAATAAAACATATCAATGAAAAACAAGCTATATACAATAATAATGATAATCTTGATGTAATTGGATTCCATTATGAGTTTGGTTTAGCTTGTATTTATGTTTTATTTATTCGCAATGGACAAACCTTCGGTCACCGTTCATATTATCCTAAAGTGCCATCAAATACTGAATTAGAAGAAGTCATTGAAACCTTTTTAGGTCAATTTTACTTGCAAGGTAATCAAAATAGAAATATTCCTCAAAAGATTTTATTGAATTTTTCATTATCAGATAAACAAGCAATGGAAGAAACCTTATCTATCATTGCACAGCATCAAGTTAAATTAGTTGATGAACCTAAAGGTGATAATTTAAAACTACTTAATATTGCTACAGTCAATGCCCAAACAGCTGTTAAAAACAAGTTATTGGAGAATTCAACCATAAAACAACGCTATGATGCACTTAAAACATTTTTAGGGATTGATAAAATCAATCGTATGGAGTGCTTTGATATCAGTCACTTTATGGGTAAAAATACCATTGCCTCTTGTGTCGTATTTGATGAAAACGGACCAGTTAAATCTGAATTTCGTCGCTATAATATCTCAGGTATTACGCCAGGTGATGATTATGCTGCGATGGAACAAGTCTTAACACGTCGTTATAATAAAAAAGATCTGCCTAATGAAAAAGTTCCAGATATCATCTTTATTGATGGTGGTAAAGGTCAACTTAACCAGGCATTACAAGTATTTGAACAGTTAGATGTTAATTGGGATAAAAATCATCCAATTTTAATCGGTGTAGCTAAAGGTGCAGAAAGAAAAGAAGGACTCGAAACACTATTTTTTGAAGCACATGGTACAGGTCATTATCTTGATGATCGTTCCCCTGCTCTATTGCTTATCCAACAAATTCGTAACGCATCTCACGATCATGCTATTGTGGGACAACGTAAAAAAGGGACAAAGCAACTTACGGACAGCGCATTAGAACACATTAATGGTATAGGAGCAAAAAGACGAAAAGCACTTTTAAACCATTTTGGCGGATTAAGAGAGTTAAAAAATGCCAGTATTGATGAAATAGCTCAAGTACAAGGTATTTCTAAACCATTAGCTGAAAAAATTTATCTAAATTTACAACAATAACACATTGAAAAAATAACATATTTCAGGCAACATAAGTATTAAAAGAACACTATTTTTTTATTATCACTAATACTTTGATTAATAAAATAAAAAAAAGAGCTTATTTCACATGAAAATTAACCTACCAACATTCTTAACACTATTTCGAGTCATTTTAATTCCTTTTTTGGTATTAACGTTTTATCTTCTACCTCATGAATGGTCTGGTTTTTTTTCAGCGCTCATTTTTTTAATCGCAGCGATAACGGATATTTTTGATGGTTATCTTGCTCGCCGTCTAGGGCAAACTACGAAGTTTGGTGCTTTCTTGGATCCGGTTGCAGATAAGATCATGGTAACAATTGCATTAGTATTAATAACTCAATATTATCAGGCATGGTGGATCTCGATTCCAGCAATTATTATTGTATCCCGTGAAATTATCATATCAGCCTTGCGTGAATGGATGGCCGAGATTGGCAAACGTAATCATGTTGCTGTGTCATGTATTGGTAAAATTAAAACCATTGCTCAAATGACTGCATTAACTTGGTTACTTTGGCGTCCTTGTGATATTGTTATTTATGCAGGTTTAATAACTTTATTACTTGCTACAGCTTTAACCCTCTTATCCATGTTGCAATATTTATGGATAGCGCATAATGATCTATTAGATGAAGAGTAATACGATGTTTTTTTAACTTTTCATGTGTAATTTTATTGTATAACAATCAATCCAATAAAACGGTACATATCTACTTTAAATCAGTAAAAGAATATCTTTAAACCATGAACAAGTTAAACATTAAGCAATCAATCAATTTATTTAAAATTTCTATTGACTGAAAAGCTAAGATAGGTAAAATGCACAGCATCCAAAGCGAATTACTTTTTGATAATTTGTTTTTAGCCCGGGTGGTGAAATCGGTAGACACAAGGGATTTAAAATCCCTCGGCCTTTTTGGCCGTGCGAGTTCAAGTCTCGCCCCGGGCACCATTAACAAACACTTCTTACGCGGGAATAGCTCAGTTGGTAGAGCGCAACCTTGCCAAGGTTGAGGTCGCGAGTTCGAACCTCGTTTCCCGCTCCAATTATTAATGCTTAAGTTTTAAATGAACGAAAGGTCATTATCAGGTATTTTCAAGTAATCTCTAAGATTCAATTAAATATCCACAAATAAGTGCATCGTTTTTTAATTTAAGTACCTCGATAATCATTATCTAAATTTCTCATTTACCTTATAAAGATGATTGATCCTATTATTTAAGGATTTTATCAATTATGCCAATATTTTTATGAACGTATGATTTATTGTACAAAGACATATGTATGCTAAAAGAATCTCGTCTTATTTTGCTGATTAGTTGAGCTTAAAGCTTAAAAGTGTTTATTTAGTATCTTTTTATATTAATTCATTTTTTATTTACTTAAATAAGGTTATTACGTCCAGAATTTGTAATTAAAAAACGTTTTTTACTAAAATGTACGGCTAATCTGAAATATTTTGAAATAAATATCATAGCAATAAAAAAATAACCATATTTATAAAAATAGAATTAAATCCAAGTTGATACCGACCTAAAACCTTTCAACAATCACACAAACAACTCATGTTAAGAGTGAAAGGTCTGGTAATTTATAATTTTATTTAAAATATGTTTAACTAATGAGATAGAATGTCTATAAAACATTCCAAGTAGTATTAAGGCTCAGCATCTTTCTCATCTTCAGATTCTTCAGTTGGAAGATCGGTTGGAGTGGCATCGTCAAAACGACCTTGCCATTCTTTAGAAGTCTGACTATCTTGAATTTTACCGTTGTTTGAAGTAAAACCAAATGAAGCAATCATTGGCGCACGTGCTGGCTTTAATAAAGCATTAGCATTAACATAATGTTTGGGATAAGGATTATGGCTAATATCACAAAGTTCGGGCACTTCCCCTGCTTGAACAACTACTCCACCAGTGTAGGGATGGAAAATCACTCCCTCATCACTATTTTGCTGTTTAACTTCATCGATACTCCCTAATTTTTCAGTAAAAAGTTCTTCACTGAGTATAGTTAACCAGTTAATGCTTTTAAATCCGTCTCTAAAATGTTTATCTTCTTCATCAGTGGAAATATCTAAACCTAAATATTTACGAGCTAACTCACCTTCTAAATATTGATAATCATAATATTTATAACGTTGTCTTATACCTAAACCAAAAAAACCATGTAAAGGTTTTAAAATTTGGCTGACTTGTCGGATGAATTCTATTATTTTATCAACTCCAAAATCTTTTAGTTCATAAATCGGCAAATAAAATTGTAAATAACTCACTGTATTATACTCTTTTTCGAGAAATTCTGATCTTGACAGAACTTTAATTAAATAGTCAGGGATCAAATACAGTTTATCAACATTACTCCAATAAAAACTTAAAGTATCTGCATAAAATCCATTATTAAGTATTATTTTTTGAGCTAAACTGATGGCGTGATAACGATATAAAGTATTGGGATCACCATTCCCAAAGCCATAATTAAGGTTTTTTCCCCAATTTTTATCATATAATGCTAGGACTTGGTTAATTGCTTGACGCTTTTCAGTTTTATAAGATTCGTTTAAATAAAAGCATCCAACTAAACCAATTTTTAAAGCATTTTCGGTATGGTCAAAATCCAAATAATGACCAAAATTAAATTTATCATAATTTAATTTATATTCCTCTAAGAGTTGCTGCAATTTATCGTTCATTTGCTTATCCTATTTTTATTTGACATTGCATTAGTTAATACCCAGTTGTATTACATATGAAACGTTTTATTGGTAATAAGGAGTTGAGAATTAGCAGATAAAATGTTAGCTACACTGATATAAATGATAGCGTTATACCAGTATCGGTTTAGTTGTTCATTATGAACAACAGGTAATAAAGAAAGGATTAAATTCATTCCATCACCTTTTAAAGCATAATGATTATGAATAAAATTTAGGTACAACTGATTAATGAATTCGAATAATTCATTTTTCATAACTTTCTCCTTGCATAATCCTTACATATTGTAAGAGTTAATATTTATATATTTTTTAATAGTAATTTTTAATTATTTTTATTAAACAACATGATTATTATAGTTGGTGTAATTCTATTGATATTGATCTCATTGGAAGTTTACGAAAAACTTACAAAAAACAAACAAACAAATGTAATATATAAACTACCCGTTTTAGAATAATTTGCAACCGTTTTTATGTCTTTATGTTACTATTTTAAACTGTTTTTAATATTTCGGATGAAATTTATACAAATATAGAATTAATAAGATTCAATAAATTGTAATATCAATTTCAAATAGCACTTTCATTTTTTATCGATTACCTGTCTAAAACGCATAGATAAAATCCATTATTCAAAACATTCTTATATATCTTTTTGTTCCAAAGGTTGTCGATAAAATTAAACCTAAATGATATAAACTCAGGTAATAGATGCATTTTTAGGCAAACAAAGCACTTTGCAATAATAATTGTTGCAGATATCGCAAAGCTTAGTATAATGCCCACGTTTACTTATTTACACTTCTAATGCCAGTGTGGCGAAATTGGTAGACGCAGCGGATTCAAAATCCGCCGCCCTTAAAAGCGTGTCGGTTCGAGTCCGACCACTGGCACCAATTCAACTTTTAATATCTTTTAATAAACATTAGAAACAGTACAAATTAGTATCAAATTCTATATTGTATGTTTAAAAAACATAAAGATACAATTACCATGCTTTTTTGGTACCCATATTAAAATATGTAAATCTAAACATATTATTAAATACCTATAATTGTTATAATACGAGCAATAACTCCACCAATCGATACCTAAATAATAAACGCTAGTCTTTGATATTAAGATAACAACCTATTTAATGGTGGAGTTAAGTATCTTTTTGTACCAAATTATTGTAAAAGAGGAAAATATAAAGCATGGGTTTTCGGTATTCGAACCGCATAAGATTGATACTGGTTATCATCACTTTTATCCACGACCATTTCCACATAATCGCCATTGTTAAAGCTAATATGGGTTAATTTGCCTTCGACAAATTTACGCCCTACATAGCAACTGAATTTTTTGCCCTCTAAGGTAATGCTGCCCACTGACAACGTGCTCAATAAGGCGGCCACCACGCCAAACGCCCCGGTAATCAGCGCCCCTATCATGGCAATTAAGCCGACATTATTCGAGCCAATCTCTTTTGGGTCATCAATGATTTGTAGTTGGCTGACTGTGCCTTTTAATAGGCTATATCGTTTAGCCATACTATTACTGCTCCGTGTGATTTAATTTGGGCGGTGGATTATCAATATCTGGCGTAAAACCCCGTTCATCAATCACCTCGACCCAGTCCGGTACGATTGGCGTTCGGCAGTAATAAGTGGCATTACGATCATGTATTTTGATGCGTTCAAATTCGGGGGTTTGTGGATCGTCATACAGCTCAGGATCGCCCGAGCGGTTTAATTTTTTAAAACGTAAATGTTCATCTAACGTTTCATGTAACCAAGGTTTGGGGTAACCTAATGTCGCAAAAATACGATTACCGATAAAAGAGTAAACACCACCTGTTAATAAAAAAAGGATAATTGTAAAAACAAAAAACACAATAAAATCGGACAAAGCAAAAATAGCCAAATTTAAAAGAAAATCTTCATTTAAATCAATTAACAACATAATTAAGATAACTATATATGCAAATATACAGAATGCTCCCATTATTATGGTTGAATACTTTAACCGAAGCAAAGTCGGTGTATCTACTGCGTGAGGAAAATATAAGGCATGGGTTTTAGGGATTCGAACCGCATATGATTGATACTGGTTATTATCACTTTTATCTACGACCATCTCCACATAATCGCCATTTTTAAAACTAATATGGGTTAATTTGCCTTCGACAAATTTACGCCCGACATAGCAACTAAATTTTTTACCTTCTAAGGTAATACTGCCCACTGACAGCGTAGTCAATAACGCAGCCGCTACGCCAAACGCCCCAGTAATCAGCGATCCTATCATGGCGATTAAGCCGACATTATTCGAGCCAATCTCTTTTGAGTCATCAATAATTTGTAGCTGGCTGACCGTGCCTTTTAAAATGCGATACTGTTTTGCCATACTGTTACTTTTCCGTGTGATTTAATTTGGGTG
>NZ_JAFNMU010000014.1:43046-49758 GCF_026537125.1 Gilliamella sp. B2828
GGTTGAATACTTTAACCGAAGCAAAGTCGGTGTATCTACTGCGTGAGGAAAATATAAGGCATGGGTTTTAGGGATTCGAACCGCATACGATTGATACTGGTTATCATCACTTTTATCTACGACCATTTCCACATAATCGCCATTTTTAAAACTAATATGGGTTAATTTGCCTTCGACAAATTTACGCCCGACATAGCAACTGAATTTTTTGCCTTCTAAGGTAATGCTACCCACTGACAGCGTGGTCAATAACGCGGCCGCCACGCCAAACGCCCCGGTAATTAGCGCCCCTATCATGGCGATTAAACCGACATTATTATCCGAGCCTAGCTCTTTTGGGTTATCAATAATTTGTAGCTGGCTGACCGTGCCTTTTAAAATACGATACCGTTTAGCCATACTGTTACTGTTCCGTGTGATTTAATTTGGGTGGTGGATTATCAATATCTGGCGTAAAACCCCGTTCATCAATCACCTCGACCCAATCCGGTATAATGGGCGTACGGCAGTAATAAGTGGCTTTAGCGTCTCGTATTTTGATTCGTTCAAATTCGGGGGTTTGCGGATCGTCATACAGTTCAGGATCGCCCGAGCGATTTAATTTTTTAAAACGCTCATGTTCAGCTGACGTATCATGAGACCAAGGTTTGGGGTAGCCTAATGTGGCAAAAATGCGATTACCGATAAAAGAGTAACGACCACCGATTAATAAAAAAATGATAGTTGTAAAAACAAAAAACCAGAAAAAAATGGTCAAAGTGACTAAAGTAAAATTGAAAAAAAAGTCTTCATTTAAATCAGTTAAAAGCAATATTAAGAAAATTAAATAAGGAATTAAACACAATACACCAGATATTATAGATGAATACTTTAACCCAAGCAAAGTTGGCATACTTACTGAACGAGGAAAATATAAAGCATGAGTTTTCGGGATTCTGACCGCATAAGATTGATACTGGTTATTATCATCGCTTTTATCCACGACCATTTCCACATAATCACCATTATTAAATCTAATATGAATTAATTTGCCTTCGACAAATTTACGCCCCACATAGCAACTGAATTTTTTGCCTTCTAAGGTAATGCTGCCCACTGACAGCGTGGTCAATAACGCGGCCGCCACGCCAAACGCCCCGGTAATCAGCGCCCCTATCATGGCGATTAAGCCGACATTATTATCCGAACCTAGCTCTTTTGGGTCATCAATGATTTGTAGTTGGCTGACTGTGCCTTTTAAAATACTATACCGTTTAACCATACTGTTACTGTTCCGTGTGATTTAATTTGGGTGGTGGATTATCCATATCAGGCGTAAAACCCCGTTCATCAATCACGTCGACCCCATCTGGTAAGATTGGCGTTCGGCAGTAATAAGTAGCATTACGATCATATATTTTGATTCGTTCAAATTCGGGAGTTTGCGGATCGTCATACAGCTCAGGATTATTAGAGCGATTTAATTTTTTAAAACGAAAATGTTCTTTGGAACAATCATGTAGCAAAGGTTTAGGGTAGCCTAAAGTTGAAAAAATACGATTACTAACAAAAGTGTGAGAACCGCCTAAAAGTATAAAAAAAATCATAAATATTATAAAAAACATTATGATGCCAGAAATGATAACACTAATATACGAAGAAAGAAAAATTTCCTCATCCAAATAAATATAGAGCAAAAAAGATAAAATTATAAATATAAATAAGAAAAAAGCCCCAACACCTATTGCTAAATATTTCAATAAAAGCAAAGTAGTCATCCCTACTGATCGAGGAAAATATAAAGCATGAGTTTTAGGGATTCTTACAGCATATGATTGATAAAAGTTATCATCAATTTTATCCACGACCATTTCCACATAGTCTCCATTTTTAAAGCCAATATGGGTTAATTTTCCTTCTACAAATTTACGCCCCACGTAACAACAAAATCCTTTTCCTTTTAATGTGATATTACCTGCAGTAAATACATTAAGTAAAACACCTACTAATCCAAATACTCCTACAATTAACACTCCAATTATGGCAATTAAGCCGATATTATCAGAGCGTAACTCTTTTGGGTCATCAAAGATTTGTAGTTGGCTAACCGTTCCTTTTAATACATCATAACGTTTAGACATGTAAAAAACCCCTTTTATGTAAATCTTGTTCTATTAGTGCTAATGCTTCATCAACATCAATACCGTTGCTGTTGTCTTTATTGGCTTGATTGTTATTGTTTTGTGACTCATCGTCAATATTAAACATATCCTTTAATACATCATCTTGATAAGCTGAGCTTTGTTGTTCAGGCGTTTGATAAATTTTGAATTTATTATGTGGCATTAAATATTTATCGGTGCGCAGTGCACAGCGTTTTAACCAGGTTTCAAAATTATCATCTGTAAAAGCATCATATATCATTTCAACTCCGAAAAATAGAATAACCAAGAGGCCTGAAAACCTGGTCAAAACTAACCGAATTCCTGCCATAGATGAAATATTTGCTTTTCCAACACCCTTACCTACCATTTTTAACATCCAAAATGTTGTTCGAGTAGTTAAAAATGTTCGACACCAAGCGAAATGATATGATAATCCTATAATGCTGGTTGAAATTCCCATTGATAATAATAAAATAGATTTTGTACCTGATAACAAATTTAACAGAATGGTATTATATTGGTTACTGTTAAAGCTAAATTCATTGAAAGTATCAAAAAGTATAATAAAAGATGAAATCGCTCCTAATACTCCTGATAAAGTTTTACCTAAACTAAAAAATACATTTTGCATTCCTTTATACACAGCGGTGATCATTGCCATAAGTTCAACCGAGGTCGCCGCTAAGGCAAAACCGGCTGATGTTTTTAAGCTGAGATAATGTTCGTCTTGTTCCAGATTAGGATTGGTTTTACTGATCGAATTAAAGTTATACAGTTCGAGCATGGCAACTACAGCCGACATGCGCATTGATTTAAGTGATCTTGATAGGTTTTTTGATATCTCTGGGTCGGCATCGCTCGCTTTAAAAATAAAATCAAACACTTTGTTGGCTTTATCTTGTGACAGCGTATGATTAAACAAAATATTAAGACGCCTGTCCAAGCTAACGATAGCGTCATTTAATAATGTTCGGGCTTTGTTCACCGCCATTCGGGTGGCAAGCTTCCAACGTGGATAATACAGGGGTACAGTTGCTGTGCCAAAATTAGGCCCAGGGTCTAAATTAATCAATCCGGCAATGAGTTGATATTCTAAATGTAAATAAGTTAGCGCCGTCGTTTTTAAAACCCCAGCTGTGGTTAATGATAAGGCTTTATATATTACCGTACTGGCATGGTATAACGAGTTAGCAATGTGGTTAAAAATTGGCTGCAGTAAGTTAGTTGCTTTGAGTGTGATTGTTTCAGTTAAAGTAAGACTTTTAATTTTAAGCTTTATCGGAAATCCCATTAATTTGAAAGAAAATAAACTTTCTTTTATCTGATTATTAGGATCATTTCTCTCTAATTCTTCTAATGTCAAAAGAAGATCCTGCAAATTTTTAAATTTCAAAGCTATTTTATTAAAAGGTAGATCATCTAACTTTGGTATCAATTTTTCAATTGACTCTTCAACAATGGATTTGTTTTCTGGCTTTGCGGCTTCGTCCAAGACTTGGTTGATCATGCTGTGCATATCATCATTATGATAAGCAAACATTCGCCATAACATGCCGTTGACGTTGTCATTGATCGTTTTGGCATAATCTAAATTTGTAAAGGCGTCTAAAAAAGCTTTACCCTGTTCACATAATTCTAGCCCTTGAGTCACATTAGTAATGGTAAATAAAAATATTATGCCTTCGATATTTACTTTTCTAAGTTCTTCTAAATCGTCTGGCATGATTTCATTATGCTTAAGCGATTCTTGAAGCACCCTTTCAAATGTTTGTTTATGCTCTTTAATTTTAGGATGAAAGTCTTCGTCCAACTCATAGAGTTGATTGCCGTCAAGATCATGGTAGACGGTGGAATAAAAATTGCTATCTTTAATCCAAGTAATCAGCTGTTTTGAACGGCTTTGGTATTTTTTGTCGACTAATTCGAGTAACTCTTTTTGCCTGTCTTCAAAGGGTTTAGTATTGACTAATTCATCGTATTTTTTTAAAAATTTTTGAGTATCGATTTCGCGTTTTGCTTTCAACGCCAATTCTTGGCTGTAAAAATCTTTAAGGATGTCTTTATACTCTTGGACTAGCTGAGGTTGAAGTTTTTCTTTAACGTATAGTGCCTCACCTAGGGTAATGGTATGATGTTGTTCTTTAAGAACATATTTCATATAAGGGGATATATCTGGATTTGGGGAGGTTTTAGACATTAAAAAAATATTTTTAAATTTATTATAGTATGAATAACTCCCTGGTTTACCATAGAGTTCTTCACATATTAACGCATGCAGTCCATTACCAGTATTGGACATGGGTTTATCAGGATTGTCATCAATTTTGCCTGATTTCATAATTTTTTGTACATAAAAATTATCTTCAGGTGGAAAAGAATAATCATCGGAAAATTTTTTTAACGCTGCTAAATGTTTTCCGTGTTCAATACAGGCTAAGGCTTCATATTCTAGTCGGCGTTCTTGTTGAAATTGTAAAACCCTGACATAAGCGTCGTTATAATAACCATTGAGTTCGGTTGTAATGCCAATCGGATCTTCAATAGCAATAATCATGGGTTTTTTGCTTGGGCTATATTTAGCTAGCGTTTTGGCTAAGTGTTCGCTTGAATCCGATGTTAATCGCCCCCACGGTTCACACGTGCTGTTTTTATCCAATAGTGTTTTGTCAAATTGGTATTGTTTGTCACGACTTTGGCTAAACGTGTCAGGAAATGTTACCCATTTTTGACCCTGTTTATTATCTTTACTGAAAATAAGCTGTCGATTTTCATCATAAGGTAGTTGTTCTCTGTCCACGTTAGGATCAAAGTCTACTATACTTTGAATATTGCTTAGGTTAGCCGTGGTTGCACTTTCGGCGTTACCTTCCCATTGTGAAATGTCAATCATTTGCATGCGTTGTTCGGGATTGTTTTCGTATTTTTGGATGGTGTTATCCGACCATTTGTATTCACTAAAAGCAAAATAGACTTTGGTTAAGTGTTCAGGATAAGCTAAAGTGATAAACGCATCATGACATGGATTGGATTTTACTTCAGGACAATGATAATCCGAATTTTGTTCTGAGTCAGCAATCGGTTGAGCGTCATAATGTGAAGATTGTTTAATAATATGTCCTTTACTATCAATCGAATAGATTTGCCATTTGCTACCCAGTTTGTCGGGTATGTAAAGGTATAAAAAACCTTCACGTAATGTTCTTACATGATACTGATAGCCTTCTGATAAGGGTAAATTGATTACATTTGATGAGTTTGCCCAATGGGGTTGGGTACTTTTTAAGTATTTGGGCACAACAGTGTATCTAACCGGTAATATTGCAATCCCCTGTGTTTGGCATCCACAATTTGATGTTGTTTTTGGATCTGTCATGCTTTCTCTTCCTTATTTTTTAAGGCTAGTGCTTGCCAATCTTGAGGACTTAAATTGTGTAATTTTTTTAATATTGGATAATATTCACTTACCGTTGATAAATTTTCAATTTTTTCATAAAGATGTGAAGAAACATCAAAATCCTTCCCAAATTTTAGCGCTAATTTTGCCCACTCCAAATGAAAGTCTTTATCCTCAATTTTTTTTGCCTTTAAACGGAGCAGACAAGGCATAATGGTTTGTAGATTTTCAATTTCATCTGTCTTTTTTTGTGGATGGGTTAATTTGTCTGCTTGGATAAGCATGTTATTCATTCCAATACATTGCAATTGTTGATACTGTTTATGGGTAATAAAAAGTTCATCGCTAAAATTTGAACCCATCTTCCCCTCATTTTGGTGAATGATTAATTCACCCTGGCGATTTAATACTGCCCACATCTCTATGATGCCGAATAACCGGCTTTTTTGAGCAGGATTGAGTAGATGTAACAACTGAAAAAACACAGCTGGATCGTAATAACGTAACAATATTTTGTTATTTCGTTGCAAGGTCATGTTACTTAGTTGTTGTATAATGGATTTTGTTTTTTCTGAACTAAATAACCAAGCGCAATATTGTTGGCCTTGACCCGATGCAATAGACTGAGGAGTTAATTGTTTTAATGCTTTATCTACCATATACGTTAATACGGCGTGTTCATATTTATCCGTCAAATCAAGTTCAATTAACCATGGATACCTTTTGGGTAAAACGGATGGATGGCGGATTGGAATTGGATATAAACGAATGCGAAATTGATAGTACTTCATAAACGATTCGTTAATCGGGTTTAAAAAGGGATCGAGTATCACTAAGCAACGATTTTTATAATCCCGTGAACCATCGATCAATTGCTTTGCAATATTCATTGCTTGTGCAGATATTAATGTTAAATCAATCGGCGTTTGTCCACACTTTAGCATTTTTATCACATCCCTTTGTTTTAATTAGTCCAGATTGAAACAACCGTTTTGATCTTTCACTTGTTGCCTTTGTGTCACTTGGCAATCGACAGAATCACTTAACTCAGTTGAGTGATTCATGCTATTTGGTGACATTTTTTGCATCGCATTACATTTAAGATAAACATTCTCTGGCGAGCCAAGCTCGATCCCCGCCTCGCTGATTTTGATGTACGAGCCTCCACAAATAA
>NZ_JAFNMU010000015.1:0-49363 GCF_026537125.1 Gilliamella sp. B2828
CCGTAGAAATTAACGGGTTAATATTTACGAGAGAAAGCATAAAAAGAACAGCAATAAAAAGAGATTCAACGTTATCTAAAAATAAAGTTGAAATCAGTGTACCAATTAGTAACAAACTGGCACAAGATTGGATCAATCCTGACATAACAAAGTATCTTCTTGTTGATATTTTTGTAAATAACGATAATTCTTTAGAACTGTCGTGGTCAGGACGGTTAACTAAAACTAAAATATCAAAAAAAGAAATGACGTTTACTTTTGAATTATTTATTACCCGAAGCGGTAACACTGCTGTCAATGAACGTGTACAACGTACATGCCGATATCAATTGTATGGGAAAAAATGCGGATTAAATAAAAAATATTTTGCAATTTCTGGAGAAATAACTGGGATGGAAAAAAATACACTCATTGTGAATTTTGAATCTTCTATTCCTGATAATTATTTAGCAAGCGGTATTGTTGATTTTGAAGGTATTGAACAAACTTACATTATTGCTAATACTGATAAATCTATCACAATGATAAGAGAAAATAAACACATCAAAAACGCATTAAAATACGGATCAGTAAAGGCTACTTTTTATAAGGGTTGTGATAGAACAACTAATGCATGTAAATCGTTTAAAATATACGATGAAAAAGGATCGCTTATTCTTAATGGTAATCTAATCAACTATGGTGGTTTTCCTTACCTCCCCCTTGAATCGCCAACTAAAACATCAATAGGTTAATTATGTTTGCAATTATTGGTATAGCTGTTTCGATTATAGCCGCGATAGCAGGTGTTTTATTGGCTGCAAGAGTAAAAGCAAGTAACAAAATGACTGCGGATGATATTAATACGGGGACATCCAAAGAGGGCACTGAAATTCCTGTTGTTTTTGGTACTGTTAAAGTGAATAAACTCATTTATGTCTGGTATGGAAATAAAAGTACGGCGAGGATAAAAAAATAATGGGGTTATTCGGTAAAAAGAAAAAAAGTGTTATTGGGCATAAATATTATCTCGGTATGCATGCTTTGCTTTGTCAGGGGCGAATTGATTTTATTAATAAGATTTTTTTTGCGGACAAGGTTGCATGGGCCGGACGAAAACAAGTGGGCTCAATTAACATAGATAAGCAAAACCTTTTTGGTGGTATTTACCAGGAAGGAGGTATCGCTGGTACTTTCAATATTCATAATGGATCTCACGATCAAGATCGAGATTCATATTTAATAAGGAAGTTAGATAGGTTTATTCCAGCCTATCGACATGTAGCGTCAGTTGTTATGCATGGCGGCGATAAAGGTTTTTATATCGGTAATACGCCTTACCCTAAAGAAGTATCTTGTGTTGTTCAGCGAATTAATTATCAAGATTCAGAAAATGAACAATGGTATAAAGAAAAAGCCGCAATATTTACGGGTGATGGTAAAAAAATAGCTTTTGCTTTTGTACTTGATTTTAGTCTTAGCCCAAGCGAGCAACAGATGAAAAACATGATCAGTGCTCTAGATTATTCTTTTGAGCGAATTAAAGAGATTATTACAAATACCAAAACAAGAGTGGATGTTTTCGTTGGTTTATATAATGGTAATTCAAAACCATTTAACTTAAAAAAAGAAAATATAACGATTGATACACTTAACTATTTCTTAGCTTTGGTCAAACTTCAATATCGAATAAGCGGTGATAATTTACCCTTAATAATGGATTTAGTTGCTGATTTTTTTGATAACACTTTAAATAAAAAATATCACCGAATTTGTATATTCATGTCAGACGATGAAATATCCAATATACATAGTAATGGTAGTGAACGTGTTAAGCAAATGATAGCGAGAACAGGTAAATTTAGCGATATAAATAGCGTAGATATTTATTGTGGATCACTCAGCAATAAAATTGGTAATTTGTCTCATATCGACAATACGCCTGAAGATACCATACCAGTATCAATTGGGCTAAATGATATGCAAAATATATTTACCGTGGCTTACGGTAAAATAGGAAACGATATGAATCCAGCTCACATACTCCGAGAGCTTGTTTTAAATGAAAATTGGGGTATGAATTCAGGTGGCGTAAAAAATGAAATTAATGAAGAAAATTTTAAAGAGGTAGCAGACAGGCTATATTCTGAGTCGTTTGGACTTAGTTATTATTGGACTTCTCAAGGTAAAATAGAAGAGTTGAAATCAAATATTGAAGAAACTGTTGATTGTGTTTTATATCAGAATGCTACAACAAATAAGTTTGAAATTAAACTCTTTAGAGAAGATTATAAATTATCTGATTTAAAGGTATTTGATGAAAGTAATATTGTTGACGTTGGTGAAATATCAAAAAATATAATAACGGAGATGATTAACTCCGTAACGATTAATTTTATTGATCGTGAAAATGATTATGTGCAAGGTTCAGTAACCGTACGTGATGATGCATTAATTAATCTTGTCGGTGGTGAAAATAATACAACCATTTCTTACGATATGGTCTATAGTAGAGCATTAGCGACAAGGCTTGCTTTACGCATCTTAGGTGTATTATCTAGTGATTTAGCCTCTACGCAAATTACGGTTAACACTGAAGGTAGAAAGTTAAGCGTTGGTGATGTTTTTTTGCTTAATTTGCCATATTATGAAATGAATAATACACCTATGAGGGTGAAATCAATTGATAACGGGACTTACACAAGCAATAAAGTTGTTATTAATTGCACGGTAGATGTATTTAATTTGTCAAATATAGGATTAATCGGTGATCAACCCTCTATAACCATTCCGCCTGACTCTTTACAAAGTATCAATAAAACGTTATTAATTGAAACGCCGTATTATTTGATTGTTCAGTCTGTCGGTCAATCAATTGCAGATTTCAGCCTTGAAAACATGGATGTTTGTAATATATCAAGTGTTGTTTCAGGTGTTTCGAGCGATGTAATGAACATTGAACTTTTAACTAGTAAAGATAATGAAAAATTTGATTATGATAGTGATGTTGATATATGTGAATCAAGAAAGCTTATAGAATCTATTACACAACTAGATACAGAATTATTAATTGATTCTTCTGTTGAAGCTGATCTTGATGATTTTATTATTGTCGATAATGAAATAATGTTTATATCGTCAATTGTCGATAATAAAATCATTGTAATAAGAGGTTGTCTTGATACGTTGCCAGAGCCCCACAAAAAGGATTGTGTTGTTTTCTTTTGCGAAAATTCATTAAATATATCTGAGAATGATTATTCAATGAATGAGGATATTTATTGTAAATTTATGCCGTTAAGCGATAGTGATACACTAAATAACAATGAAATAATAACGCAACATATAAACATGAAAGGTAGAGCAAGAAAACCCTATCCACCAGCGAATGTAAAAATTAATCAAATTTATTATCCTGAGATGCTTTTCGGTTCCAGTCTAACAGTTACATGGTCACATCGTAACAAGAAAACCCAAAATAAAAAGTTGGGTTTTTTTATGGGTAATGTACAGCCAGAGAATGGAACTAAGTATCAAATAACCATACATCTTAATGAGAAAATGCTTGTAGATGAAGTTGTAACAAATACAATTAAAACTTTTTCTTTACCAAGCTTAGCTGTTGGAACCTTGCATATTAAGATTGTCACAATTTTACATAATGAAGTATCAATTCCTTATCAACATAGCGTAGATCTTCAAAGTTTAATTGTATTTAAATTTAATAATACACCTTTTAATCCCAATAATCCTATTTTTTTATTTGAGTAAATAACTATGAAAATTTTAATAATTACAAATAAAATAAGTAATGAAAGATCTTTAACATTAAAGAATGCGTTGAACAATGCACTTAATCATGAATCAACACTAATTGCTGATAATGATAATTCACTTACTGTTGATTATGCAAAGCAGTTTGATTGTGTAATATCAACACTTCAAAATGCAAACACAATAATACTGAAATCAATTCTTGATGCAGAAGTCCCCTTAGTTGTTGGTAATGATTTATTATATAATACTAATTCATCTCATTTAATTCTTGGGATGACAACCACTGGAGGGTCAGTTATTTTGAAAAAAGAGCATCAATATCTTAAGCCAGCTGCTGATCACTTCATTTTTAATTCTGCAAGCATTCTTAGTAGAATGGAAAATATCCCAGTCTTTTATGGTTCTAGTCTTGGTGACGAGTCATCATCTATAAAAATTAGTACGTTATGTTCAAGCGCTGTAGTTCTAGGCGCTAATGCAAATGTAAAGGATGGTTATGCAGATACGGTTTTTTTCAAAAAGGGAGGTGCTGATGCTTTAGGGGGAACTTTTAAGGCTAACTGTATGTGGTTTGGTTGGTTAAGTACTGTCGGATACACAGCTGCTGGGCTTAATTTACTTAATTCTATTTTATATTTTATTAATAACAAAACGAAGATATTAAATGGTTCCGTACAAAGTAGTGAAGGGAATGGCTTAAGTCGTGATGTTTATTTTTATCAAAAACCTACAATGACAGCATATAAAACAAGAAGTGATAATTTAGGTCAATTTTCAATTGAATTGCCCTCAGGACATGAATATGTTGGCATTTCATTTGATGAAGGAGATAAGAATGCGGTGGTTAATGATAAGATCATTATCTAGATAAAATGCTTTTTAAATTTGAAAACGTTAATTTGTTGTAGAGGTAATTCTGGCTTTGGGACTTTATAATAAACCATGTTATCCATAATAACCAATACACATCAGTTTTATGTAAATATCGTTCACGGATGTGATAAATGTCATACTAGATCACATAACCATTTAATATATTCAATTGCTTTTTTATACGATTCAAAAATACCAACTTTATTTAATCCATTGTTTCGATAAAAACACCACCATTCTTTATTGACATCAAGTGACGGAAAAATTAGGTACGAATCATTTTTGCAATTGTAAATTGAATCGTTATCTGGGTCGGTTAGTATGTAAATCGTTTTTGTGTAGTTTATTGTGATCATGTTATGAAAGGTTAGTTAGTTTTATTCATCATAAACTAATATTTTTGGGGAGTGTGAATTGAAGTAAAAAGTTGGAAAGTGGATCGCAGAAAGTGTTAGAATAATCAAAAAACATAAAATATATCTTTAAATATTATTTTAATGAACCTCTACGGTATTTTAAACGGTATATTATTTTTATTTTATATAAAAATTCATATAAATCAAATATATATTCTTTTTCTTTTAATCCTGTAGGGGACGCCATTAAATATAAGATAATCAACGAGTTATACCGCCAAGTTTACGCCTTGATTATCTTTATTAATGTTTTGTGACCAAATTGTGACTGCATTTGAAAATTGACTTAAATGGTCAGCATTCAAATAAGCGTATTTTTTCACCATTTCCAGCGTTTTCCAACCTCCAACCTCCTAACTCTTTTAGAGTAAATAGAGGTGTTCTACTTTGAAGATGGCAGTTCGCCCATGTATGCCGTAAATCATGAAAATGAAAATCTTTGATATTGCATTTTTCAGTAGCACGATTAAACGCACGGCGATCAATATTATTGATATGATTGTTTTTCGAATTTACAAACACACAGTTTTTATTGATCAATCGTCGGCTTTTTAATAACGCTATTGCCTCGTCATTTAATAATAGTGGTCGAGCGGTTTCGTTTTTTGCAATATTATTACTGACTATTGTTATTTTATTGTTAAAATCTATTTTAACCCATGTCATGGTTAAAATTTTGGTACCTCTTGCAACTGTTAATAGGGCAAATAAACAAACATCTTTCAACCATTTTAGGGAAAGAGCTTTTCATAGCTTTTGAACTTGTGGTTTTGTTACCTACCTAACCCTAATTTTAGGCTCTTTCTGTTTTCCGACATACGGAACAGATGCAATCCAGTTGTTCTTTTGGGCTAAACTCAACGCCCTGAGTATGGTCTTGTGATATTTATTTTTTGTAGCTGGAGCCAACGGCGCTTTATTTTTTGCATTATGTGTCGGTAAATTATTATCTATCATTTCACCAGTAATGCATGATAAAGGTTTACCGCCGAAAACCGGTCGCCAATATTTTGCATGTCGGACCTTCGTTGCATAATCATTTTGATCTTTTCCATCATTCAATCATAATAGCAGAACCTTATCAAAGGTCCGCTCCAATCGTTTGTCCAGTCTACTTATAGTCGACAGTTCATGTTTTACTTTCTCGTGATACTCATGGGCGAGTTTTTATCACTCACCTCAATAGATCGTCTAATTCTTGTGTCGCTTGGCATTCGATTTGGACATGCTTATCATAGGATAATCGATATCATTGAAAGAAAAATACTCACTACAACAGAATTGACAGTGTTTTAATTGTTCAGTCATAATTATTTCCGACTATCTATTGAATCGATTTTGTTTGATATCTCTCCATAAACAAGTTTTCGAGCATTCTATTTTTTATACAAACTCTTTTGCTAAAATGGTATACATTGATATAGAAAACGTACTATTAGCTGCCTATATTTTATAGCCGATGATGTCATCATTTTTACTTTTTCTACTTCGCTCATACGTCTCACTAATATTGCAAAAATTTTTTTAAAAATAACGACATCACTATCACACAATGGTTTGGAAATTCATCAATTAAAATGCGATGCTCTTTACAAAATATCATGTAAAAAATAGGCGTAAAGTTTGGCAAGAAAACTTCTAAAATAAATGAAATTTTACTTACCAAAAAGTGATTTTTTAAAGGTCATATCATCGAATTTTTCACGAAAGTAGCGTGGTTGACAATGATTGTAAATAAGTTATATATTATAAAAAACGTTAGCACAATCTAACGTCGGGATTGGCGTCCTGAACTTTTACGAGAACATAGCCGCTATAAGCGGTATTTTTATGCATGCTTAGTTATATTTTTATGGTGGGCTGAGTGAGGGCTTCGAAAGAAGCACCGTTTCTCGTAAAGACGGTACGCCAACCTTATTCAGTTCACCTCCAATATTGGCGTGTTGGTGGTGATTAAATAACTTATTTACGAGGATTTAATCATGTCAAACTTATCAATTTTTAATTTTCATCAATCACAAGTTCGTATTCAATTTTTAGAAAATCAGCCGATTTTCTGTTTAAAGGATATTGCTGGTATTTTAAATATTAGCAATGCTAAAGTAAGTCGTTTTAATATATCAATCAAGGGAGTACATAAAATGTACCTCCCTACAAATGGTGGTAATCAAGAACTGTTATTTATTAACGAACCAAATTTATATCGTATCATTTTTAGAAGCAATAAAAAGGAAGCCATAGAGTTTCAAAATTGGGTATTAGAAGAAGTATTACCCACAATTAGAAAAACTGGATCATATTCATTAACAATTAATGCAGAACAACAACAGCAAATCCAACAAGCCATTAATGAGCGGGTTTATCGAACAGGTGAACGGCTTCAAGCTGTTTACTCAAAATTTCATCAGCAATTTAAAATTACGAGCTATCTGGATTTGCCATCTTGCAAATTTGATGAAGCGATGAAGTGGCTTGGCGGTATGCATTCTAGAAATGCATTGTCTGATGAAGATTTGTATAAATTAGCCTGGTTATACAAAGCTGCAGATAAAATGCGTTATCAGATAGAATTAATAGAGCCGGCATTACGCTTGATGGATTCGAAATTTAGAGGCGCTTTTTACTCAATGGCTGTTGAATATAAGCGGACTTTAAATGATGCTAGAACAATAATCGAACGGGAAACAGCACACATTAAAACTAAAAGAATTGTAGATAATTGGCATAAAGTTTTGCCGATAATAAGAAATAATTAATTTTACCACTTAACCTATTAAACTAATTAACCCTTTAATTTTTTTTAAGGTTTAAAAACAGTAATGTAAAAATGCGTTTTTTAGCGCACAAAGTTTAAGCCCACTCAATAGTTGGGCTTTTTATTATGTTAATTGAATTATGAAAAAGCTATTTGTTACTCTTTTATTTATTCCTCATTTTGTTCACTCAGCCCAAAATTTTAGTACAGCAAAAACAAAACTCATTCGATTGTACAAATCAAATTCGGAACAGACTACTTTTTATTGCGACTGTGAATTTACATTCAATAATAAAAAGGGGGTAGTTGATTTCGATAAATGTGGATATGTACCTAGAAAAAATCAAGTGCGGGCTAAACGCATTGAATGGGAGCATGTTATGCCAGCAGAGAACTTTGGACGTCATCTTCAATGTTGGCGAGATGGTGGGCGTAGCAAATGTAAGAAAGACCCTAACTTTAATGAAATGGAAGGAGATCTACATAACTTACAGCCATCAATTGGTGAAGTTAACGGTGACCGTTCTAATTATCGATACTCGCAGTTTACAAAAGAATTTACTCAGTACGGAAAATGTAAAAGCGCAGTAGATTTTAAAGATCGAAAATTTCAACCACGAGATGAAATACGAGGCACTATCGCTCGCACTTATTTCTACATGTCAGATAAATACAATATTAATTTATCAAGTTCAGAATATAAGTTAATGCAAGCTTGGGATAAGATGTATCCACCTAATGCTTGGGAATGTGAACGAAATACCTTGATAAAGCAAATTCAGGGTAACGATAATAAGTTCATTACCCAACAATGTAATTAAACCGATTTAAGTCGGTTGTTACATTCGAATAAAGAAATAATACAGGGTTGGGTAGATTTTTGAATCTAGACGAACTATGCTGTATATATTAATTGGTATGTGATAAAAACATTATTTTGTCAAATAGTTGATAATAATAAATGGAAATTATTTTCAAAGCTATGTTACTTATAATTTTTAAAATTATAAGTAACATAGTTCGAAATGATGGATAGTTTTGATGAAATTTAAATTTTTCTCAGACTTTATCCTTATTTTTACTTTTAAAACTATCGAGAACGATCATTACCCCACTAGTTTTATAACTTTAACGCTTGTACGCTTTGTACTAGATCAGCGAGTTGAGTAACTATTTGGTTACCTGTATTGGTTTCATCACCACCCAGTGTTTTATTTCGCATAAAATCATGTTTGATTTGTTGCCATCGTTCAGTTTGTTCTTTTGTTAATACTCCTCGAATTTCGGCTAATTTAAGAAGATTTTCTTCTGCGCCGTTTGTTAGTAATTGTGCTTCTCCTAAGTAATGATCTTCGATAACTTGATTGAGTTCTTCATCATTCATTACTGACGAAATTTTTTCAGCAAGTTTATTCATATTTCGATAACTGCCTTGTAACTTAAATGGAGGTTCAGTACGGTATTTATCCGATTGTGCTGCACTAATGATGTATTGCTGATTCACTTTAAATACTACTTCACGAATTTTTAATAAATGGCGTAGAACTGCAACAATTTCACTTATTTCAGCTTGACTATAGTCATAACTTAGCTCATTGGTATTAAGTGGTTTGCCTTGGGCATGATCGATGAGATGATAGAGATCATTAAGGTCACGTAATGCCAAAGGGGACAGAATTGAATTAGAGGTTAAACAGTTTTCAATATAACTTGAAGCAAAAACCTCATCCATACCACCGAGAACTTCACCTAAGTTATATATATCAGCACGGTTAGCTAACATATCAGGTATCTTAAATACTTCACCTGACTCAGTATATGGGTTACCCGCCATAATAACGCAGAATTTTTTACCTCTTAAATCATAAGTTTTTGTTTTACCTTTCCAAACACCTTCAATACGGCGAGATCCATCACAAAGTGAGATAAATTTTTGTAAAAATTCTGGATTGGTGTGTTGAATATCATCTACATAAAGCATAACGTTGTTGCCCATTTCCAATGCTAAATTTAACTTTTCAAGTTCTTGACGTGCCGTTGCATTGGGCGCTTGTTGGGGATCAAAAGATAAAACACTATGTCCTAATGCTGGTCCATTAATTTTCATAAAAATTAAACCCAAACGATTGGCGATATATTCCATTAATGTCGTTTTACCATAACCAGGAGGGGAGATAAGTAATAATAATCCCATTAAGTCTGTTCTTCTGCTTTCTCCAATGGTACCCATCTGTTTGGCTAGGTTATCACCAATAATAGGTAGATAGATTTGATTAATCAGTTTATTGCGAACAAAAGAACTTAATGGTTTTGCTTTAAACTCATCGATGCGCAAAAAGTATCGCTGTTCCTCAAGAACTTCTTGACGCAAAGTCTGATAATGTCGAAATTCAGGAATGACCACTCTTGCATGTTTACGCATACGACTAAAGAAATCATCGAGGTTAATATTTAAAATCCCTTGTTTGATTGTTGGATGTTCACCTAATAAGTCATTAACGGTGATATCCAGTTCAACTTCACTGATTTGAATATTTATATTATTTTCTTTATCTAGCATGCACAGCAAAATTGCTTCGGGTATGTAGTCAACGAATTTTTGATATTGAGGTAGAGTACAAAGTCCTTTATACCAACTTTCAATAAGATTCCATCGATCCGTCAAACGAGTTTGTAAATTAAGTTGTGATTGATTAAAATCCCCCCACATATGAAGTTCTTCTAACTTAGCTTTTAGTCCTTCATACATGTAAGTACTGTATTTGCTTAAATTAAATTCCTGTGGTATTTCAGTCAATGCGTAGCTTAGATATTCAGTCGCTTGTTTGATATGGTAATCTTCATGATGTATTGGAAAGTTTTGCAAAAATTGATTCAACTCTGAAGCCATTTCAATTTGTAGATTAATTAATCCTTCATCATGACCAAAAAGAGCTAGAATATCTTTGCAGGTCTTGGCTCTTTCGGGCCATAATTTTGCGACATCACTCTTTTGATTATATTGCCAAAATAGTATAGCTAAACTCCGTGCCAATGGATTGTAACGTAATAAACCAGCTGCTTCTCCTAATGGAATAAGTTTGGATAAGATTTTTACAGCATCATGGTCATGAATACCTTTTTCATAGCCTTCTCGATATCGCATGGCTGCGTAATCACGTACAGTTTTAACCAAGTTATCTGGTTGACTTAATTGAGTGACTAATTCTTCATAACTGAGATCAATCTCTTTTTTTAACGTCGCATTGATTATGGAGTAAGCTAGGTATTCACCACGATAAAGTGTCGGTGACTCAGATTCAATCGTTATGGTCCAGAAAGGCTTATAACTTTCTAAGCGACTATTCTCGATTTTTTCTTGATAATCCGTACCAGTTAATTGTAAATATAGGTGCGTTTCTTTCGGAACTATAGTTAAATCAAGTTCTTGAGTATTGACACTGAATTTATGTTTCGGACCTAATTTTATGACATTGCCGCCAGATTCAAATATTTCTGATTTATCGCGTAATGCTCGTATGGCCTGATCACGTGCACTTTTAAACCGTGATTCAATATCATCGGCTTTAACGTTATCGAATAAATTCCTCAATTTTTCAATAATTTCACGAATTTTTAAAGCTAGTGGGTCTGCCACGAAAAAAGCGTTAAGTTCATTTTGATCCGAAAATTTAGCCGTACGTCTCGGAATGCTATCTAAGATGCGAACAGCTGCGGTAAGCAAGGATTCAGTGCGTCTTGTACGGTCTTCTAGTAGTGCTTGTTTGTGAGTTTCAAAAGATTCTAATATTTCTTCACGTTTAGTCAGTATGTCATTAAGGAATTCTTCGCTTTCGCTAAATTGGTTTTCCAGTTCTTCAAGTTGAACAAGTAGTCTTGATAATTCATCGTCACATTTTTCTGGAGTAGTTGCGATGCTTAAAGCGCTAGCGATGCTTTGACTAAATAGTTTGAATTGAGCACCAAATTGTGCAATCATTTCAATACTTGATAGATTTTTTCGTTTTTGATTGATTCTTGCTTTAGTTTGATTTAGTTTGGCATAAACCTCGGCAATTGATTCAATAATCTTAGTTTGAAGTGTCACATCATCAAATTTTAAAGATGCCATAAGTTGCGAAAGCATATCCAAATCATTGGACATTTCGTCCGTGATTTTTATTGGCTCAACGAGTTTGACTACAGTATCAGCTTCCTCTAAATATTTTTCAATGTTATCTATTTTTGACATAAATGGTTCGAGAGCTTTTTCGCTACCTAAAAATCCGGCAGTAGCAAGTGAAACTAAAGATTGACGTTCTTTTAGCTCAATTTCCATTTTATCAATTTGCTCTAAATTGATATAACGATAAGTTCTCAATGTCACAAGGCGACCTAATTGCAGTTTTATGGCATTAAGCGCATCGACGAATTCTTGTGTGTCTTGCCAGCTATCAGGATATAATTTGGTTAGTAAATCTTGCTGATGAGTAATAGCCTCACGCATCGCACTTTCTGATTGGCGTCGAATGCTTTCTACTTTTTCGTATTCATCAAGTACTAATTCACTGGTTTGGGTAATATTACGAAGTATTGGTGAGAAAGATAGATTTTTTTCATCAGCAAGCCAAAAATAGCCATCAAATAATTTTTTAGTATCTTCACTTAATTTGCTATAGAGTTGTGAAGAGATGGATTGATTATCAATTTCGCGAGAAATAAAATAGAGATCAGAAATTCCACGTACTAATTCAGCGTTGCCGATTTTGCCTAAAAACGTATTGTGGGTTGGCTGTGTTGCTGCAAATTCGGCACTATAAAAGGGCGTTTGCCAAATTTGCATTGGATGAACGCGAGTTGGTTCATTGTTTTCTCCTTCAAATACAACCATTCGCCCATCTTCAAATACGGCATAACCATGACCTAGAATTGGGTTATCTAATTTTCGCTCAATCATATTGTAATTGAATAGAGCTAGACGACCAGAATTTGGTTCATAAAAAATGTATAAGACATCTTCACCATTGGGTGAACGACGAATGCGTCTAAAACGCATTCCAGCCATTGATTGATCAAATGTTTTGTATTCTCCATTTTGTAAGTAGTAACCACCAGGGAATATCACTCCATGATCTTCTGGCAATTGAATACATGCTTGACCAATAAAGTCAATTCGTTGTGCTTTTTGGGTAAGGGTATTATAAATTAGGTATCGCCAATTATCTTCTCGGTAGGGTAAGACTTTTAAAAGAATTAAGGCGCCTACTTTTGCGTATTCAATTTTTGCATCGTTTATTGATTGATTTTTATCTAATACCTCTTCACGATAAATACCTAATCCATCGTTAGTATTGTTTTCACATTTTATGGTAAGGTCACCACCAATGGTTTCAACAAAAACGGTATCAAGAATATTCACATGGGAGAATCGACCATTAACGATATTTTCTCGGGTAGTTTCAGTCCATTCAAAATCATAAGCAGGAGGTAAAGCAATATCACGCTCTCCGCGATTATCAATATAGTCAATCGTTTTTTTATCGCTGGATATTGACCAGCGAAAAACTCGAATGTCACTAACTCTTTCACCAATCTGAAAACTGGCAAGAAGCTTACCGTCTCGTTCAACCAGTTGCAATAATTGAGCATTTTTATAATAGGTATAAAGTTCATTAAAGTCTTGAACAAAACGATTGATATTTAGAAAAGTATTTGACAGATCAACCGGATCTGCCTCGTAATTGTCATCACGTTCAACAAGATGGTAAAGAGAAAACACATCTTCAATTTTTGTTTCTTTTTTTAATCCTAAAAAGACGTTATAACCAAATAATAACCAATCACCAAATCTAACGATATCTCGAGCGATACAGTTATTTTCGGTTCTAATGCGAATTCGCCCAATGATTGACATATCACTTTTACCAAATTCCGAAAGTCGTTGTTGATTCAAGGCTTCCGTTTTCTGATTAAGTTCTTGCCCCAAAGAGGTTAAACGTTTACGAAGGATCTCATAGGCTCCACCTTCTGCAACCGCTTTATCGAGTGAATTTTGTTGCTCGTTTTCTTGTTTTATTTCTGCCATTTTTTACTCTTGATCTTTTTACAGAAAATCTATTACCTTCGGTAAAATTTAATATTCTACCGAAGGAAGATAATAGTGATAATGTTAACTGAATAATTATTTAACGATAATTAAGTAATGTCTAATGTTTCAAATCATCATTTCTTATTCGCTTTTTTCATCACTATTTGATGGTAAAAATTGTTCCGCTAGTGCTTTTAAATCAGTGTTTTTTAATGTTTCGTTTAAATCCATATTTTTATTACCGGATAGACGTGATAGTACTGATTGTAAAGCAGATTGTAGTACAGGGCTTTGATTTACCGTTCCTTCAATGGCTTTACCGACACTGATAGCTTTCGAGAAGCTATTGAAGAAGTTATCATTTCCTCCAACAATTTCAATGTTTGCTTTGCTGAATGCAGCAGCAAGAACCTCAGCTTGTTCTCTGGCAATTTCTTTGTTAGCAGCAATGGCAGCCATAGCTTGTTCAAAACCTTTTTCAAGTGCCAAGCGGAACTCTTCATGATTTTTAGATTGTTCATTCATCGTACCCATTGCTTGAAATTTCTCAACCAAACCATTAGCTTCAGCTGTTAAGCGTTCACGAATAACAAGTGCTTCAGCGAAACCTTGTTCTTTGGTTGCTGAAGCTTTGGCAAAACCGATTCTTTCATCGCCGCGCGCTTGAGCAGAAAGTTTTTCTTCAAGGACTTTAGCTTCGGTTAAACCTTGTTTTTCTGTTGCTAATGCTTTTGCTTCAATAACTTTAGCTTCTGATAAGCCTTTTTCTTGATTACCTTTTGCTTCTGCAAGTAAAAGTTCAGCGGTAATATTTGCTTTTACTAAACCTTCTTTCTCTTCTGCTTCAGCTCGGGCTTTGCGAACTTTGGCTTCAGCTAAACCAATAGCGGCTTCTTCTGCTTCAATACCTTGAGCAAGTTGTTTTTTTGCTTCAGCTTGTTTAGCCGCGACCTCAAGTTCAGCTTGTGCTAGTGTACTAATTTCAATTGCACGGTGTTTAGATGATTGTTCATCTGCTTCAGCTTGCTTAACTTGTTTAACTAATTCTTGCTCAGCTCTAGCTTCCGCTTCAATAATGGTTGCTTGTTTTTCTCGATCAGCTTTAGAGATTTCTCGTACTTCTTTGATATTTTCTTCTTCAACGGCTACCGTTTTTTCGACAGCAACTCGTTCACGAATCACATTAGCAATATGTTTTTTCTCTTCTTCAATCACTTTGTCTTTTTCAATGCGTTGTAATTCTACTTCTCGCTCACGAGCAACAATTTCTAAAGAACGTGCACGTTCGACTCGTTCTTCTTCGATAGCAATAGCTCTAAGGCGATTTTGCTGAGCAACTTCAACTTCACGCAAGCGATTTTCCTCACGTACTTCAATCTCTTGTTGAGATTGGATTCTTGCTTGTTCCGATTTTAGGCGTTCTTCTTCTTGTACTTTTAATGTTTCAGCTTGTTCGCGAGCTCGAATCGTTTCTATTTCACGTTTTTGGCGAGCTTCGGCATCCGCTTGCTGACGTTCAAGCTCTAATTTGGCTTCAATCGTTTCGGTATCTTTTTTCTTTAATGCTAATTCAAGATCTCTTTCACGTTTATTGGTTTCATCCTTATGAACAGCAGTGATTGAGGTGATCTTGTTAATACCTTCGGCATCAAAAATATTATCAGGATCAAGTGATTTAATTGGAGTTTGTTCTAAATAGTCGATAGCCACATCTTCTAGTGCATAGCCATTAAGATCTTTACCAATGACATCGATAATACGTTCACGAAAATTTATACGATCTTCAAATAGTTTAGCTAATTCAAATTGTTTACCGACTGTTTTTAACGCTTCTGAAAATTTTGCGCTAAATAATGAACTTACCGCTTTTTGATCGGATGCTCTATCTACTCCAATTGATTTAGCAACTTTTAAAACATCTTCTGTCGTTTCATTAACTCGAAGATAAAAAGCGACACAAATATCTGCACGTAAATTATCTTTACAAATTAAACCATCTTTACCACGTCGTTCTACATCGAAAGTAATTAATGATATTTTCATGAACTCTTTTTTGTAGATGATAGGGTAGACTAAAGCACCAGTAAAATGCACTTTAGGTTTTGACGTCATGTCATTAACAATGAGTGCTGTACCTTGCGGAACCTTAATATAAAAGGCTTTAAACAATAAGAAAAAACCAACAATTATTAGAGAGACTATTCCAATAATCACTAAAAAAAACATGATAGTATCAGTATTGATTGACATAATTTATTATTCTCCAAAAAAATATTTACTTTTATCCATTAAATTCTTCAACGCTTATAATTTCATAGCTGTTATATGTTGTGTCGTAACGTAGTAGAACAGCTGTATCCCCACGTTTGAATTGATATGAGTTAGTGCATCTAACTTGTAGAATTAAACCAGCTCCACCATCATCGTAAATAGCTTCTCCTTTATTTTCATTCACAAAACTCGAACGAATTTCAACAGTTTGCCCTAAAAATGATTTATGACTATTGGTGCTTTCTAATTTACTAAACAGTGGTCTAAGAGGTTTTATGATAAATGCGGTAAGGTATACTGCAGCAATAAAGGCAATTATGAAAATGAAAAAACCAGCTATGTAATAAATTAGCAATAAATCACACAGAGGTAACATAAAGAAACGAAATAAGAAATAACAGATCGACCATCCTATTAATGAAATCAAAGTAATAATAAGTGTCATTGGAACTTTATTAAAACCTAATTTCATCAATAGACCCGTAAAGCCGGATGGAGTATTTGGAATGTCTAATGGTATATCATCAATATCGACATTGAGTTGTAAATCTAAACAATCAATGCTTAAAATACCAAACGCCGCAACTAACCAATATAATACACAAAGTGTTAGTAACCCACTAAATATAATTACTGGAAAAGAAAAAAATATTCCCCAGAAAAGTTCCATTATTTTCCCTTATATCATTCTCTTGAACTAACTAAACTTAATCAGTTAATCAATTTATTGCTTTAACGATTTTCACTTGAACGTATGTTTTATTAAATAGATTGATTATCATGCTTTTCTTTTAATCTTGCTAATATTGCAGCCGCATTTTTATTACCTGATTTGATTCCTGCGGCTTCAAGTTTACTATCAAGCACATTTTGATTATCAAATTTAGCCAATTCATTTTTAGCTTCGATAAGCGCACTGTTTTTATCTTGACGTTTTTTTATTCTATCTAAAGAATCTAAAGCAGTTTGTAATTTTGCAGTTGAGCCACCATAGCGCTGTGCAACTGCTGATTGCGCTTTTTGAACGCTTTCTGTTGCTTTTACAATATCTACTTGCTGTTTTAAATTTCGAATATTAATTTCTGTTTGTGAAATGGATTGACGTAAACTCTTTACAGTTTCATCATAGTAAGTTTCTTGTTGTTTATTATTTTCGAGTTCATTTTCAAGAATCCCAAGTTTTTCTGCTATTTCAACTGCTAGTTCTTCATTGCCACTTTCAAGAGCTTTAATTGCATAACTTTCATATTCATCTATTTTAGATTGTGTTTCTTTAATAACTTTAGCGGCTAATTTCTGTTGTGCAATTATATTAGCTAGTGATTCTTTAGCTTGTTTTAATTCACTGTCTGCATCGCGAATTTCTTGATCGAGTATTCTAAGTGCTTGAGTGTCAATGATTGCTTCTCCTGCTTCATTAATACCACCCCGAAGAGCTGTAACTAGTTTTTTGAAGATAGCCATATTTTAATCTCCTTATTATTTATATCGATTTATTAGTTAAGAGTGATGTGATGTTCATAAGCTTCTGTCGCTTTAATAACATTGTCAGATAGAGTTTCTAATTCATAAATGATGTTACTTAAGAGTGAAGATGAACTTAACGCACCATACATAATGTAGTTGACTGATCCGTCTCCAGCTTTTTCAATTGCTATAGTTGATAACGGAAATAGTTTGCGAGTACATAAAATTTCCTCATTAAATTGAATTTTATTTTTGACCATATTGATTGGCCAAAGTAAACATTCAACAACAATTTGTTGATTTGATATGCTTAAAAATAGAGGCAAATCACCGTATTCATGCATGATAATATGTAAGCAAGCATCTATACCATCAATAATTTCAACACTTGCATGATTTTGTTTAACTAATTCTGATTGCATTAATTTGTTAAAGAGCTCTTCAATTGACCAAATTTGATTTCTTTCCATTTTGTTCACTTCCTTATTATTATTAATATTATTGTTTTTGACTAATGAGTGACGAAATTGTTTTTCAATTTCTAACAATTTCGTTGTATTCTCAGGTAAAATCCAAACTTCTTTTTTGATCAAACCTTGTTCACGTAACCGTTGTCGATATTGTTGCTGATAAAAAGCTGAATTTTTAGTCTCTTTAGTTTTTTTCATCAAGTTTGTTCGGTATTTGTTAAATTTATGTAAACAATATTAACACAAAAATATCACATGTAAATATTACATGTGATATTTTTATCAAAAAAAAACCCGCATAAGCGGGTGAAAAATAATCATAAATATACATTAAGATATTTATTTAGAAATCAATATTTAAACCTAACTGGAATGTTCTACCTGGTGCGGTAAACAGGTTTAGATATTTATGATCTGATGTACTGTATAATTTATTATTGCTCAAGTAATCCCAGTATTTTTGATCCGTGAGGTTGTAGATACCTCCACTCAATTTAATATTATCGGTAATATTAATATAACCTGTTAAATCAACAATACCATGACCTGCGATTCGAAAATAATCTACTGATGAATCTTTGATTGGCTGACCTTCGTTATTATATGATTCTCGAGAAGTTGCATCCGCTTTTTTACCTTTTTGGAATGTTGCTATTAATGAAACACCATAGAACTTGTTTGGATCATCCCAAGATAAACCAATAGTACTTTTTAATGGAGCAATCGTATCCATTTCAATGTATTTATCGCCCAAGTAACTTGATTTTGATTTCCCTTGGTTATAACCAATAGCGAATCGTGTGCTTAAGCCATTTAGTGATTCTATCCAAGTACCAATATTAAATTCACTGCTTAATTCAGCACCATAAGTATAGGCTTTGTCACGGTTTTCTGATTGATAAACGATACGATTACCTATGCCAACAAAATCTTTCCTATAACGAGTGAAAGCAATAAAGTTTTTGTACTTGTTATAAAAAGCAGAAGACGATAACGTAATTCCTGATATTGGTTGACCTTTTAAACCTAGTTCAAAATTATCACCCGTTTCCGTTTTCAAATTGGAGTTGCCAACGAGTACATACATAGTGCTATGTGCTAAATAAGTACCATATAATTGATTTTGATTTGGCATTTGCGCGCTACGTTTATATTGTAGATAAGCAGTAAAATTTGGATTGATATCATACATAAATGCCATTGATGGTAAAACTTTGAAATCACTGTTACTACTATACTGTTTACCTAATTGATGGGAATCAATATTTGATACGGACATGTTTTCAAGATTGCGTGGCTTAGTATTTTGATAGATTGCTCTAACTCCTGGTACTAAATAAAAGTTATTACCATTGTCAGTACTAAAGCTGATGCGATCTTCAAAAAATCCACCAAGCTGATAACTTCTACTGTCTGCTTGTGGTTTAGTATAATCACCGTCAGGAAAAATCTCTCCATATTGTGATTTAGCGGATGAAAAGAAGGGGGATTCATCTTCACTCCATTTTGCATTCAGACCAGCACTTATTTTTTGATTATCAATGTTTTTTATCAAAGTAGTGATTAAATTATACGCTTTGGTATTATAGTTGGTTTGAGTATAAAAGTTTCCTTTGGATTTGTGCTGTAATTGTGTGTCATCAAAGACATTGGTACGCTGGTAATTTAACTGCGTAGTTAATGAGTCAATCCAACTCATATTGGTGGGTTGCCATAAATCTTTAATGGCTAAATTAAAGCGGTTATTTTTACTGCGTTGATGGTCGAACGATTCTATTTTTTTACCGTCTTTGTCCCAAGTATCATAATGTGAGTTTTTGGTTTTATTATTGTAATCGATCGTCGTATTAAGTAAATGTTCTTCCGTCATTTGCCAGCCTAAGCCTGCTAAAATTGAGTTAGAGTGCCAATTTTCGGGATAACTACTTATTGAATCACCATAGTTTCTTGTTTGTTGGCCATCTCGACGACTTACTACAATAATGCCATTAAGGTGATCATCACCACCAGCCATCGTAAGTCCTTGATGATAGCTTCTATCTGCACTGTCATAATTATTCTGGAATCCAAAATAACGGGTTTTACCTGGATATAAATAATAGCTAGCCGTTTTAGTTTGGAAAGATACTGAACCACCCAAGGCATTATTGGCATTACTTACCGATGTGGCGCCAGATTGAATATCAATTTTGTTGTACATGTAGGTATCAATGTAATCACGTCCAATACCATAAGAGCCGAATCCTGCTCGACCTACAGAATTAACTCGACCTTGAGCGATAGGTAATGGCATACCGTCAATGTCGATTGATACACGGTTAGCATCTAAACCACGAATATTATAGCCAGTAAAGCCCCCTCGGTCCCAACTACTTTTACCACTGCCAGAACCGGAGATATTACCTGGTGCTGAAATGAGAGGTTGGTAACGCATGATAGTACCAAAATTAGTACCACCGTCACGGCGGATATCTTGTTCTGATATTTCAGTAATTGTACCTGGTTTTTGGGTCGTTTCGTGTGCGGTGACTGTCATGACATCGTAACTTTCATCATCATTTCTATCCGTAGCCATTACCGGCATGGTAATCGTCAAACCTAGAGCTAAAGTGCTGGTCACCTTTAATTTAGTACAATTAATCATTTTAATCCTTTTAAATATAATAAACTAAATAAAATCAATTAGATTAAATAACAATTCAGTGAATTATTTTTTAATTCAATCAAGTTGCTAAACAATTTTTTATTTCGATTTTTTCTAAATCTTTATTGAGAATAAAAGCTGTCATAAAGAATTTTTGCAACCTCATCGACTCGAGGCCCAATACCGAATAGGTATCCATCATCGATAGTAACGATTCGATGATTTTTGAATGCTGATGTTTCAGTAATCCCAGGAATAGTGTCAATTTTATCCATCCCGCCAAGTTGCAATATTGAGTGGTTATTTAAAATGATAACATCAGGATTCATTGCAATGATTGATTCCGCTGTGTAGCTTTTATAACTGTTGTGTTTAGCGAGATTTTCACCGCCAGCAATAGTGATTAAAGCATCAGCTGTGGTGTTTTTACCCGCTACTGAATTGGTTCCTCCCATGCTCATTAAAAAAAGTACTTTGGTTTTATTGGGGTGCATAGCGATCTTATGTTGGATTTGTGAAAGATTGCTTTTAATATGTTCTATGAGCTTTTTTCCTTGATCGGTTTTATGTAATTTGTTGGCTATTTTTTCAATATTTTCATACAGTACTTCAAGGGTTCCAGGAACACGTTGTAAGGATAAAACATCAACTTTGGCTTGAGCGACTTGATTTATGACATTGTTGGGCTCTGCGTCACTTAAAGTGATAAATAACGTTGGTTTTAAAGATAAAATGCCTTCGATATTTAATAATTTCCAATAGCCAATTTGGGGTAGTTGGGTGACGGTTTGTGGATAAGTGCTCGATTTATCGACGCCGATCACTTGATCACCTTCACCAAGCGCAAAAACAATTTCGGTCAAAGATCCACCTGCAATAACAATTCTATTCTGAGCTGAGCATGTATTTATGATCCCATTAAAGGTAAAAATTAACAAAAATAGACTTAATTTTGTTACAAAATTCTTCATTATTTACTTCCTGTGTGTAGACTTTAATAGCTGCGTTAATATAGTGAAAATGATAACTATTATCAACAAAATTGTTTTTTATTCCTAAATTTTTTAAGAAAAATGTTTTTGCTTAGTGATGTTTTTTTAACAATATCAATATAAATAATTGGTTAATACGAATGGTGAGGATTTAGTAAGAAGCTTAAAAAGTAAACGAATTACAAAGAAAATAAGTTAAAAAACATTTTTTTGTAAAAAAATAATAATATAAATATCAAAGAATTATAAAAATGGTTAATAAAAGATATTGCTAAATGAAAATAATTATTATTTAATTTTACGGTTTATTTATTTAAGAACGGTTGTTATGAAATCATTAGATGTCAGCACTTTTTTTGCTCAAAACGCTACTTTGCCTTTTAAAGACCGCTGGGCTGTTATGCCTTTGCAAGCAAGTATTCCATTATCACCTCATGAAGTTGACTCTCAGTGGAACGCGATTCAATCAACCCCTCTAAAGGGAAAAAAAAGGTTAATTTATATTCATATTCCTTTTTGTGATATCCATTGCCAATTTTGTGGTTTTTACCAAAATCCATTAAGAAAATTTAATACTGAAACTTATATTAATTATTTAATTAAAGAAATATCGCTAGAAATCAGTAAAACCGCAATGCAATCTGCACCTATTCATGCTATTTATATTGGAGGAGGAACGCCCTCAGCTTTGGCAGCGGGACAAATAGGGCGCGTTATTCGCTATATAAAACAACATGCACCTTTAGCACCTGATTGTGAAATTACGGTTGAAGGCCGTATTTCTGACTTTGATGATGAACGTGTTGATAGTTATATTGAAGCGGGAGCGAATCGATTTTCAATCGGTATCCAAACCTTTAATACTGATATTCGACAACGGTTAGGTCGTGAATCCAATGAGCAACAAATTATTAGAAGCTTTGAACGTATTGCTGCTCGTGATAGTGTGGCTTTAGTTTGTGATTTAATGTTCGGTTTACCAAATCAAACTACTGAGACTTGGCAACGTGATTTAGAAATTGTCAATGAATTGTCATTAGATGGTGTAGATTTGTATTCACTTAATCTTCTACCAACTACCCCCTTGGCTAAAGGTGTTGAAAATAAGCGTATTAAAATCCCGTCAATTACCGATAAATGTAATTTTTATCATCAAGGTGCAGAATTTTTAGCTAAACAAGGTTGGGTACATTTGACCAATGCACACTGGGCTAAAAATAGTCGTGAACGAAATTTGTATAACTTTTTAATTAAGCAAGGTTCTCATTTTTTTGCATTTGGGTCTTGTGCTGGTGGGCGATTAGGCGGTCAGTCATTTATGATTCATCGTGATTTAAATCAATATTATGCTCAACTTGATGAGGGTAAAAAACCAATTATGATGCTCACTGGTAAACCAGTGATAGGCGAATGGCTTTATCGATTACAAGCAGGGATTGAAAAAGGGCGCATTGATTTAACTCAACTCACTGAGCAATATGATCTCTTGAAACCGCTAATTAAGCAATGGCAACAAGTTGGGCTCTTGGAAAGCGAAGATTATTGTATGCAACTAACTTTATCTGGACGTTTTTGGTCAAGCAATATAGTTCAAGCACTGCAACAGTTATTGCTACAGCTTAATAATCCCGAATATATTGAAATACAGAAACAAATGGCTCAAGCGAGACAAGCTATGAATAGTCATCCAGCAATGGCTAGATCAAATACTGAAAGAACGAAACATTCACATCAAATTTCATAATTATAGGATACTATTATGACAGATAAACTAAGCCTTTTAGATAATTTAACCGCTTATATGAAAACTGATCCAGAGGAGCTATTAGAAAAAATTGCTCAAGATTATCATGTTACATTAACACAAGTTATTCAAGCTTTACCTGAAGCGAAAATTGTTGATGGAAGTAATTTTGATACCATTTGGGAAGAAGTTTCAACATGGGGAGATGTGCTATTTTTAGTTCATACTGGAGATGTAATCGCTGAAATTTCTGGCGAATTACCATCAGGAACTCATAGCCAAAAATACTTTAACCTTCGTCATCAAAAAGGATTAAGTGGTCATATCAAAGCTGAACATTGTCAATATATTGCTTTTATTGAACGTAAATTTATGAAGATGTCCACAGCTTCAATAATATTCTTAAATCATACAGGACAAGCAATGTTTAAAATTTTTGTTGGTCGTGACGAAAAGCATCAATTAAAAACCGATCAATTAGACAAATTCCGTACTTTAGCAAAAAAAATTAATTAACTATAAGTTACTCACAAAATGCAGACATTATTAATTTTTGGTGTAAGCCCTAAACAAGGTACAGGTTTTCAAATTGCTCATTTAGTTAAGCAATATCACGCGAATTGGCGTTGCATTGTATTAGTTCGTGATGCTGATTTTGCTAACCAATTGACTAAGCAAGGTTTTGAGGCTCATGTTGGAGATGCAACCGATTATACATTGGTTAAAAATCTATGCAAATTAGCTGGTAGTGAAGCCACAATTATATCAACTTTGGGCGGTGAAACGGGTAATTATTTAGCTCAACGAGTGATTATCGACTGTGCTGAACAATCTTCTATTAAACAGATGGTTCTAGTCACTTCATTAGGGTGTGGTGATTCATGGTCTACGTTGTCAGAACGTGCTAAACAAGCCTTTGGTAATGCAGTACGTGAAAAATCATTAGCAGAGGTTTGGTTGCAAACTAGCCAGTTAAACTTTTTGATTTTAAGACCAGGCGGATTACGTAATGGTGAAATGACGCTAAAAGCTGAGTGTTATTATCAGCAAGAAGTACATGGTTTTATTTATCGTACAGATTTAGCGAAAATGGTTATTGACAAAATTGTCAATCAACAGATTGACAATCGAGCTTACAGTGTAGTTGATCCTAGCTTGAACATAACCTATTAATTGACTCCATTAGGAGAATAAATTAGAACAGATAAGAGGATAATGGGTGCGCAAGTATAGTCATCGTTCTTTGTTGTGGGGATTATTTGCCATTCTATTGGCGCTAATTCTATTTTCTGCAAATTCTGGCGCGTTAAAACTAACCCTTGATGAATTAGTGGATATGTCGGTGGATGATCCGTTATGGAATATTTGGTTAAATATACGTATGCCACGAATAATGTTAGCTATTATTGTAGGAATGGCATTAGCGACCTCTGGCGCAGTGATGCAAGGATTATTTCGTAATCCTTTAGCTGATCCAGGCTTACTTGGCATTAGTAGTGGTGCGGCTTTAATGGTTGGTTTCTCTATTTTGTTTCCTGCTGTTTTTCCACCGATTATGATCATGTATGGCAAAATGGTAGCAGCATTTGTTGGTAGCTTTTTTATCTGTTTGTTAATTTATCTTTATAGCATAAATTCGCAATGTAATTTGGCTAAAATGGTATTACTAGGTGTTGCAATAAATGCTGTCATTGGTGCGATTATGGGTTGTTTGAGTTATATTAGTGATGAAGCGCAATTGCGACAACTCTCTTTATGGTCCATGGGGCATTTAGGTAAGGGATCTTGGGAGTTAGTTTTGGTTGCCTTATCACTTATCGTTCCTGCTTTACTTTGTTTATTGAAGCTTTCTCATCAACTAAATATTCTCCAACTAGGTGACGAAGATGCTCATTATCTAGGTATTAAAGTGCGAAGAATTAAGCAGTATTTATTATTACTTTCTGCTGTACTGATAGGTACATCCGTCGCAGTTAGTGGCATGATTGCGTTTGTCGGTCTAGTTGTACCACATATGATTCGATTACGAGTCGGTGCCAATCATCGCTGGTTATTGCCGGGATCAGCACTGGGTGGTGCTTGTTTATTACTACTAGCAGATACCTTTGCGCGTACTTTAATTGCGCCTACCGAAATTCCAGTCGGACTTTTCACGAGTCTAATTGGTGGCCCTTATTTTATTTGGCTAATTTTAAGACATAAATAATAGATGGTATTTAATGATGTTAACTGCTGAAAATTTGACTTTTGGTTATGCTAATCGCACTTTAATTAATAATGTGTCTTTAAATATAAAATCCAGTGAAATGGTCATTATCATCGGTCCTAATGGTGCCGGTAAATCAACACTATTACGATTGTTAACAGGTTATCAAAAGCCAGTTTCAGGTGAGTGTTACTTATTCAATAAACCATTATCACAATGGTCTGAAACACAATTATCTAAAATTAGAACTGTTATGTTGCAACAAAGCCAATTAACTTTTCCATTTAAGGTGAAAGAAGTAGTGGCAATGGGACGCACTCCTCATGGTAAGGCTAATTTTGAGGTAGCAATACAAGAATGTATGCAACAAACAGATTGTTTAAAACTGGCTGATCGTGACTATCGTAGTTTGTCAGGGGGGGAACAGCAACGAGTACAATTGGCGCGTGTATTAGCGCAGTTATGGCAACCTGAACCTACAGAAAAATTACTATTTTTGGATGAACCGACATCTGCTCTTGATTTATATCATCAACAACATACGTTAAGATTATTGAAACAATTAGTTTGCAAACAAAAATTAGCAGTTTGTTGTATTTTGCATGATCTTAATCTCGCCGCATTATATGCGGATAAAATTATATTAATTCATCAAGGAAAAATTGTTGAGCAAGGGGCGCCCGCGGAGGTGTTAACGGTTAAAAAAATTCATCAATGGTATGGTGTTGAATTAGGAATTTTTAATCATCCTAATCATTCGTCGGTACCTCAAATATATTTAAACCTTTAACCATTTAATCTCGATACTCAATCATTCGCTGCATTTTGAATCAAAATCAGTATATAATTAAGGAAACTTAATAAATGGGGCTAGTAATGATTAACGAAAATAGTGATTGTTCTATTCTGGTTTCCGATCTCCTTGCAGCACAACCTGTTTTTAGTTGCCAATTGGATGGAAAAGGCAAGGCTAATGCTTTGAGTGATAAAACTCAAGCTTCAAAGACCCAACCTTATTGGATACATCTTGATTTTGCTAACAGCAAAACAATCAATTGGATCAATCAAACAAAACTCATTCCTGATCTTGTCAAAAATGAGTTGATAAAGCCAAATCAATTTCCAAAAGAAATTCGCTGCGATTCTGGGATTTTAGTCGTACTGAAAGGCGTTAATTTCACACCCAACGAACTTCCCGATCCCATCGTCACTTTTCGATTTTATATTACGGATAATTTAGTTATCTCAACCCGACACCAAAAAATAGACGCTATTATTAAATTAAAGGAAAATTTAGAGAAAGGAATTGGTCCTGTAGATGTTGCCGATTGGTTGATTCAACTATCTGAATTAATCTGTGAACAAGCTAATTTATCATTCGATGGAGTTCATAATAAAATTATCAAATTAGAAGATCTACTTTTAAATCAGCGAGTTTTTTCTCATAAAGAAATAGGAAGAGTTCGTAAACAACTTTTCATATTACGTCGTTTACTTTCACCACAACGAGATATTTTTGTAAAAATTTCAACAGAACGAATATCTTGGATTGATGATAATGATCGCCAACGATTGCATGATATTTCAAATCAACAAAATCATTATGTTTCTGAGATTGACAGCTGCCTAATTAGAATTGGTTCAGTGATGGAGCAAATTAACAGCATTTTGGCTGAATCGACGAATAAACGTATCTATTTAATGTCGCTGTTCACCATCATATTTACACCAATTACTTTTATAACCAGCTTACTTGGGGTTAATTTGGCGGGCATCCCTTTCAATGAAAAAGAATGGTCTTTTATCGGTTTAATTTTACTGCTTATTGTTATTAGTATTGCTTCAGTATTATGGCTCAAACTCAAAAAATGGTGGTAGCTGATGGATTTTTTAATTACCGATAAGCTATGATTCACCTTAATGAGGTTATGAATCTAAACGGCCTTAAATCATTTTTTGAGATTACACCTCAAACATTAATTCATGTTTATTGGGAAGGAAATATTCGATCTGCTTGTAAAGCTAATCTATTGCAACTAAGTTCAGTTGTAATTAATATTGGTGGTTTCTTTTTTGCAGGTCAACCAAATCAGGATATGCCTCACCATATTCCAAAAGGATACAGTGATAATTATGCAATCCTGATTCCCTGTGATAAAACCTGCAAAATTTGATTGGAAATGACCTTCGCAATAATGATGAGAAAATGATATATTTTAGTTTCTATCTGGCTACAATTTATAATATCCAGAAACTACAATTAATTATCTTAAAATAACCTGAAACAACTTATTAAAAGCCATTGATGAAAAAATTATCAGCAAATTATCAATCTCAAATGAGCTAAAGATTTTATAAAAACTATCATTTATATTAAGAGTTAGAAAAATCAGGATTAGGATTTATTAATTTAAAAGATAATGTTATTGTTTTGTTGCATCATCTTATTTAACGTATAATGAGTGTACTGAAATTGAAGTTGATACTGTAATTCATGAAAGACAAAAAGGATTTGCATTGTTTTTTTCTACAAAGTTAATTTTAGCCTATTTGGATCGTAATATATCGGTCAATTTTGATGCGCATAATCAGTCCTCTATGAAAATCGCTACCAAATTAGGCTCTATCTTAAATGAACCCTAAAGCGATTATGTCGTTTGAAATTTATGATTAATACTTATTATGCAATCTAATCAATATTTTCGTTTATTTATTGCTGAAAAACCGAGCTTAGCTAGGGCTATCGCTGATGTATTGCCTAAACCTCATCAAAAAGGTAATGGTTTTATTCGAGCCAGCAATGGAGACGTGGTTAGTTGGTGTATTGGGCATCTATTGGAACAAGCAACACCAGAGATCTATGATGAACGTTTTAAAAAATGGTCTTTAGATGATTTACCTATTATGCCTGAGAAATGGATATTAATTCCAAAAAGAAGTACCGAAAAGCAATTTAATATTTTAGTCGATTTAATTAAATCTGCTAAGCAAATTGTGCATGCAGGTGATCCCGATAGAGAAGGGCAACTGTTGGTGGACGAAGTATTAAACTATTGTCAGCTATCCCCAGAAAAACGCAAAACTATTAAGCGCTGCTTAATTAGTGATTTGAATGCTAGTGCAGTTGAAAAATCTCTTGAACAGCTACGTAGTAACCAAGATTTTGTACCTTTATCGACTTCTGCATTAGCCAGAGCTCGGGCTGACTGGCTTTATGGTATGAATATGAGCCGAGTTTGTACCTTGGTAGGACAAAAAAATGGCTATCGTGGCGTGTTATCAATTGGTCGTGTGCAAACGCCTATTTTAGGATTAGTGGTGAGACGCGATTTAGAGATAGCCCAGTTTGTGCCTAAACCGTTCTATGAAGTAATTGCTATTTTGCAAACTAAGGATAACGAAACGTTTAAAGCTAAGTGGCAACCAAGTGAAGCTTGCGAACCTTATCAAGATGAAGAAGGTCGAGTACTGGTTAAAGCATTAGCTGAGAATGTTTGCCAGCGCATTAAAGATAAGTCAGGAATAATTGATAAAGTAAGCAATAAAAAGAAGGAACTTGCTCCACCAATGTTGTTTAATTTATCTGCTTTACAAATTGAAATGGCGAAAAAAACAGGTTTGAGTGCACAAGAAGTGCTTGATATTTGTCAATCATTATACGAAAAGCATAAATTAATCACTTATCCCCGTTCGGATTGTCGTTTTTTGCCTGAAGATCATTTAAAGCAAATTCATGGAGTTAAATCAGCCATTGAAAACAATTGTCCCGATCTGCAAACAGCAATTGACAATGCTAATTTTTCATTGCGTTCTAAAGTATGGAATGATAAAAAAGTTGAAGCGCATCATGCCATTATTCCTACCTTACGTAAAGTCAACATGGGCAGTTTATCCAATAATGAGCAAGTTGTTTATCAAGTTGTTGCAACTCAATATTTAGCTCAGTTTTATCCCGCCTATCAATATGCTGAATTACAAATTGATGTCGAGATTCAAGGAGGGAAATTTATATCAAAAAATAATCAAATGATTGATGAAGGTTGGAAGGCTTTATTTAGAAGCAAAAACGCTCAACTTGATAGCAATACGGAGGATAATGTTGGCAAGGATTTCTTAATTAATCTCATCAAAAAAGGCGAACATGTCCAATGTATCGATACCGAATTGCTTAGTAAAGAAACTCAACCACCAAGACCATTTACGGATGCTACATTATTAGCAGCAATGACAGGCATAGCTCGCTTCGTAAAAGATCCTGAAATTAAAAAGATTCTACGTGAAACAGATGGTCTAGGCACTGAAGCAACGCGTGCCAGTATTATTGAGCTGCTATTTAAAAGGCAATTTCTAATTCGAAAAGGCAAATTAATTTGTTCTACTGAAGTTGGTAAAAATTTGATTTTATCACTGCCTGATATTATGTCTATGCCCGACATGACTGCACATTGGGAATTACAATTAGAGGAAATCAGTAAAAAATCATTTTCGTATCAGCAATTTATGCAAGAACTGAGTTTATCATTATCAGATTTAATTGATCAAATGAAAAATACACGATTGAAGATTTGTGCATAAACCCCATATTTAAAAAACAGCATAAAACGTATTAATGTAAATGTTTATTGGTTTATTGTTATTCAATCGGTTAATCATAATGTATGATTGTTTGCGTGTCGTTATAATTTTAAATAGTGGTTTTTCGCTCTTTGTGACAAAGATTGGTTTTTTAAAACGACTAAATAGGTTTTCAATCAATTGACTGGATCGAGTGCAAAACGATATGTAGTGAGCAAAATCAAAAAAGAGTTAGAATCGAAATGACGACATTGACAATACAAGATGAGTTAAAAATCAATCATTAACCCAATAAGTGCAAATGTTAATATCCTATCCTAAGCCCAACTTGTTTAATTGAGTTGAGTTTAACTGATATTAAGCGATTTTGTTAAATAGTAAAATATTGGGTTAATAAATTTTGTTATGTCAGAACAATAATATTATTCAGCTTAACACTCACTGATGGAATAAAAAATATTTTCTTTTTCTATGTCACCAAATTTATAAAAACAGATCTTATTCTAACGTGATTTCTTTGATATTGTATTCATAATCACATTGTAATTTGGTAGTGTCATTCTTTATAAAATCTCGGCATATTTAACGAAATTTATAAGTGTTTACTAGAACTTTGCCTTTTATAAACAAAATAACCAAGTGTGAAGATGATTATCGATTGGAGCAGTTATTATGGAGTAGGTTGTGATATTTCCATCTTAATCATCTAGGTTAATTAATCATATTTTAATAATATCTGATCTCGGACATAAGAAGTATTAATTCTATGCTGAATTGCAACTTTATGCATTTTTAAGTGTTGTTTTTAAGCGAACTCGACATATTTTTCTGTTTACAGGTTGACTTCTTTTTGTGAAAAGCGTATAACTTGCCCACCTTGGAGCTTTTCTTTCTTTTTTAACTATAAAAATGGTTTAAAAATGAGGGTAAAGAAAAGTTGAAATCCAAAGGTTAGAGTTCAATTTACAGGAGAAATATGGACACTCAATCGGGTCACCCCAAACAGTGGGGAGATAAATTCAAACGCATCATTATCGGTTAATGAACCTGTCTAAATAGTTATTTTTTCAGTTCACGAGCCGAAATTGATAAAAACGGTAACGGTGAACGATATGCAGTTTTCTAAATGCTATCACTCAAATTCAAAACATCATTGCGCCCTAAAAGTGCTTCTAAGAGTGTTATATCTTACAGATAAGCACCTAGAACCACCAAGTTGTATCTAACTCTTAACTCATTTTATTTTTTTCTAAATTTTTATTTTATGCTAAGCATCAGCTTAAATGGCTAGTTATTGCTTTGCGTTTAGATTTTAGCAATTAGGACTTAAATGCTTAGTTATGATTTAACTAAAGTGTAGGTTTCTTTTGTCTAAAAAGTATGGATAGGTACAAACTATGATCAAAAAAACATCTAAAGTAAAGACAGAAAATACTTCAAACATAAAGGCTCTTGAAGAAGCTCAGAACAGTCTTGATAATATTTTATCTAATTTCCAATCAAGCCTATCTGGATTAACTCAAGAAAATGCTAAATCTCGATTGGAACAGTATGGAAAAAATGAAGTCGCTCGTGAAAAAGTACCTTCTGCTTTTGCTCAATTACTATTAGCTTTTAACAATCCGTTTATATTTGTGCTATTGATATTAGCAATAGTTAGTTTTGTCACTGATTACTGGTTACCACTACAAAGTGGTGAAGAAACCGATCTGACTGGCGTTATCATTATTTTAACTATGGTAACACTAAGTGGAATATTACGTTTTTGGCAGGAATTTAGATCAAACAAGGCTGCCGAAGCTTTAAAATCCATGATCCGAACCACCGCAACGGTATTGCGCCGAGCACATAAAGATATGAGCCCCGAACGCATTGAAATTCCATTAAGTGAAATTGTTCCAGGCGATATTGTTTATTTATCAGCAGGCGATATGATCCCCGCCGATATTCGTTTGATAGAATCACGTGATTTATTTGTTAGCCAAGCTGTATTAACAGGCGAATCCATTCCTGTTGAAAAATACGACACATTAGGCGCGGTAACTCAAAAAACCAGCGATAATGTTGAAGCTTCTGATCTTGATAAAGATAATGTGCTTGATGTTAATAATATTTGTTTTATGGGTACAAATGTAGTGAGCGGAACGGCAACAGCTATAGTGGTTGCAACCGGTGCTGATACACATTTTGGTTCATTAGCTAAATCAATAGTTGGATCAAGAGCCGAAACCTCATTCGATCGCGGCGTAAATAGTGTAAGTTGGTTATTGATTCGCTTTATGTTAGTGATGGTTCCTATTGTTCTATTAATAAATGGATTTACAAAAGGGGATTGGGGGGAAGCAACGTTATTTGCTTTAGCTGTTGCGGTTGGTTTAACGCCTGAAATGTTGCCAATGATCGTTAGTGCAAACCTTGCCAAAGGTGCCGTTGGGATGGCAAAACGTAAAGTTGTTGTGAAACGTTTAAACGCTATTCAAAATTTTGGTGCGATGGACATTTTATGTACTGATAAAACTGGCACATTGACTCAAGATAAAATCATTTTAGAACATCATTTAGATATAAACGGGCAAATTGATCCATCTGTTCTACAACTAGCTTGGCTCAATAGTTATTATCAAAGTGGAATGAAAAACTTGATGGATAAAGCTATCATCCGTTTTGCCGAAGAAAAAACCAGTGTCAAAAAAGTAGGTATTGGTTTTTATAAAAAAATTGATGAATTACCATTTGATTTTGTTCGTCGTCGTTTATCTGTTGTTGTTCAAGGTAATGATGATAATCATTTGATGATCTGTAAAGGTGCCGTTGAAGAAATGCTATCAATTTCGGATTTTGTTTATGAAAACGGAGAATATTTACCATTAGATGAAAACCGTAAACAAGCATTGATTGAATTGGCTCATAACTATAATAGAGATGGTTTTAGAGTATTAGCGGTTGGTATAAAAGAGATACCCTTTAACCAAACTAAAACTCAATATAATGTTCAAGATGAAAAAGCTTTAGCGATTCGTGGTTTTTTAACTTTTTTAGATCCGCCAAAAGAGAGCGCTTATGAAGCTATTTCCGCGTTAAACGAACATGGGGTTGGGGTTAAAGTGTTAACAGGTGATAATGAAATAATCACCATTAAAGTATGCCGCGAAGTAGGTTTAGAACCAGGTATTCCTTTACTGGGTACTGAAATTGAAACAATGGACGATGAACAGCTAAAAGTGCAAATTGAACAACGTACTATTTTTGCAAAATTAACTCCATTGCAAAAATCACGCATAATTCGTTTATTGCAAGATAATGGTCATACTGTTGGTTTTCTTGGCGATGGTATTAATGATGCACCGGCTTTACGTGATGCTGATGTGGGGATCTCTGTTGATACCGCCACGGATATCGCTAAAGAATCTGCAGATATCATTTTATTAGAAAAAAGCTTGATGGTATTAGAAGAAGGCGTTATTTGTGGTCGTGAAACTTTCGGTAATATCATGAAATATCTGAACATGACGGCTAGTTCTAACTTTGGTAATATATTTTCAGTATTAGTTGCTAGTGCGTTTTTACCGTTTTTACCGATGCTAGCGATACATTTACTTATTCAAAACTTGCTGTATGATATTTCACAACTCTCATTACCATGGGATAAGATGGATGACGAGTTTTTACAAAAACCACGTAAATGGGATGCTCGTAATATTGGGCGTTTTATGATTTGGATAGGACCAACATCGTCCATTTTTGATATCACAACCTATGCACTAATGTGGTTTGTATTTAGTGCTAATAATATTGAAGCCCAATCACTGTTCCATTCTGGTTGGTTTATTGAAGGTTTGTTATCACAAACGCTGGTTGTGCACATGCTTAGAACACAAAAAATTCCATTTGTGCAAAGTACAGCTGCATTCCCAGTTATTGTAATGACACTGTTAATTATGGCTGTGGGTATTTATATTCCGTTTTCACCTTTAGGTGGATTAATTGGATTGCAACCATTACCTTGGTCATATTTCCCATGGCTATTAGCAACATTATTCAGCTATTGCTGTGTTGCTCAATTAATGAAACGTATCTATATCAAACGTTTCGGCCAATGGTTCTAGCTTGATTAAAAACTATATAAATGATGTAAATTTCATTTATATAGTTAATTTATATCTTAAAAATTATATCTAATAAAACATCTTGTGAATCATACAATTACAACTAAAAGGAAATAACACATGAAAACACCACATAAAAATTTAATTGTACTAATCAAAAGTCGCAAACAAAAAAAGGCTCGAGGACACTTGATTAAGTAATAAAAAGCATAATCACCAATATCATAATAAAATCGTTGGTGTAATTAGGTAAGTTAATATACAATAAAAAACCCCATTAATTGGGGTTTTTTATTTATTCATTAATTTTTTGAATCTATTATCTGTCTAAAAATAACTATTTAATTAACTATAACTTTAAATGGTTATCATTGGTTTTTCTTAAAATATCATAAATTTCATCTTTCAGTTTTAGTTTTTGTTTTTTCAACTCATCTATCGTTTCGCTCGTATCAACAGTAATTCCAGACTCAATATTTTTAATTTTTTGATCAAGTTCATTGTGTAAATCAAACAGTTTTTGAAAACGTAAATCGTTATTTTTCAATTTAGAGATTAATTCGCGATATTCTGGAAACATAACGGCTCCTTATATTGGCTAGATGGATAATAAAAATAGCGGTTACTGCTAATTCAGCATACAATATTCTTTAAAACTTTAACAGTAAAAAGCATTTAATTGACAAAATAGGTAAATTGTTTTTATCCATCAAATATTAAACAACATTTTTCAAGAGGTTAATCCATGAATGAATCGATCATAATCGCCAAAAGCCATGGCAAAGATTTATCCATTATAGCAGCATTAGCTAATCGTCATGGTTTAATTACTGGCGCAACAGGTACGGGTAAAACAGTTACATTACAAAAAATGGCCGAAGGTTTTTCACAAATAGGCGTACCAGTTTTTCTTGCTGATGTGAAAGGCGATTTAACTGGTCTTGGGGAAAAGGCTATTTTAACGGAGAAATTGAAGGCTCGTTTAGATAATATACAAGTTAATAATTGGCAACCTGATGCATCACCCATTGAACTCTGGGATGTTTTTGCTGAAAAAGGGATACCTGTTCGTAGTACCGTATCTGATATAGGTCCGATTTTATTAGCACGATTACTCAATCTAAATGATATTCAATCCGGTGTATTGCAATTGGTTTTTAAAATCGCTGATGATAATGGTTTATTGTTACTTGATTTCAAGGATCTTCGTTCTTTAATTCAATTTGTTGGTGAGAATGCCAAACAATTTATAACTCAATACGGTAATATTTCACTTTCGTCAATAGGAGCAATTCAACGTGGACTACTGACGCTTGAACAACAAGGTGCTGAATTTTTTCTTGGCGAACCTATGCTTGATATTCAAGACTTAATACAAGTAAATGCAGAAGGAAAAGGAATTATCAATATTTTGTCTGCACAAAAATTATATAATTTACCTAAATTGTATTCTGTTTTCCTTTTATGGCTCTTATCTGAACTATTTGAACATTTACCCGAAATTGGTGATCCAGACAAACCTAAACTGGTGTTCTTTTTTGATGAAGCCCATTTGTTATTTAATGATATTTCGCCAGCTTTACTAGAAAAAATTGAACAAGTAGTACGTTTAATTCGCTCCAAAGGGGTGGGTATTTATTTTGCTTCGCAAAACCCGACAGATATTCCAGATACCGTATTAGGGCAATTAGGTAATCGTGTTCAACATGCTTTACGAGCTTTTACACCAAAAGATCAAAAGGCCGTCAAAACCGCTGCACAAACAATGCGTGCTAATCCAAGTTTTGATACTGAGAAAGCGATAATGGAATTAGGTGTTGGTGAAGCATTGATTTCTTTTTTAGATGAAAAAGGTCGTCCGAATATGGTCGAACGTGGTTTTGTTATTGCACCAGGATCGAAAATGGGGGCAATGTCTCCAGAAAACCAATCAGCAATTATCCAACATTCCCAGTATTATAACAAATATCAATCGACTATTGATCGTCAATCTGCTTATGAGATATTAAAAAATGGATTTTCATTAGATAACTTATCTAACTCTCTGTCTGATAAGAATGATCAAAGCGTAAATAACAACCCGATTAATCAACAAAATAAAAACGGTGGTGGATTACTTGATTTTTTCCGCTCAATATTCTTTGGTTCCACAGGACCAAAAGGTGGACAACATGATGGTATTGCCCAACAGCTAGCTAAAAGTGCAACTAGACAAGTAGTGAATCAAATTAGTCGAAAAATCACCCGTGGTATATTAGGTGGTTTTAAAAAATAATCAATTAAAGAGTTTATAATTCAAGTAACCCGTACGATAGGAGAATTTTGATGTTAAAAATGTTTATGGAATGGTATAAAAAGCGTTTTAGTGATCCGCATGTAGTGTCATTAATGGCGGTGATTATCGGCTTATTTATTATCATCTATTTTTTCAATAAAATTCTGCTACCTATATTAATTGCCATAGTGCTTTCCTATTTACTCGATAGTCCTGTTAATTTTTTACATAGAAAAGGTTTGCCAAGAACATTAGCAGTTATTATTGTTTTATTACTGTTTATGATGGTAGTTCTTGTCGGAATCATGATTTTACTACCATTGATTTGGCAGCAAAGTATTAGCTTGATCACTAATATTCCTAACATGCTTAATTTTGCTAATAATTTCTTAACAACTTTACCTCAACATTATCCTGAATTAATTGATGTTAGGTTATTTGACTCAATAATTCAAGGCATTACGAGCAAAGTTGTGCAAACAGGAAACTCATTATTACAATTTTCAATTGTCTCTTTGTTAGGGTTTGTATCCGTTGCAATTAACGCTGTTTTGGTACCCATAATGATGTTTTTTTTATTAAAGGACAAAACCAAGATATTAGCCTATTGTTCTAAAATTTTACCTAAAAATCGTACGATTTTAAATAAGGTAGCCGCTGAAATGGATATGCAAATCTCAAACTATATCGTTGGCAATGTGTTACACATAATCATTTTAGCTGTTTGTGTGTATATTCCATTTTGGTATTTTGGATTGGATTATGGTTTGTTGCTTGCAGTGATTGTCGGTCTATCAGTATTGATTCCATATATTGGCATTATTATTTCAACGATCCCTGTAGTGCTAATTGCCATCTTCCAGTGGGGAATAAGTCCTGAATTTACCTATTTAATGATCTGTTATGTTTTAATCCAAGCGTTGGATGGCAATTTATTGGTACCTTGTTTATTTTCAGAGAAATTAAATCTCCATCCGTTAGTGATTATTATTTCTGTGATTGTGTATGGGGGATTATGGGGATTTTGGGGAATATTTTTTGCTATACCATTGGCTACATTAGTTAAAGCTATTATTAACGCTTGGCCAACACCTGAAGATATTAATAATAATGGAATAAAAGAAATTAAAGCAGATTAAACAATTTAATCTGCTTGAAAAATTAGTTAGATTGATTTTCTAAATAGTCTAAAACGATTTCATGATGATCGCTTGTTTTAAAATTATCAAAAACTTTTTCAATATTCCCGTCTTTGCTAATTAAAAAACTAATTCGATGAATACCTTCATAGGTTTTACCCATGAATTCTTTTTCGCCCCAAGTCCCAAATGCTTGGGCAACTTCATGATTTTCATCAGAAAGCAAAGTAAAATTTAACAACTCTTTTTCAACAAATCGAGATAACTTTTCAGGTTTATCTGTACTAATGCCAAGGATCACCACATCGTATTGGTTGAAATCATCAGAACTATCTCGTAAATTACAAGCTTGCACTGTACAACCGGGTGTCATGGCTTTGGGATAAAAATAGATTAAAACACGTTGACCTTTAAAATCTTTCAAGCTGATGTACTCTCCATCTTGGTCAGGTAATGAAAACTCAGGTGCTTTTTCACCTTCTTTTAGAGGATTAACCATATAATATTTACCTATTTTAATAATTTAATTTTTTATCTCTGTAGTGTATTAAAAAATAGTGTCATGCCTTTTGTTTAAAAATAGAGAATTTATAAACTAAAAGTTTAAGTTACTAAAAAAACGATTTGCTGCATCAATTGTGTGATTGATCTCCCTGTCGGTATGTTTAATCGACATGAAGCCTGCTTCAAATGCAGATGGCGCAAGATAAACACCTTCAGCGAGCATATAATGATAGAATTTTTTGAATAATTCAATATTACACTGCATAACATCCTGATAGCTGCTTACTTCATCAGCGGTTGTGAAAAATAGTCCAAACATGGCACCTGCGTGATTGACTACTAAGGGGACATTATGTGTTTTGGCTGCTTTTTTTAGACCATTAACTAATACTGCTGTTTTATCCATTAATTCTTGATAGATACCTACTTCCATCAGTTTAGTCAAAGTTGTATATCCCGCAGCCATGGCAACTGGATTGCCGGATAATGTGCCTGCTTGATAAATAGGTCCAGTTGGAGCCAATTGTTGCATAATGTCAGCTCGTCCACCAAACGCACCGACAGGCATGCCACCGCCAATAATTTTTCCTAAACATGTTAAATCCGGCACTACATCATAATAATCTTGAGCTCCGCCCAAAGCGACTCTAAATCCAGTCATCACTTCATCGATAATTAAGAGTGCTCCATATTCATCACATAATGTCCGTAATCCATGCAGAAACTCTTTTCTCGCAGGAACACAATTCATATTTCCTGCTACAGGCTCAACAATAATCGCAGCAATGTCGTTAGGATATTGCTCAAATTGTTGTTTAACGGATGCCAAATTATTATAATCACACACTAAAGTATGTTTTACAAAATCATTAGGGACGCCCGGTGAAGTAGGATGACCAAAGGTGAGGGCACCAGACCCTGCTTTAACTAATAAGTAATCCGCATGCCCATGATAACAACCTTCAAATTTAATAATTTTATCTCGTCCAGTAAATCCACGAGCAACACGTATCGCACTCATGGTTGCTTCTGTGCCTGAATTTACCATACGTAGCATTTCAATTGAAGGCATTAACTGTGTAACAAGATTAGCTACTTTGGTTTCTATTTCTGTTGGCGCACCATAACTTAATCCATTGTGAATGGCATCAATAACTGCACTAGCTACATCGGGATCGTTATGCCCTAAGATCATTGGCCCCCAAGAACCAACATAATCAATATATGCTTTTCCATCAACATCATAAATATAAGCGCCATTTGCGCGTTCAATAAATAATGGTGTACCACCTACACCATTAAAAGCCCGCACAGGAGAGTTTACACCACCAGGCATTACAGATAATGCTTGATGATACAACTTTTCTGACTTAAATTTATTTAGCTTCATTGAGGTAACCTCTGTAAAAAAATTTGTTGTATTTATTCATAAAATCAAAATAAATTCAAGTTAGCGATTAAAAATTTATTTAATAGAAGTTTTCGTTTTGTATTTTCAATCAGCAACGGTATATAATATCGCTATCAAATATTGGGAGAAAAAAATGAGTAATGCTTTTCCGATTAACTTTACGGATGCTGCCGCTAATAAAGTTAAATTATTAGTCACAGAAGAAGAAAATCCAAACCTAAAATTACGAGTTTACATAACTGGTGGTGGTTGTAGTGGTTTTCAATATGGTTTCACTTTTGATGAAAATGTAAATGAAGATGATCTTGCTATCGAAAAAAATGGTGTATCACTTGTTGTAGATCCAATGAGTTTACAGTATCTAGTTGGAGGCACTATTGATTATGTTGAAGGCTTACAGGGTTCACGTTTTGTAGTAGATAATCCTAATGCAACATCCACATGTGGTTGTGGTTCATCTTTTAGTGTTTAATTAAACTACCGTTTTTTTATCATCCATTCGTAGTAGCAAAATCGTCGTATTGTTAACTAGCGTTTTGCTAATGCCACTATTCAGAACATAAATTTATGTACAATAAACCTAAATATTTTTATGTTCTGATCTTCAAGCGTGAAAAATTTGACGTTAAAAACTATATTCTAATTTAGCTCAAGAAAATTTATGCCTATTTGAATTTTACCGATTATGGATCTAAAAAACATCGTTAATAGTAAAAAAGGTTAATAAACTCGCAAATGTGATAAACATTGAGCAATCGAACAATTATTTTTATTTTTTAGTTGACGATATTTCTCAAATGAGTAAAATGCACAGCATCCAAAACGCAATTACATTTAGTAATTAGTTTTGAGCCCGGGTGGTGAAATCGGTAGACACAAGGGATTTAAAATCCCTCGGCCTTTTTGGCCGTGCGAGTTCAAGTCTCGCCCCGGGCACCATTTAAAACACTTCTCATGCGGGAATAGCTCAGTTGGTAGAGCGCAACCTTGCCAAGGTTGAGGTCGCGAGTTCGAACCTCGTTTCCCGCTCCAATTCTAATTATTTATTTACTAACATCGTATAATGCCAGTGGATACTAAGTAATCAAAGCGTTACGTACTTATCTTTCTAAGCCAAACTATTGATGAGAATTTAAAATACACGGCTTATACTTACACTTTTAAGTATCTTACTTTGCAATTTGAACATTGATACATTCATTTCTGATTCAGTTTGATGCTATCTTGTTTTGAGTAGGTAGACCTTTTTATGCTTTCAATTTTATATTCCTTTTGTTTTTTATTTTATTTCTTATCAAGATAATATGAGTATGAATCGATTAATTAATTTAACTCTTTGTTGTACTGAAATTAATTCTCAAACGGTTGAAATGGTTAGAAATAAAATGGGTGGATTATTCCTTTTTTGATTTTATCTTCCTTTTACTTATACTTAGCTGATATCCAAACCAGTAACAAGGCCAGCGAGTACCAATACCAATATTATTGATCACTAATGCAATAATAACTAGCAATACTGATCCAATAAGTACAGGTGTAAGTAAAAATGAATAATTAGTCGTTCCTGACATTATAATAAGGAGTGGATTAGCTCCAGCAGGTGCGTGAACAACACGCAGTAGTTGCATTAATGCAATTGAAGCACCAACAGCGAATGCGATAGGGAGCATTCCATCACCAAATAGATTCATTGTTAATAATCCTATTAATGTAGAAATTAAATGCCCTTCAATAATATTTCTAGGTTGAGCTAATGGAGATTTAGGGACAGCGAATAACAAAACACACGTCGCTCCTAATGGCGCCATAATTGAAACAACACCATATAAACGGGTAATTAAAAGTAACACGATAATCCCCAAAAATCCACCTGCAAAACCTCTCAGTATTGTTTTTACATCGGGTCTAGATTGTAAAACTTCCCCACCAACGATTTTTTTAAACATGCCTGCTCCTTATATTTATATAAAAAAAGATAAATAACTACACTATGTAAACTGTATCGTTTACATAGTGTAGTTATTTAGTCAGAAATGATCAAATGTTATTCTTAAAATATTCTATAATCATAATCGTGATATAATTGAGGTCGTTTTCGAACCAATTTGAAATGAGTAGAGTAATGAAACTTAAACCCGAGATTGTAGATAATATATTGGATTCTGCTGAATTATTATTTAATGAACAAGGCTATCGTGCTATAAGTTTAGATTTAGTGGCAAACCGTGCAGGTGTCTCTAAAAGAACACTTTATAAATATTTTAGTGATAAAAATGGGTTAGTATGTAAAGTGCTATTGAGAAGAGATGCTTTCTTTAGAGAGTCTCTTACCAATGTGGTGGCTGTCTTTTCGGATAAAATTGACAAGATAAATGCCATTATTTCATGGTATATTCGATGGTTTCATAGTGATAATTTTCATGGTTGCATGTTTGTTCGTGCTCAAGCTGAATATCAAAATAAAAATGAAGAAATTTGTACAATTGCACGAGAACATAAATATTGGATTCAAACTACGATTCAAGAATGTTTAGGCAAAACACAATCATGCGAAGAAGTTTCTCATTTTATCATGTTGGCATTAGAGGGGATGATTTCTTACACTTCCTTATTTGGTACAGAAAATCACAATTTTGCACATGATAAAAAATACATTTTCGACTTGATCAACAATATTGATGCTATAAATACTTAAACTATTCTAATTAATCAACAGTCTTGCCAATTAATAAAAATAAGTCATCATGCTTTCGAATATCTCCATTAAAAATAAAGAAATTTATAGATATCTTCCTTGATATCCTATTTCCTTGTTAACAGATAATGGTAGCAAAAATAAAGGTTGATTTTATTTAAGATGACGGGATAAACAAGGCATGATTCGCTGACTTGTTAAGCATAACCTGAGGTAGTTTGATTCAACAAGACTATCATCCATTATTACATAATAAAATGTGCCACATTTAGACCGGTCTTCTTTAATTCTGAGGTAGGTTTTCGTCTCTATTCAGTTAGACAGACAATCCACATAAGTTATCGCTCTAGCGGGGGGATACTGTCATAATCCTATTACAGTAAGAGTAAATAGAAATTAAAAAAATATCTTCAACGACGTAAAATTCGCTTCGACATTGACTTTCCTATTATTTGCTGATGATACGGATCTGTTTCTTGCGTCAACAATAACCGTCTTTTGGAAGGAGATTATCTTTAACCAACTTTCCCTTTTTTATTAATAGTATCAGAACATTATGAAACGCATTGTGCTTCTTCAAATCAACGTGCTTTATTAATTAAAAATAATCATCTGCGTTAATATGTGGTTAATCGTTCCTAATAAAAAAGTGATTAATTACTCATCTGTAAGTTAAAAACCTAGTTACAAACGACTACTTTAAATTGATATAGGCAGCAAGGCAAAGTTAATCCTTATTTTAAGAATGATGTTGACTAATACCAACCTATTCATCGACAGTAGGAATGCACTACTGTGCAATCCTTCTTAAACCATTGATCCTAAAGTTCAACGTTCACCGCATAGTCTCGGGTATAATTTTGATCAAGAAGCTATAGCATATTATCAAAATCAAAGTTTTACAAACCAGAAAGTTTTGGCACAGGTTTCTAGGGATTTGAGCATGGTATTCTATCTTATGTCATCTATAGCACTCAATGAATTGCAAGTAAGGCATTATTACTACACATCATGATACTGTTGGGGAATATGTGTAGGATAGTTCAGTAAGCTCAACGGGGATATTTAAGGCAACTAGATTGGACGAGCAAGAAAAAAAAAGTAGGTCGAATATTATTTTTTTTTTCCAATTATTTTTGTTGCAAAATATGAGCAAATAAAGAATTCTGCCTCGAGCAAAAATTCGTTTCGACTCTACTGACCGAACAGCAGATATTTGGAGCGTTTTAAAAAAATAATAGAATGTGAAGATAAATAATCAATTTCAAATTAGAAAATTTTCTGATATTATTTAATAAGATAACACTCTTAAATAGGAAGGAAGAGTTTTAATAATGAATGAACCAATGATTACATGGTCTAGCTGCAAAATATCTGTTCATTTAAAAGAATCTCTATCTACCTTTTGTTAACTAATTTTTTACGTAATTAAAACAAAAATATTTCATGTGAAGATAGATTGGATTCCCATACTGATTTTATAAGTGTATATAAGGAGATAAATAATGTATTTAGAGAGCTTTACGATAAAAAATTATCGAAAGTTTGGCGAAGAGGATAATACAGTATATTTTGTCAATCCCAGTCAGATCGCTCATTCATCCAATCATCAAGATGAAGATAGAAAATCAGAACCTTTAATTTCTCCATCAAGTACATTAATTATTGGTAAAAACAATGCTGGAAAATCAACAATTACTAATGCGTTAGCTTTCATTACTGAAGAAAGAAACAAATCTCTTAAATCGTCTGATTTCAATATCTATTATTTAAAAAAATTACTTAATAGGTATCTAGAAATTTATAAAGCAGATAAACCATTCGAAAACCTTCCTACTCCTGAGTTAGAGTTCATACTTAGGGTAAAAATCGACTTTAATGGATGTCAAGATCTTATTACAAACCTTTCCCAATTGATCACATTAAGTCATAATGGAATAGCAGAAGCAATTGAAATAAAAGTTATATATGAATTAAAAGATACCCAACTTTTTCATGATCATATTAAAAAAATAATTAAAGAAACCGAAACCGAAGAAGATCAAATTAATACTAATTCAAAAAATAATATACTGTTAGAAAAACTATGTGAGCTGCTTGATGATAAATCGGTTATTGAATATAAAGTTACATACAAAAATAAAAATGATACTGATATTAATTCTTTTTCATTGCATAACCTATTTTCAATTAGATATATCAGAGCGAATCGTCATCTAAATGAAAATGTACTTACAAGTGTTTTTCAACGAATTGTCTATTCTCAATTCGACGATGAGAGATATAAAGATTTATTTAAGAATGATATTAAAACCATCAATGATACCATTACAGAAAGAGTTCAAGGCAAAAATGAATCTGTTTCTACAATTTTACAGAAGATTGAACATGAAAATCACGTTGGCATGCAATTAAGAGGAAATGTTACACAAAAAAGTATTCTAAAAAATTTAATTAAATATAGCTTTACTGATGGTGATGATTTCATACCCGAAGATCAATTTGGTTTAGGTTATATAAACTTACTCAATATCATCGGTGAAATAATTCATTATATTGATACTTATGAAGAAAATTGCCATCAAAGTCGAATAAATTTATTATTTATTGAAGAACCAGAAGTATTCATGCATCCGCAAATGCAAGAGTTTTTTATTTCTCGAATTGATAATGCCGTTCAAAAAGCTTTAGAATTAGCTTATAAGGAGTCAGAAAGTAAGAAAACACTTCAATGTCAAATCATAGTAACAACGCACTCCTCTCATATTGTAAATAGTAAAATTCATGGTTCAAATTCTTTCAATAATATTAATTATTTAACAATTAAAAATCAATATTCAGTTTCGATACCTTTAGATGACACGAATATTTTTGAAGAAGATAGCCCAACGAGAGAGAATGATATTTTATTCTTAAAAAAACATATTAAATACAAAGTATCTGAATTGTTCTTTTCAGATGCGGTTATCCTTGTGGAAGGAGTAACAGAAGAAACATTGTTATATTATTATTTAGAACAAAATAAGATATTAAATAATTACTATATCTCAATATTTAGAATCGATGGTGCTCATAGTAAAGTCTATTTGCCTTTAATTCGAAAATTAAATATTCCTTGCCTAATCATTACTGATTTAGATATCAAAAGATATAGCTGCGAGAAAAATAAAAAACACAAAGAAAAAGATCAACAATGCCCTATTTGTTTTAACCAAGATTCTGATCAAATAAATTATGCACAAATAACGTCTCTAGAAAATAGACATACCACTAATCCAACATTAATTTATTTATTAAAAAATTTAATTAACTCAGATACATCAGATACATCAGATAAAACCATTTGTCTCATCGATTTAAAAGATTATTTTGAAGAAGGTTTGCTCTATGCTGTCTATCAAAAAGATCCCATCGAGGGGCAATTTGCAACAAGTTTTGAAGAAGCCATCATATTAACTCATTACAAAAATGCTCTTTTGCATAAAGTAATATCTAATATTAGACCAAATATTTATAACGACATAACTGAAGACGGAAAAAAAATGGAAAACTTAATACAGAATTCATTTAGATTACAGCGAAGTCTTAGCAATAATGATGGCAAATCTGAATTTGCGAGTCAGTTACTTTATAAACTCATTACATCTGATAACTGTACATCTGATAACTGTATAAAACGCGAATTACCTAAATATATTAAGGATGGTTTTATATGGTTGGAAAATAAATTAAGCAATAAGGTATAAGGTATAAGGTATAAGGTATAAGTTATGACATTAGAGCAAAATCTTAAACAAGAGCGTGAAATACAAGATAAAATTTTTGATGCAATTGAAAAGTTTAAAAGTTTTCGATTCAATGCCGGCGCAGGTGCGGGAAAGACTTATGCCCTAATCGAATCTATAAAATATATTCTAAATACAAAACAATTAGAACTGAAAAAGAATAATCAAAAAATCCTATGTATAACGTATACCAATGTAGCCGTTAATGAGATTAAAGAACGTCTTGGCAATACACAATTTGTTTTAGTTTCAACTATTCATGAAATGTTATGGGAACAGATAAAATTATATCAAAAGAGCGAATTAATCGACTTACATAAGGAAAAGCTAGAAATTGAATTAACTAATATTCAAAAAAAAATAGAAGAATATAAAAAGGATAAAAATCTATCAGCCATTTTTAATGACAACTTAGAGTTATTTTTATCCCTAATTCAAGAAACAAAACATTGCTTTTATGTAAATAGAGATTATTCTGCAGATAAATTTAAGCAATGTTATACAAGCTATCAATCTAAACACGCTTATCTCTCCTCAGCTTTAAACAATGTAAGTAACTTTAAAAAACTTGTAGAGCTTTTTTATAAAAAAGAGCGTTACACAAATGCGTTAGATAGAATTAATGATCCTCTAGAACGAAAAAAGATTACAATCCTTTATGACAGTAAATTTAATTCAGATCAATTAGCCTCTATGAGGTTTAGTCATGATACATTATTGGAATATAGCCTGTCGTTGATTAATAAACATCCAATGCTAACAAGAATTCTTGTGGATAAATACCCTTTTATTTTTATTGATGAGTATCAAGATTCTCACGAGAATGTGATAAAGTTAGTTCAAATATTGCACTATTATGTGCTCAAAAACAAGAAAAGATGGCTAGTTGGTTACTTTGGAGATACAAAACAAAATATCTATGATGATGGCGTCGGTAGTAATATTCAGGAAATTCATTCAGAAATAGAAAATATTGATAAGATATTTAATCGACGATCCCATATTCAAGTAATTGATATTATTAATAAAATTAGAAATGACAGTATCCAACAAAAACCGATAGATCCCAGCCGTAACAAGGGGGACATCCAGTTTTTCTATTTAAAGAAAACGGATGAAGAAAATAAAACTAGTAAAATACGAGAATTCATAGACCAATATCATAGAACAATTCCGCAAGATGAAAAAATTGACTGTTTGATTCCTCTAAATCGTTCATTAGCCAGTCTTGGAGGATTTGAAAATGTTTATAAATCAATTAGTGATTCTAAAATTATTTACTATAAAGATATTAATTCTCAACTTCTGTCACATCAACTAGAAAAACTTCATCCTGCTGTGCTTATTTTTTATCATTTAGTAATGTTTTATAAAAAGTTAAATGATGAGAATACAACATATTATGATCTGTTTGGAAAGACTAATAATGATATTACATTTGATAATGCTAAAACAGTAATTGATTTATTTTCTGGTATGAAAGTGAATACTTTGGAAGAGTTACTAAAAAATATATCGGAAATTATTCAAAGTCATCACGTTGATGATACTAATTTGGCAATTAAATATTGTCTCAATAACATTTTTTCAAAACTTTATTCCGAAATCAAAAAATATAATTCATTTTATACATATATCAGAGATATGATTTATAAAACAATGTTTGAAGAATCTAACGAAGTTGAAGAGCTAAAAATTGAAAATGATCAAAAAATTCAGACAATTCTCAATGTAAATTTAACTGAATGGTTGAAATGGGTTTCATTTATTAATGAAGATAGAGATACTAACACGAAGGTCATTTATCATACCTATCATGGAACTAAAGGATCCGAATATGATAATGTGGCTATTATTATGGAACATAATTTCGGCAGTACAGGTCCTGGAAAAGATAAGTTTAAAAATTATTTTTCACATATTCAATCTACTCCAGAAGAACAAAATAGAAAATTGCTGGATAACAATTATAAAGGACAAATAGAAAATACTCAGAATCTAATTTACGTGGCTTGTTCTCGTGCGAAGAAGAATCTACATATTTTATACCTGGATGATATATGTGATATTAGTGAAGGTATTAAAATGGTATTTGGTGATATAAATCAATTTAATTAATATAAAAATAATCATTGACTGCCATTGGCACATTTGAGTTTTGAACTGAAAAAAAAGCAAGCAACTGACATATACTACTCAATAACAAACAAACGACTTAGGTTAAATAGATTGTACTTTTTAGCGTATTGTAGAGATTCCATATTATCAAGTGCATTATGATTTCTTACGTATACGCTATATATGATTTTTTTAATTAAAACCTTCAAACTCACTTACCTAATTGTATAAGATGACCCTGAGAAATCATTATGTTCATATGCAAGAATAGCCTAAAAATTGGGTGGATTTTTCAGTTTCAGGTATTGTCCCATGGTGACGTTATTGTACTTTTCTTGCCACGCTTTAGGCATGCCGTGTTTTTTTAACCAGGCTTTAGCTTCGGGAGTGATTTCAGTTATTTTTCCGTTCGGGTAAGGATTGGGACACACATCAGATCCTTGCGGTATCCGTTCGGTGATCCCTTTACCAAACTCTATTGACGGTGCGTCAGGGTGAGCAACGCCTATGAGCCAACCGGTCACACTGCCACCCGGGGCAAAACCAATAATAACCGTGTCATTATAACCAATCTCATTTTGATCGTAGGCTTCAGAATAGTAGTGATGTGGCGTTACCATTTCTTGCCGTGCCCACAATGGCACCACTAATTTAGTGCGATAAAAAGTTTGATCGGCAAAAGAGGACCAGCAAATATAAAATTCTTCCGGTAAATCAGAATACACAGGCAGGTCATTGATACCAAAACGTGTGTTCCATTTACCCGGATCCCGACTGTAATTACCCCCAGCAGCGATATTAATAATTTTATATTTATTGGATTGGGTTTTTACCATGGTTGAAAAAACTGTTGATTGAAAATAGAGTGGATAACGACCACCAATACGCCATTCAGCGTAAGGTTTTTTGGGTAAATTGGGGTCAACTCGGTTAGTGTTACGTGAGGTATGGCAACCGGTGATAAGCATTACCAAACTGACGACGGTAATAATGTGTTTCAACATAAGCTGTCCTTCTATGTTAATGATCGGGGTGAATGAGCCGTTGCCAATCGCTTTAGTTGGCAACGAGTTTATGCCCAATTGATCAGCAAA
>NZ_JAFNMU010000016.1:0-44732 GCF_026537125.1 Gilliamella sp. B2828
GAACATCCGGAATTGATTAACGTCAAAAAATCATTGAAGAGTGAATATAAAATACACGGTTTCATGTATTTTGCAACTTTTTTTTTGAAAAATCTTAAATTAAAATAGATAGATAATTTACGAGAATGAGTAATACGTTGAAGAAAGAGTACTATAGTTTTAGGACCATATTTTAGTAAAAATGCTTTTTATTTAGTCGATTTTGGTCGTTAGTTTCAAACAACGCTATTAAAGCGTAATCTTGGCTAGATTACGCTTTTTAATCGTTAATGATATTGAAAGATGAACGGCTAATTTAATCCATCCACTTTCAGCAATAAATACATTGCCTGATAAGGTTTTAAGGTTATTTCAGACTCCAACGCATTGCTGTTTGTATAATTACCGAATAATTGTTGCCAATGAATCTGTTGCAGATCTTTTGGCAATGTCCAGTGAGTTGTTTTATTCGTCAAATTGATTATTACCAGAAGTTTTTGATTATTCCAATTGCGAACATAGCACCAATAATCGGCAATATCTGGCGTTAAATCTTGATAATCACCCAAAATAAATATTGGGTACTCCTTCCGCAATCTGATTAAGGTTTGATAGCAATAAAAGATGGAATTGGGATCGTCAAGTGCGGCTTTTACGTTAATCTGTGGATAATTGTTGGCAACAGCTATCCACGGTTCGCCTTTGCTAAAGCCAGCATGAGCGGAGTTATCCCACTGCATCGGTGTTCGGCTATTGTCGCGTGATTTGCTGGCTAAAATAGCTAGCATTTCCGCTTTCGACATGCCTTCGGCGATTTTTTCATGGTAAATATTTAAGCTTTCTACATCCCGATATTGTGATATATCAGTAAAATGAGGATTGGTCATACCAATTTCTTCACCTTGATACAGGTACGGCGTACCTTGTAGACCATAGAGCAACATAGCCAGCATTTTAGCTGATTCGGTATGATATTGGGTCTCATTGCCAAAGCGTGATACGATGCGGGGTTGATCGTGATTACACCAGAAAATGGCATTCCAAGCCTTACCGTGCATGCCAGTTTGCCAATACCCCATGATTTTTTTTAATTCTAATAAGTTGGGCTGTGCCAATGACCATTTGTAACCATCAGGATAATCAACTTTTAGATGATGAAAGTTAAATGTCATGGTCAGTTCTTTACCGTCTAAAGCAGCATAGTGTTGGCAATTTTCAAGGCTAGTTGAGGACATTTCACCCACGGTAATAAGTTGATTAGGTTGGAATACCTCTCGGCTCATCTCTTGTAGAAATTGATGTATTTTGGGACCATCAGTGTAATATTTTCGACCATCGCCGTTGTTATCATCCGCAAAATCTTGTTGTTTTGAAACTAAATTAATGACATCCAATCTTAAGGCATCCACTCCTTTATCCGCCCAAAATTGGCAAACTTTTTTGATTTCTTGTCGGACGTTGGGATTTTCCCAATTCAGATCAGCCTGTTCTTTAGCAAATAAGTGTAAGTAATACTGGTGAGATGGTTCATGCCATTGCCAAGCCTTACCGCCAAATTTTGAACGCCAGTTATTAGGCTCAGCACCATCGGATTTGGCATCTTTCCAAATATAAAAAGATCGATAAGGGCTGGATTTATCTAAAGCAGATTTAAACCATGGGTGCTTAGTTGAAGTATGATTAAATACCATATCCATCATAATACGGATACCGCGAAGATGGGCTTGCTGTACCAGCAATTCAAAATCCTCCATGCTGCCATAGGCGGGATCAATATCATAATAATCAGAGACATCATAACCATTATCAATTTGTGGTGACGGGTAAATAGGCGTTAACCAAATGGCACTAATCCCGAGTCTTTTTAGATAATCTAATCGACTGATAATACCTAATACATCCCCAGTTGGACTTGCGCCGCTGGCTTGAAAGCTTTTGGGATAGATTTGATAAATAGTACCGTTTTGCCACCAAGGAATATCAATTTTATTCATTGCTTGCTCTTCATAGTAATTTTTAAAAATCGTTAATTTAAACAATTGATTAACTGTTCTTATGCCAGAACGGTTAACTTTTATAGACTATTTAGCGAATATCTAACGTACCTTGTTTAAGCTTTATTTTATAAACGGTAGCCGTTAAAACGATCGGTACAACAATCGCCACAATCATTGCTAAGGCATAAATCGACCAATATACCGGTTTAATCGATAATATGCCCGGCAAACCACCGACACCGATACCATTAGATAAAACGCCAAATAAACCACAAATTAATCCAGCTAAAGCTGCACCGATCATGGCACATAGCATTGGGAATTTATAGCGTAAATTGATGCCGTACATTGCCGGTTCAGTTACACCTAAATAAGCCGAGATGGCAGCTGGAACCGAGACTTCCCGCTCATTATGTTTTTTACTTACTAATATAATACCCACTACCGCGGATGCTTGGGCAATATTAGATAAAGCAATAATTGGCCAAAGCGGAGTGCCGCCCATACTTTCGGTCATCTGCATGTCGATAGCGAGTGTAGTATGGTGAATACCGGTAATGACCAGCGGTGAATAGAAAAATCCAAAAATAGCTGAACCAATAAAAGCATAATCGCCGGTCATTAAATATTTAACAACCGTAGCAATACCGTTACCTAACATTCGTCCAAATGGTCCCAATAAAAAGTGAGCTAAAAATACTGATGCTAGCAGCGCAACAATCGGCACAATTACTAGCGTTAAGTAGTCAGGCACAATTTTGCGTAATCGTGTTTCGATCCACCCTAGTGCTAAACCTGCAAAAATGGATGGGATCACTTGTGCTTGATAGCCAACTTTTTCGATACTAGACCAACCAAAATCCCAGACTTCCGGTATTTTGCTTCCAAGGTCATAAGCGTTCATTAGTTGTGGTGAAACTAAAGTAATACCCAGTATAAGACCTAATACTGGCGAACCACCCATTTTTTTCACCGTAGACCAGCAAATAGCAACCGGTAAAAAGTGGAAAATCGCTTCACAAGGTAGCCAAAGAATATTATAGATAGGTTCTAACCAATGGTAAGTTTGAATCAGTGGTTTATCATCAATAGTTGGCATTTCACCGATGATATTACGTAAACCAAGTAATAGACCTCCGGCAATTAAAGCCGGTAATAATGGCACAAAAATTTCGGCCAAATTGGCAATAAGTTGTTCAAAGAAAGACATATTTTTCTTAGCAGCGGCTTTGGTCTGTTCTTTGCTTGCTTCGTCCAAATTTAATTGTTGGGTTAAAGTTTTGTAATAGCTATCAACATTCGTCCCAATGATAACTTGAAATTGCCCGGCGTTGTTAAAACAACCTTTGACAAAAGGAAGGGCTTGTATGGCATCAACATTGGCGATGTTGGGATCGATCAACGCAAATCTTAATCTGGTTAAGCAGTGGGTAACACTGGCAATATTTTCTTTCCCACCAATTAAATCGACCAGTTGCGTTATTGATTCGGTTGATATTTTTGAATCTTTAGCCATAAAAGTCTCCTTGTAATTAAAACTTTAGCTGATTTGTTTCATCAATAGTTTGGCTATTATTTAATATGAATCAAGCTTAAATTGATTTTAATAAATAATAAATGGGAACGTTCCCTATTTGTGACTGAACTCACAATTTTTTACTTGGATTGTGAGGCGATTGATTAATCGAGGCTGATTTTAAATCATTAATTTACAAGGTACGGTAGTGGTTTTAAATGAAACGGTATTTTGTAACATGCTGAGTAATGCTTGGGCGGCATAGGTACCGGCTTTATCAAACCCAAGCTCAACTGAAAGCGTATCAGGGAACAAAAAATTAAGTAACTCACTGTTGCCAATGCTCGCGACCACAATATGTTCTAATTGATTCTGCTGTAAATATTTGTTTAATCCTAAAGCGATGGCGTCAGTCGCACAAACGATTGCTGTTGGCGAGTGTGATAAAATTGATTCAGCAAGTTCATAACCTGAACGATAACTCAAATTGCCTAAGTAAGCATTTGTACTGATTTGATGTTTGTGGCAATAATCCATATAGGCTTGATAGCGTAATGCACCTGTTGTTTGGTCTTGTTGATCAATACCAATAAAGCCAATATTTTGATGTTTTCTTGATTGATGTAAATATTTCAGTAAGGTTGTGACTGCACCAATGTCATCGTAGCAAATGCAAGTATATTCCTGAAATGATCTGGCGATTATCACACTTTTATTTTGCCAAAATGATAATAATGAGTGTTCTAACCCAGTGAAAGCAAAAACAATCACACCATCTGCTTGCTTTTCTTTCAATATGGTTAAATGTTCGTGGACTTTATTAACACTAAACTGGCTTTCAAGGATGATAGGATCGTAACCATGCTGGTATAAAATTGGCAGTATAGCGCGCACTGCTTGATTTTCAGACATCGAATCAAGACGAGTGACAATAATACCTATCACTTTATTTCCATAACCACGCATTGCTCTTGCTGACTTAGAAGGGATAAATTGATACTGTTCAATGATTGTCATCACTTTATTACGGGTGGTTTCTTTCACCATTGGATCATGATTAATTACCCGTGAAACGGTCGATTTGCTCACACCGCTTAATTTAGCAATGTCTTTAATGGTTAGATGGTTAGACAACGCACTCATAATCACTTCATTATACGAAAATCAATGAAATCATAGTAATATAGATTGACCAAAATTGCGATATTCCGATTGAATAAGATGTTTATGAATAGAGATATCATGTTCAATTGATCTGTTCAATCATTCTTCAATGATTCATGCATTATTGTTCAAATAAATCCTAAAAAACTTTGTTTTTCCGTTGGAAAAAGTAGTGTACTTTCAATAGGTTGTTGAATAAAATGAATAGTGTGCAAAAATGATCCACTTTTTTATTTATTACGGTATTCGATTTTTACACGATTGACTGTTAATGCCATTACCCAATGTATTTATCTCGTTACTATAAGAAATGGTTTTTATGATTTTATTCATTCACTGTTTGATATTAATTTTTGATAAGTTTTTCCCCACGCTAACATCGCATCATGCACTTGTTTTAAACTTTGTCCAACTTCGGTTAAGGTATATTCAACTTTTGGTGGTACTTGTGCATAAACTTTGCGGGTGATTAAGCCATTTTTTTCCATAATGCGTAAATGAGAAGTGAGGACTTTTTGTGAGATGCCATTTAGGGATTTTTTTAATTCGCCAAAACGTTTGGTTCCAGTCAGTAAATCACGCACTATTAATACTTTCCATTTATCACCCATTAACATTAATGTGATTTCAACAGGACAAGGAGGCAAATTTTCATTTAATGACATTGTTAATAATTCCTTTAAATTCAATGATAGTTTCCTAAAAGATACTATATTACATAACGGTACCTACTTTACAATAGATACTTTGAATATTAATCTAAAACTTGCCATTGAGTAAAAGATTTTTTATATAACAGATATTTATTTGAATCAAATTGAATTTTAATTTAAATAATAGGAAAGGAGTAAATAATGAAAATAGCTGTAATTGGTGCAAATGGTAAATCAGGCTCATTAATTGTTAAAGAAGCACTTAACCGTGGTCATGCCGTCACGGCAATTGTCCGTAGAGCTGATGCTAAAGTTGATCCTAAAGCTGACGTATTGGTTAAAGATCTTTTTGAGTTAACTTATGATGATTTAAGACCTTTTGATGTTATTGTTGATGCATTTGCCACCTGGACACTCGAGTCACTGCCTTTACATCAAACAAGTTTAAAACATCTTACGGATATTTTGATGGATAAACCTAATCGATTATTAGTTGTTGGTGGTGCAGGTAGTTTATATGTCAATCCAGAACATTCTATTCGTTTAGTTGATACTCCCCAATTCCCTGAAGAGTTTAAACCATTAGCAAATAATATGGCAAAAGCGTTAGATGCACTCAAAAAATGTAACAATGTGAACTGGACATACTTAAGCCCTGCTATTGAGTTTATTGCTGATGGTCCAAGAACAGGTCATTATACCACTGGTGGTGAGCAGTTTATGATTAATAGTCAAGGCAAAAGCCAAATTAGCTATGCTGATTATGCTATTGCTATGGTTGATGAAGCTGAAAATGCTAAACATATTCAGCAACGTTTCACAGTTGTTGCTCATTAGTTTATTAAGCCTTACATTAAGATGGTCTATAATCAAATTACTAGGTTGTATGTAAGGCAAATGATTTAATCCGCAAGCATTAGAAATTTTTGATAACGTGTATCTATTTTCATTCTAATATCACAAAAATGTGGCAAAATGTTATATAGCTACACATTGTTGGATCCTTTTAGTGCATCACGAATCGAAATTTTCAAATCACAATATCGATCCTTACCAATTGATTCATTGGCATATTTATTGCATTACTGTTCTTATCACTTTTTCATAATTCTTATAGTTGTACTGTCTTTGATTCGTTGTTACTTTACTTGGAAAAAATGTTATGCAATACGATCTGATCATAAAAAATGGTCTTGTTATTCTCGAATCGGGTGAAGTCTATACCGATATTGCAATAAAAAATGGCAGAATTGCGGCTATTGGCTTGGATTTGGAGCAAGCTATTAAGACTATTGATGCTCAAGGCTTAGTTGTCAGCCCTGGTATGGTTGATGTTCATGTGCATATTAGTGAGCCTGGCGGTGTTCGTCATGAGTGGGAAGGCTATGTGACTGGAACAAAAGCATGTGCAAAAGGGGGCGTAACAACCTTTGTTGAAATGCCTCTTAATCAACTTCCTGCCACTACCAGTGCTGAAACTCTTCATCAAAAATACGCTGCTGGTCAAGGAAAACTTTATGTCGATGTTGCTTCCTATGGGGGATTAGTTCCTTATAACTTAACCAATAATGGTATTGCAGAACAAGTCGAAGAGGGCGTTGCGGCATTTAAATGTTTTATGGCAACTTGTGGGGATCCAAATCTTGACGGTGATTTTGCTAATGTGAATGATTATGCATTGTGGGAAGGAATGCGCCAAATTGCTAAAACCGGTAAAGTGCTAGCTATCCATGCAGAAAATGCCGCAATTACTGATATTTTAGGGCAACAAGCTAAAGCACGAGGCGAAAGTAAATTATCACAATATGTAGCAACCCGTCCGGCATTTACTGAAGTTGAAGCAATTCGTCGAGCCATCTTTTTCGCTAAACAAACTGGGTGCCCGATTCATATATGCCATGTCGCTTGTCCAGAAGGAGTTGAAGAGGTTATCAAAGCACGCCAAGAAGGCATTAATGTGACGTGCGAAACCTGTATCCATTACCTCTATTTTACTACAGACCAATTGGATGCTATTGGACCAATTGCAAAATGTTCACCACCAATCCGCGATCAGCAAGCTCAAGAAGGATTATGGAAATACCTCTTTGCAGGACACATTATTACCGCCGTATCCGATCATTCACCTTGTACCTATGATTTAAAAAATAAAGACAATGCTTTTGATGCTTGGGGCGGCATTTCTGGTGTTCAAAATAATGTGGATATATTTTTTGATGAAGCGGTACAAAAACGGGGTATGTCATTAAAGCAATTTGCCGATATTATCGCAAAAAATCCTGCCGAAAGATACAACTTACCAACCAAAGGCGCCATTCAAGTTGGTAAAGATGCTGACATTATTTTTATAAAACCTCGTTCATGCTATGTATTAAAAGCTCAAAATCTTGAATATCGCAATCAATTTAGTCCTTATGTGGGTAGGCAAATTGGTGCACAAGTCGTACAAACATTGTTACGAGGAGAAACCATTTATCAGATTGATTCTGGTATTGATTCAACACCAAGAGGAACCTTTATTCGCTGTTAATCATAAAGACATAAGTAAAAACTCAGGTAATTAAGGGATAGGATTATGAAAAATCATACAAAGCAATCATCATCTGAATCACTAACCATTAACAGATCATTACTACCTAAGACCAATAAAGATCGAACCATGAATTGTTTTACCTATGGATTTATGTGGATAGGCGATGGTATGAATTTAGGTAATATGACTTTAGGCACAAGCTTGGTAGTAGCAGGAGTTGCGACTATGAATACTCTTCAAACTTTCATTGCAATGTTCATCTCAATCTTAATTATTACCACAATTTTTGTTTTAAATGATCGGTTAGGGTATCGCACTGGAATTCCTTATGTGATGCAACTGCGCATGTCATTTGGAATAAAAGGAGCTGTTGTTTCATCGTTGCTACGTGGTATTCCTGCTATTGTTTGGTATGGCTTTCAAAGCTGGATTGGCGCAACAGCCCTTAATGAAATCATTAAAATATTATCGAATGGCGGATTTAATCAGGTATTTGTCTGTTTTCTTATTTTGCAATGTTTCCAAATCGCCTTGTCGCTATATGGGTTCCATGCAATAAAATGGGTTGAAACCTTAATTTCGGTTGTTATTCTTTGTGCATTAGTTTATGTTTTTATTATACTACTCAATAATCATCAAGATATTGTTATAGACAAATGGGTGAAGCCTAAAGGAACCTGGGGACTGCCTTTTTATGGCTTTATTATGATGTTTTTGGGCAATTATTCTGCAATTTTTCTGAGTGCAGCTGATTATTCTCGAGAGCTCAAATTAGGCTTTAGCCATCGTCAAAGAGCGTTACTTTATTTTCTACCGATTTTTATTGCTTATGGTTTTATTATTACTATTGGCGTGATGTTGGCTTCTGTCACTGGTAACGCTAATCCAGTGAAAGCCTTTGCAATCGTGGTAGATAATTCCTATATCACTATTATCGTATCAACCTTTATTGTGTTAGGTACCATTGCGGTAAATATTGTCGCTAACATTATTCCGCCAGCTTACGTGATTACCTTGTTAACGAAAGCCAATTATCAATTATCCGTAACAATTACCGGTTTATTAGCTATCGCTTCTTTCCCTTGGATTTTAGTGCAAGATACATCAGCACAAGGATTAGGCTTATTTATTCTCATTTACTCCGCATTTTTAGGACCAATTGTTGCAATACTATTGGTGGAATATTATTTATTACGTCGCCAGCAAATTAATATACATGCTTTATACAATAATAAAGGTCAGTTTGCAGGTTATAATCCTGCGGCTATTTTAGCGATGCTTATTGGTTCTGCTTCGGCATTTTATGAAGTAAGTTTATCATGGATTGTCGGTTTTTTTGTTGGTGGAATAAGTTATATCTTATTAACCAAATACAGGTTTATGCAATCTCCTTTCAAAAAAGGGACAATCTTTGAAAAGAGATAGAGAATTTTACGTGGCTATCGAAACTGACCGTTTAAACTTTCTGTTTTTATTAGGTTTCACTGCCAATTTGACATGTTACTTTGATCTCTCGATTATTCGGAATTTCTAAATTTGACAATACCGCTAATTGAGGAAAATTAGGTCTTAAAAATTGAGCAAGCATGGCTCGTAACGAGTGATTAACCAATAAAACCGGTGGAGCACCGATTGCTTCTTGCTGATGAAGAGCTTGTTGTAGTTGTTGAATGATATGTTCAGCTAAACCCGGCTCAAAGTTACTGGTATTTTGCAGTGTTTGCAGTAACAAACGCTCTAAATTGACATTTAAGCAGATCACATTGATTTGCTCACTATCAGAAAACCATTGTTGAGTGATTACGCGCCCTAATGCAATTCTAACCATACTAAGTAATTGATAAGCATCATTCTGAGTTGGTGCATGTTCACAAATGGTTTCTATAATGGTGCGCATATCACGAATTGAAACTTTTTCAGCAATCAAATTTTGCAATATTTTATGAAACGTTGTTAATGTTATGACTCCTGGAATAAAGTCTTCAACAAGTTTTGGTACTTCTTGCTTAATTCGATCGAGCAGTTCTTGAGTTTCTAACCGACCAAGTAAATCACTGGCAAATTGTTGTAACAGGTGATTAAAGTGCGTTGCAATCATGGTGCTAGTATCAACAACGGTATAACCTAATATCTGCGCATTTTCTTTATCGTTTTTATCTATCCAAATAGCCGGCAATCCAAAAGCAGGTTCAGTAGTAGGTGTGCCTTTAATGGTTTCAGTTACATTACCTGGATTAATGGCTAACCATTTATTATTAACAATTTCACCTTTTCCAATTTCACCACCTTTAATAAAGATTTTATATTGATAAGGCGCTAATGAAAGATTATCGCGAATATGCACTTGAGGAGGTAAAAAGCCTAACGTTTGAGCAAATTTTTTACGTAAACTACGAATTTTACCCAATAATTCGCCGTTTTGTGTTTGATCCACCATAGGGATAAGTCCGTATCCGACTTCCATGGCTAAAATATCTTCAATATTTACATCCGACCAAGTGGCTTCTAAACTTGCTGGCGTCGTTGCCGGTGCTTCTGTGGTTTTTGTGGTATTTTGTGGCTCAGCATTTTTATGTTTGTTTAGCCACCATGCCAGCACGGTTAAAAAACCGGTGAACATTAAAAATACAATATTGGGCATGCCTGGAATCAGTCCAAGTAAGCCAATTACAACCGCTGTCAAAATCAATACTTTAGGGCTATTGAATAACTGGTTAAGCATTTGTTCACTGATACTATCTTGCGAGTTCACTCGAGTAACAATAACACCTGCTGCAGTTGAAATAATTAATGATGGTATTTGCGCAACTAAACCATCACCAATTGTCAGTAATACATAAGTGTGGCTTGCATCAGCAAACGTCATACCATGTTGCATAACACCAACTAATAAGCCACCGATAATGGTAATTGCCATAATGAGCAACCCAGCAATAGCATCACCGCGAACAAATTTACTGGCACCGTCCATTGAACCGTAAAAATCGGCTTCTTGGGTCACTTCTGCTCTTCGTGCTTTAGCTTCATCTTCACCAATTAACCCCGCATTAAGATCAGCATCAATTGCCATTTGTTTACCTGGCATGCCATCTAATGCAAAACGAGCCCCCACTTCAGCAATTCGTCCAGCTCCTTTGGTAATCACCATGAAGTTAATGATGACCAAAATAACAAATACAACCATACCAATAGCAAAATTTCCACCAACTAAAAAGTGCCCGAACGCTTCAATAACCCGCCCTGCCGCATCACTGCCGGTATGACCTTTTAATAATACTACCCTTGTAGAGGCAACATTGAGCGATAAGCGCAATAAAGTTGCAAATAATAAAACCGTTGGAAATGCTGCAAAATCAAGCACTCTTTTAGTGAATAAAGCGACAATTAATATAATAATGGATAAGGCAATATTAAAAGTAAAAAATAGATCTAAGATAAAAGCTGGCAAAGGTAATACCATCATCGACAGAATCAATAATATGAGTATTGGTCCCGCTAAAATTTGATATTGACCATTTTTTAAGGTATTCAATGACAATAATGTCTGTAGCTTTGATTTAATCATAAAATTAGTAATTACGGTTATTTATATTCGGATAGCGATTCAGGTACGGGTAAATTATTCGGTGCTATTGGCTTATCACCGCCATATTTATACCAATGTTTTAATTGATATACCCAAGCTAAAATTTGTGCCACAGCGGTATAAAGCTCGGTTGGAATCGTTTCACCAATTTCACCATGGTGATATAAAGCACGAGCTAAAGGTGGTGCCTCTAATAAGGGTATATTATGTTCGCTTGCTATTTCTTTAATACGCAGCGCAATGTTATCCGTACCTTTGGCTAATAATTTTGGAGCAGCCATGGTTTTATCATCATATTGTAAAGCAACAGCGTAATGGGTTGGGTTAGTTACAATAACATTGGCTTTAGTCACATCTTTCATCATTCGACGTCGGGCCATTGCTTGTTGCATTTGGCGAATACGACCTTTTATTTGTGGATCACCTTCTTGTTCTTTAAACTCATCTTTAATTTCTTGTTTGGACATTTTCAATTTTTTCAAATTACTCCAAATTTGATAAAAAATATCAAAACCAACCATTGGTATTAAAGATAACACACTTAAAATTCCACAAATAATGACTAATTCTATTGCATTTGTTAATGCGTTATTTAAATACATATTGGGTAAGGAAAGTATATTGGGAAAATAGTGTAATAAAAATAGAGCTACCGTGGTTGAAATCAGGGTAACTTTAAGTATGCTTTTAAGCAGTTCCGAAAAAATTCTAATGCTAAATAGTCGACCAAACCCAGCTATAGGGTTGAGTTTTGAAAATTTTGGTTTGATTGATTGCAGGCTAAAGAGTAATCCCCCAACACCAAGTGGAGCAAACATGGCAGTAATTACCAATCCTATAACAATTGGCACAATAGACCAAATACCTGCTGTGATCAAATTAACTAAATGTAAAGTAATTAATGTATCATCTTTTGGTGAGTGTGATACTTTGATCGCCATTTTTATAATAGTGATCAGTTGATTAACTGTATAAGGTCCTATTATTAAAAGTAGTGAAATACCTATTAATAGAATAAACAAGGATGTTAATTCTCGAGATCGTGGTATCTGCCCCTTTTCCTTAGCTTTTTTTATTTTGCTATCCGTGGGTTGTTCGCTTTTATCTAGATCACTCTCATTAGCCATGGTGGGAATAAAATTATACTGTTAAATGCATTTTTTAATGATAACAGTATGAACTTATTATTTGAGAATTATTGCTTTGAAAAGGCGATGATTTATGGGGTATTTATCTCGTTTAACGGATTTTAATATCAATAGTTTGTTTGTTTTTATTTTACACTTTCGCCCGTTTGGATGAAATAACTTCAGTTTGCTGATAGCCATTATTTGTATAAACTGCTGGATTATTTAAATTTTTAAGATAATTGATTGACTGTTCTGTCATGTTCATGCGATTTTGAATAATCAAACCATTATCGTGATTAATCTTTGCCAATAATTTGGTAGTATCGGTAATTGATTGCCAGTGAGCCGCCACGGCTGGATTTTCATTATAAGGGGGTTGTATTGCCAGTTGTTGACTCAACTTAACTCGTTTTTCATCCAATAATTTTAATTGAATAAGTAACTGACTTTTTTTATCAATAATATCAGCTAATTGATTGATTAACTTATTATCAATCAGTATTTGTTGCTCTGTTTGCAGAATTTCTGAGAGAGTTTGTAACATTTCTGTGATGTTGTTTAAAATATCCTCTAATTCTAACATGTTTATATTCCTTAAATGTTCATTAGCTTTCAATGTTTTGTAGCATTTGCTGAATCAGTTCTTTAGCAATTTTTCGTGAATCAATCACTAATGAACCATCGGCAATGGCTTGTTTTATTTTATCAACTTTTTTTACGTTAATATCATTGTCGATTGTGCGTAATAGTGTTACTGAATTTTGTGATAGGTTTACATTAGCACTTACCTTGGTATCATTTTGGGCTGGTATTACCGCTGTCTGATTTTTCTGTTGCTCAGAAATTACATCACGACTCATAAGTCCTGAAATGGCGGTAATAGATTTTGTTGCATCAATACTCATAAGGTACCTTTGATCATAATTACGATTTGTATAATTTGTTTAGTTCCATTATCGGCAAAAATAGAAAAATCATTAATTTTATTTGTTGAAAATGATTACACCTTGATTTGTTAATACTCCATCAATGACATTACCTGAATTAAGTTTAACACTAATTTTCTCATCTAATGTGGCATTATTGAGTGATTTACCATTTGTGGTTATTTGATAACTTTCGCCATCAATAATGACTTTAACGATTTGACCAGCTTTAACCTGCCAATTTTTTTGTAGCATTGCTTTTTTTATGGTTTCACTCTGATTGATATTACGTGTAGCAATATGATTAAGGGCATCGGATTTATTTAAAATAACTGAGGAGGGGAGCTTATCTAACCATCCAAATTTTAAATCTATCAAATCTTCTGTGATAACTGAGCCAGCCATGATTGGTTGTTTGGCGATAAGGTAATGTCCGCTAACTGCAACATAAATGTGCATAAACCTTTTTTTATTATCACACTGTACACTGATGGTCATATTGCCCCACGGTTTTTTGGTATTAAGTAAAGATAAGGTGGGGTTGTCGCAATTCAATTTAGGCATATCATTGGTATAACTAATCGTTACAGCTTCAGGATTATGGCTAAATTGCTGAGTAATGAGATCGTTAATCTGTTTGCTAAGCGAGTTAGCTAAGACGATATGGCAGCTAAATAAGATAAACATACCAATTATTAATTTCACTATTCTAATCATGCTTATTTTTTCTATATTATTTATGATGTAAATTTTACTTTATGCTCAGAAAGTCTGAATGTTGAAATAAGGACAATTTTAACCGTTATTTGTACGATGATTTTTTTTAGCTTCACTTAAAATCCTTTCTATCAAAAAAAATTAGGGTGATTTTATGTTTGATAAATTGGATAACTGGGTTAATTTTCACAGTCAGGCACTCAATGTGCGTGAAATGCGGCAAAATATTCTAGCCGCCAATATTGCTAATAGTGATACACCTAATTATCAAGCTCGAGATATTGATTTTAAAGCAGAGTTAACTAAAGCCATAAAAAATGAAGGTAATGCAAATAATATTGCACTTCATATTACTTCTAATGGTCATATTCCAATGTCAATGCCAATGATGACAAATCAAAATCTATTGTATCGAATACCTTATCAAGCTTCAGCAGATGGTAACACTGTAGAGATGGATCAAGAGCGTACAGCGTTTATGGATAACACTATTCACTATCAAAGTAATCTTACTTTTTTAGGTGAACAATTTAAAAATGTGATGTCAGTATTACAGCAAGGATAATTGTCATGAGTTTTTCTATTTTTGCCATTTCCGGTTCAGCACTAATGGCACAGACCCAACGTATGAATATCAGTGCCAGTAATTTAGCCAATGCTGAAAGTATTACCAGCACAACAGGTCAAGCTTATCGAGCTAAACAAGTTATTTTCCAAGTTGATGATAATGGTTACCAAAATAGCGTAGCAGGCGTAAAGGTGTCACAAGTGATTGAAGATCCAGCGCCAATGAATTTAATCTATGACCCGAATCATCCTTTAGCAGACGAAAAAGGTTACATTCAAAAACCAAATGTTGATGTAGTGGCAGAGATGGTCAATACCATATCAGCATCTCGTAGTTATCAAGCAAATGTAGAAGTCATCAATACAGCAAAAAGTTTAATGCTTAAAACCCTTACCTTAGGGCAATAGAAGGATGTAATTCATGGGTATTTCGAATGTAGCAGTGTCAGAAACATCAAATATGACGAGTCCAGTCAGAAAAGGGACATCTGATGGTAATTCTAGTCAGGAATTACAAGATAATTTTTTAACATTACTTATCGCCCAAATGAAGAATCAAGATCCCACCAATCCCATGGACAACAGTCAGTTGACTTCACAACTTGCTCAGATTAATACGTTAGCAGGTATTGAACGACTTAATACGACATTAGGTATGGTTTCTGGTCAGATTGACGACAGTATGTCAGTGAATGCAAGTAATATGATTGGTAAAGGTGTCATGGTTCCAGGTAATAAAATTTTGGTTGCCACATCGGAAGTCGAAGGCTCAGAAACAGAAAAAGAGACCATTACCACACCATTTGGCTTTGAACTTATGCGTGATGCTGATTCAGTGGTTGTTACCATAAAAGATGAAAACGGCAATGTTGTGCGTGAGGTTGATCTCGGTTCGATTCCTGCTGGGGTCAGTTCTTTTACTTGGGATGGTGAACTTAATGATGGAACACTTGCGCCTGATGGTAGCTATACGTTTTCAGTTAATGCCAGCTACGATGGACAAAAAGTATCTTCAACACCATTATCTTATTCCGTGGTGTACGGAGTAATTAATAGCAAAGTTAACAATAAAGTATTACTAGATTTAGGGATACTGGGTTCAATTAGTATTGACGAAGTGCGTCAAATTCTTTAAAGGGGAATAAGTTCATATGGGGTTTTCTCAAGCAATTAGTGGTATGAATGCCGCTTCAAAACAATTAGATGTTATTGGTAATAATATTGCCAATTCTGCAACAGTTGGCTTCAAAAGTGCTAGTATCTCATTTGCTGATATCTATGCCGGTTCAAAAGTTGGAATGGGGGTTAAAGTTGCATCTGTTATGCAAAATTTTAATGATGGCACGACAACCTCTACCAATAATAGTTTGGATGTTGCTATTTCTGGTAATGGATTTTTTCGGTTAGTGGATAGCAGTGGGCAAATCTATTATACCCGTAATGGTCAGTTCCAATTAGATGCTGAGCGTAATATTATCTCTGCCGATGGATTACAATTAACGGGCTATTTAGCGACAGGTACGCCACCACAAATCCAACAGGGATCTGCGCCTGGCCCATTAAAAATTTCGCAAGAGATGTTAAATGCTTCAGCAACCAGTAAGGCCTCTTTGCAAACAAATTTAAATTCAAACAGTAAAGTTCCTGAAAAACAACCGATCAGTGCAACAGATGCTGACACATTTAATTATTCAACCACCATCACCACTTATGATTCCTTAGGTAATCAACGTAATGTTCAGCTTTTTTATGTTAAAACAGCAGATAACCAATGGGATGTTCATTATCTTGATAGCAGCGATCCTAACGCAACGCTTCAGACCTTAGGGAAAATGGAATTTGATTCATCCGGTAAATTAATTAGTGATCCAGAAATGACGATCAATATTAATGGTCTAAATGGTTCGGCAGATAACAGCTTTACATTATCACTTGCAAGCAGTACCCAACAAAATATGGGTAAAGAAGTCGGTAGCATTAAAACCCCTATTATTGATGGTTATGCCGCTGGTGATCTAGTTGGCTATAGTATTAATGATGACGGTACAATTTTCGGTGTTTATTCTAATCAACAAACCATGTTATTAGGTCAAATTGCCATGGCAGATTTTGCCAATGTTAATGGATTAGAATCAGCGGGCAATAATAATTGGCGATCAACGCTTAATTCTGGATCAGAAGTGTTGGGTACCGCCAACAGTGGGACGTTTGGTTCACTAGCCAGTGGTGCGGTAGAGGCTTCTAATGTTGATATGAGTCAAGAGTTGGTCAATATGATTGTCGCTCAGCGTAATTATCAATCGAATTCACAAACCATTAAAACTCAAGACCAAATACTCAATACATTGGTTAATTTGCGTTAGTTTAAGGATTATTTATGGATCGGGTTATTTATACTGCAATGTCGGGCGCAAGCCAAACGCTTAATCAGCAGGCGGTTACTTCACATAATCTGGCAAATGTATCAACGGTGGGATTTCGAGCTCAATTAACAGCAATGAAAGCTGTGCCAATAGTAGGCAATGATATGCCAACACGAACGATGGTTGTTGCAACAACACCTACTTACGATTCAACAATGGGAGCATTTAATTATACTGGTCGAAATTTAGATGTCGCACTATCTCAAGACGATTGGCTAGCAGTACAGTTAGCAGATGGAAGTGAGGCTTATACCCGTAATGGTGCAATTGAGATTGATGAAAACGGTGGACTTTATATCCAAGGCCATCCATTAATGGGGGATAATGGTGTTTTAACTGTACCACAACAATCTCAAGTAAGTATTAGTCGTGATGGTACCCTTTCTGCTTTAGGCGCAGGAGATAAACCGACCACTATAGCCCAAGTCGGTAAAATAAAAAAAGTCCATCTTTTGCCACAAGAAATGGTACGTGGCGATGATGGTTTTTTTCATTTAACACAGGCAACATTAAATGAACGTGGTGCGGTAATGCCTGATAATCCAAAAGCTCAGTTAATGTCAGGGGTATTAGAAGGCAGTAATGTGAATCCTGTTACCGCTATGGTGGATTTAATCTCTCATGCTCGTCAATTTGAAATGCAAATGAAAGAAATCACTACTGCTGATGAAAATGCTCAAAAAGCGAATCAAATTTTATCACTTACTTAGGAGGGAATAGCATGATTAAATCATTATGGATTGCTAAGACAGGATTAACTGCTCAACAAATGAATATGGATATTATCTCTAATAATTTAGCCAATGTTAGTACCAGTGGTTTTAAAAGACAGAGAGCGGTATTTGAAGATCTACTTTATCAAACGGTTCGCCAACCAGGGGCACAATCATCTGAGCAAACAACATTACCATCCGGGTTGCAAATTGGTACAGGTGTTCGTCCAGTTGCGACCGAACGTATTCATAGCCAGGGAAATTTGGAAGCAACGGATAATAGCAGTGATGTGGCAATTAATGGACAAGGTTTTTTCCAAGTTTTATTACCCGATGGTACACAAGCGTATACGCGTAATGGTGCGTTTCAAGTCAATCAAAATGGACAATTGGTTACAGCTGCTGGTTATGAAATTCAGCCAACCATTAATATTCCATCTAATGCCATCAAAATGACCGTTGCACGTGATGGTGTGGTCAATGTGACCTTAGCCAATCAATCAACACAAGTCCAAGTTGGGCAATTAACCTTACATACGTTTATTAACGATACAGGACTAGAAAGTATGGGTGAAAACTTGTATTTAGAAACCGAAAGCTCAGGTGCACCAACTGAAAATACTCCTGGACTAAATGGAGCAGGATTGCTCTATCAAGGTTATACTGAAACGTCTAACGTTAATGTTGCCGAAGAGTTGGTTAATATGATTCAAGTACAACGTGCTTACGAAATTAACAGTAAAGCCATTTCTGCATCGGATCAAATGCTACAACGTTTAAACCAATTATAAATCTAATAGCATGATAAATATAGTGAAATATCTTTATATTCTCATAGCACTTTTTCTTTTTAGTTGTGCTCAGTTGCCTAAAAAAGCCTTGGTTGAAGGGCAAACAAGTATCGTGCCGAGAATGCCTGATATTGTCAATACCAGTGGTTCAATCTATCAGGCAGCCCAACCGAGCAGTTTTGGCTATCAACCCATGTTTGAAGATCGTAGGCCGCGCAACATTGGTGATGTTTTAACAATTGTCTTACAAGAAAACGTTAGTGCAAGCAAAAGCTCATCAATTAATGCCGGTCGTAATGGGGCTTTAAATGTAGGGGTAAAAACCGTTCCTCACTTTTTAGATGGACTGGTTGGCCGAGGTAAAGCCGATACGGATATCTCAGGTAGTAATGATTTTAAGGGATCAGGTGGTGCGAATGCAAAAAATACCTTTAGTGGCACCATCACCGTCACTGTGCAAAATGTCATGATTAATGGCAATTTGAAAGTCATTGGTGAAAAACAGATTGCCATTAATCAAGGTACAGAATTTATAAGATTTTCGGGTGTAGTAAATCCAAGAACCATTAGTGGTAATAATACTGTTATTTCAACGCAAGTTGCTGATGCCCGTATTGAGTATGTCGGTAACGGCTACATTGATGAAGCACAAACTATGGGCTGGTTACAGCGCCTATTTTTAAATTTTTCACCATTTTAATGAGTATCATTATGCTAAATAATTTACGCATTTTTATCAATTTACTTGTTATGACATTGTTGGTTGTTCCTGTTTGTTATGCAAAACCCATTCGTGATCTTGTTACCATTCAAGGGGTAAGAGAAAATGCTTTAGTGGGTTATGGTATTGTGGTTGGACTTGATGGCACAGGCGATCAAACTTCACAGACACCTTTTACTATCCAAAGTATCACAAATATGTTATCGCAATTAGGGATAACGGTGCCATCAGGCAGTAACATGCAATTGAAAAATGTAGCAGCCGTAATGGTAACCGCCAAATTACCTTCTTATGCACGAGTTGGACAACAAATTGATGTGGTGGTTTCCTCTCTTGGGAATGCGAAAAGTTTGCGTGGCGGAACATTAATTATGACTCCACTAAAAGGCACGGATAATCAAGTATATGCTATTGCACAAGGTAATTTGTTTGTTGGTGGAATGGGGGCAAGCAGCAAGGGTTCAAGTGTCAATGTTAATCAAACCGCTGGAGCGACCATTCCTAATGGTGCAACAATCGAACGAGAGCTTGCTACTCGTTTAGATGAAGAAGATACGATTCATCTACATCTTAACCAATTTGATTTTACCCGTGCCTTAAAAATATCTGAGGCAATTAATAAGTTACAAAAAAATATAGCTGTTGCGATGGATGGTACAACCATTACTGTAACAATGCCTAAGGATAATCAGGCGCGAGTAAAGTTATTGTCACGCATACAAAATCTTGAAATTGGTCATACACCTATTTCAGCTAAAGTGGTAATAAATACACGTACTGGTGTTGTGGTGATGAATCAAAAAGTTAAATTAGACAATTGTGCCGTTGCTCATGGTAACTTGTCGGTTGTAGTCAATAACAAATTAAAAGTTAATCAACCTAATACACCATTAGCGGGAGGCAACACCGTAGTTGTTCCTGATAATGATGTTAGCATCGAGCAAGATGGTGGCGCATTACATAATTTGACTTCAGGAACTGACTTAAACCGAGTTATTCATTCACTTAATTTATTAGGGGCAAATCCCACAGAGTTAATGTCGATACTTGAAGCATTAAAAACCGCAGGTTGTTTACATGCCTCATTGGAAACGATTTAAAGCAGAATTATTAATATGAAGAATCAAATTAATCAGTCTATTAACCGTTTTGCTTATGATTTTTCAAACATTAGCCAATTAAGACGCAATGCCGTTAGTGGATCAAGGGAAAGCATCAAACAAGTTGCCGATCAGTTTGAAACATTGTTTGTGAATATGATGATGCAATCAATGCGAAAAGCCGTTCCTAATGGTGGGTTATTTAATCAATCTGCCATGCAGTTATTTACCTCAATGTTTGATCAGCAAATTGCACAACAAACAGCAGGAAAAGGGCTTGGACTTGCCGATATTATTGCTAAACAATTAATTAATCAGTCTCGTTCTACGGTTAGCATTAATGCACAATCTCAAGCTAATCATCAACAAGCTAATATGCAATTGGCACAATCTTTATTCAGTAATAATTCTTCTAATTTATCTCCAGCCGCATTAGGTCAAATGCTCTACCAGCAACATAAAACTCATGAAATAACCCAAAAAAATGTTAATAAATTGTCACTATCAACATCACTTAATCGTCTTGATGAAGATCCTATTACACAATTTGTGGTTGAATGGTTTGAACCCGCTAAACAGGCTGCCAAAGTTTCAGGTATTCCTTATGAGGTTATTATTGCTCAAGCCGCATTAGAAACAGGTTGGGGTAAAAAACAGATAAAAACAACTGATAATCAGCCAAGTTATAACTATTTTGGTATAAAAGCATCTTCATCATGGAGAGACAATTCTACTCGGTTAACGACGCAAGAATTTCTCAATAATAATAAAGTTAAAATTCAAGATGATTTTAGAGTGTATAACAGTAAACAACATGCGATCACCGATTACCTTAATTTACTCACTAAAAATCCACGTTATCGTGCTGTAGTCAATGCACCCGATGCAAGAACAGCGGCCAAAGCATTACAAGATGCTAATTATGCAACCGATCCTAATTATAGTGAAAAATTGATTCAAATTATCAATCGTATTGAGACAATAGCTAAAAATACATCACAAAAATCCATGTCTGGTTTCAGTCAAATTGCCTTTAAATAGTATTTAATAAACTGTTTTAAGTTTAAAGAAAGTGATGATTAGGAGGCTTTTGCCTCCTATTTTTTAGGATGTATATTTAAAATATAAGGTATGAAGGTTTTGTATAAGTAAAGTTTAGTGGTGATCAGTTATTTCATTTGAAATAACGACATGCTTTGCATATTCATAAATGTATATTGTGCTGCTTGTAAATTTGCTTGTAACATCACATAATCTGAAATTGCCTCATACCAATCAACGTCTTCAATTTGACTAATTTGCGTTTCAAAATCGATGTCCAATGTCTTACCAAGAGCAGTTAATCTTTCGACTTCTGCGAGTACATTACCGCCCGATGATCTCACTGTGGATATGTTTTCAAACGAGTTATCAACCCCTTGGCTGGCTTTGGATAACCCTTTTCTAAATTGCGCAATCGAATCAGGATCATTGTCGTCTAAACCAATTTGTAATGCATCAATTGCATAATCAAGACTGGCAAACACATCACTTTCAGCAGCGCTATTGGCACCGGTCATAAAAATTTGTTCGCCCGTAAAACTCAATGATACTTCACGCGTTTCATCAATAAATATATTGATGGTTGTTGAGCCACCAACATAATTAACAATTCCATTTTTATCGACAATAAAAGGAGGTGTATCATTTTTATTACCCGCAAAGAGATAGTTTCCATTTGTATCTTTGGCATTGGCTAACGAAATGAGTTGATCTTTTAATCCCTGTAGTTTGTTGGCTAAATCAAGTCTGTTTTCGTCATTTAGCGTTTCATTACCTGCATAAACTAAAGTTTCTTGAATTGATTGGATAACGGTATTGGCTTCTTTTAGTACGGTATCTTGGCGACTTAACGAGTTATTAGCACTTTCACGCGCAGCTTGAAACTGGTTATTTCTCGATTGGGCCTGTTTTAATATTAACGCTTGTGATGAGCCCATTGGATCATCCGACGGCGATAAGATTTTTTTACCGGTTGCTAAATGTAATCCTGATTTTTGCCATTTATTATTGGTATTTAAAATACTATTTAAATTTTTTTGATACATTGCATTCGTACTAACACGCATATTTTAATCCTTTTATCATTTAGCCAAACCTAAAATGGTATCAAATATTGTAGTTGCCGCATCAATAATCTTTGCATTAGCTTGATAATACTGCATATAAACTTGCATGGAAATGTATTCTTCTTCAATATTCACACCCGAGATTGATTGATTTTGCTCATAAATTTCTTGGGTAATATTCTTACTGGATTGTGCTGAAATTTTAGCAGTTTGTGTTTCACTTCCCACATAACTTATCAACGCGTTATAAGCACTTTTTAAAGTTTTTGTACCATTAATTAATTTTTCATTTTGAATCTCAAGCATTTTAGCAACATTACGGTTGTCACCATTACCATTTTCATCATCGTTTATACCTGTTGCGAATTTATTCACATCTTTCACTAATAATTGTAATGATGATGCAACATCTGCAACAGGTTTGAGTAAAAAGCTATCACCTGCTACTGGATTGCCATTTATTTCAATAGATAATCCATCAAACAATAATTTACCATCTTCAAATTGTGGGGTAATTTGCTTATCATCAGATAATCTGGTTACTACCCAATCACGACCATTGAACTCAATTTTATAATCAGACGCTTTTATATCTGTCACTGAGTTGTAATTAATTTTAGCCGTAGCATTGCCTTGATTTTTGGTGCTAGCAATACTACTAGGAGACTGATAGTCAAACAATTTTTCACCAGCATCGCCATTAATATCTACACCCGACATATGCACTTCATTAAAGCGCTCAGCTAGGTTTAATGCAATTAAACCTAGCTGATTACGTGCTTCAACGAGTTGTCCATCACGAAAAGCTAATAATCCATTTAATCGACCTGATGCAATATTTTGGCCTGTCAGTTCTTGAGTTGCACCAGAATTATGTGTGTAGATAATGGTATTTAATGCAGGATCATCCTTAGATGGTTGCACAGATAATTGCGTTGCCGATGACCCTTGCACTAAACTTAGCCCATTAGGGAGCGAAATATTATATTCTCCATTTTGTTCTGTAACCGTTATTCCGATCATTTCACTTAACTCATTCACCAATTGATCTCGTTCATCGAGTAGTGCATTGGGTTCATGACCACCGCTCACTGCCTGTAATCTTGCGATTTTTTGATTAAGATCGGCAATTTGTTTAGTGTATGAGTTAATCGTATCAACATTATTAACGATTTCAGTATTGATATTGGCAATCTGATTTTTTAAATTTAATTCTGTTTTATTGAATTGACTAACTAACGAGCTAAGATCATTAATGACTGTCTGTTTGGATGCTGCATTGCCCGCATCAGAGGAGAGCTTATTTAAACTAGTAAATAAATTATTTAATTGTGAAGAAATACTGTTTTCGTTCTCAGCCAATAAATTATCGATTTTTGATAATTCATTGTAGTAAGCTTTTATCGAACCATTTTGTGATTGCGCTTGACGTAATTGTCCTACTACAAAACTATTGTATGCTCGATTAACGGATGAAACCGATACGCCATTACCAACAAATCCATAATTATATTTAGTACCATTTGCCTGACGCAAAATTTGCTGTTGGCGATTATAACCAACGGTATGTGCATTACTAATGTTATTACTTATCACATTAAGCATATTTTGTGCTGCATTTAATCCACTAATACCTGTGTTCATCAATGAATTTGACATAATAGCTCCTAAATATAATTTCCGTTAATAACCAAACTACCACCCCTAGGGTTATCTTTTATATCGGACTAAAATCGTAAAACTTTAGTTTTTTTTAGATAAAATTGGATTTTTTCTAATTTTCATTTTTTAGCGTACTCAATCAAATTATTTTTATTGGCATTACTCTGATTTAATTGGTTGTGCTTGTTTTAAAAAATCGATTCCCGTCATCGTATTTTCATCTTCAATATATTGTTGTGCCGACTTATTCAAAATCAAAATACTAATTCGACGATTGGCATCTTTGCTGTAATTTTGATTATTGAGACTTACCGTATCAGCAAGAGCAATAATGCGAATAATCTTGCCAGAATCTAATCCGCCAGCAATAAGTTCTCTTCTTGATGAATTTGCTCTATCAGCAGATAACTCCCAGTTACTGTACCCTCGATCACCGGTTATATACTGACGCTCATCAGTGTGACCTGATAAAGTCATTTTGTTTGGCAAAGAATTTAAAATTGGCGCAAGCGCATGCAAAATATCTTGCATATCAGAACGAATTACGGCGCTTCCTACTTCAAACATGGGATTATCATCCGTTGCCAGAATCTGTATCCGTAATCCCATTTCGGTCAATTCAATGATCAAATTGGCGGCTAATTTTTTTAATCTAGGATCAATTTGGAAGACTTCATAGATTTTTTGAGCTACTTTTATCAGCTGTAATTTTTCAACTTGTTTGGATTCTGATTCTGTCAGGTTTTGGCTTAAAAATGTATTTTTTTCTTCGCCTAATTTTTTACTAACATCATCACCACCACCTGGAATGGGACTTTCACTGTCACTTAGGTTTTTACCGCCATTTTGCCCCAAAATAATCGGTGTTCTAAAGTATTCTGCGATACCTTGTAATTCTTGTGGACTCGATTTGGAAATTAACCACATAACCAAAAAAAGTGCCATCATCGCTGTCATGAAGTCAGCATAAGCGATTTTCCACGAACCACCATGGTGACTGCCACCATGCCCTGATTTTTTTTTAGTGATTATTCTTACAGATTTGTCTTTCATTATTCGTTATTTTCATTTGAGTTGGCATTTTTATCTTTTACATCTTGTATGTATTTTTCTAATTCAAAAAAGGATGGTCTTTCATGAGAAAATAACGTTTTTCTCCCAAATTCAATACAAATTTGTGGGGCATAATCGTGCATACTAGCAATGAGTATTACTTTGGTACACTCTAGTGTTTTGATCACACCGGTGTTTCTTTGCTTTAATAATGCGGCTAATGGGGAAACAAATCCGTAAGCCAATAAAATACCTAAAAAAGTTCCTACCATGGCATGCGCAATAAGTTCACCCAACTCACTCGCTGGTCTGTCCGCTTGTGCTAAAGTATTAATGACACCCATAACGGCTGCCACAATACCAAAAGCTGGTAATCCATCCCCAACACTGGAAATTGCATCAGCCGGTTTTTCTAATTCGTGAGTATAAGTCTCGATCTCTTCATTCATCAGCGCTTCAATTTCAAATGCATCCATATTGCCACTGATCATTAATCGCAAATAATCAGTGATAAAATCACAGATTTGAGGATTGGCTAAAATAATTGGATACTTTTTGAATAACTCGCTCTCTTTTGGATTATCAATATCAGATTCAATGGATAATGTACCATTTTGTCGAATTTTAGTAAGAATGGTGTACATTAAATTAATCAGTGTTAGATAAAGTGTTTTATTATATTTGGATGATTTAAATAATTGGCCTAATGCTTTAAGTGTCGCTTTTATTACTTTCTTTTCATTACTGACAATAAAAGCCCCTATTGCTGTTCCACCAATAATCAGAAATTCTAATGGTTGAAAAAGTACTGCTAAATACCCTCCACTTAGCACATAACCAACTAAAGCAGAAGCGATAACAACAATATATCCTATAATTATTAACATTGGTTTTCCTTTTTCTCCATAATTAATGTTTCTAATACTGATTTTAAACTGTCATTTTTTTAGCAATTGCTGAATGAAAATTGTTTGGTACTGATAGTACCTGTAAACACTTTGCATGGTTTTCTTTCGGTGTTTTATTATTTTTTTCTGCCCTTGATGGTGGCTGACATAAACTGCAAATAAAACTGTTGTATGGCTGATAAGCATGCGTAATAAATCGTCCATGACATTCTTTACAACATGATTGTTGCATGATATTACTTTCAACAAATTTTACTAAGATCCAAGCACGGGTTATTCCTAAAATGGGCTCGTGTTCATGTGAGAATGAACATTGCTCTAAATAAAGTTGATAGGCTTTTAAAATCGTTTGTATACCAGGCTTTGTGCCATGTTTCACCAAAAAATGGTAAGCATTGTAAAATATACTAGAATGAATATTGGGTTCCCACGTCATAAACCACGTGGTGGAGAATGGTAATAAGCCTTTGGGTGGAGGGCAACCTTGAATCTCTTTATACAGTTTTATTAGTTTACCTCGACTTAAATTCGTTTCACTTTCTAGCATTTGAATTCTTGCGCCAAGTGAAATTAATCGGGTAGCTAATTGAACTTCCTTATATTTTTGAATGATACTTGAACACTTCATCCTGATTCCTTTTCGCTACTTATTTAATGAATCCAAAAGTAAACTTGATAAAAGTATACCCGTATGCATTTGTTTTATATCACTTATGCGGGAATCTTCTGTGAGTTTTTTCATCATTTCTGCGTTTTCAAATCGCAATTGAAATGTTAATTGATTCGTTTCTGATAAAACCAACATTTGTGAAGTATTTAAACTGCTAAGTATGTCGGCTGTTTCTTCATCAATGCCTAGTCGATACATTGCCATCACTTTATCTTTTTCAAGCATCTTTTGACTTAACAAGAGTGTTGAAAGATTCAAATGATGTATACATTTCAAAATATCGTCATCGAGTATATTTCCCAATTTAATCACCCATTCATATCCATTTATGTTCGTATAAAAAAACGAATAATTAATAAAATAAAACAAAAATAATTTTTTTGTACTTAAAATTACATTTTTAAATGGAAAAGGTCAATAAAAAAATCATTTCAATTTATTTTCAATTTATTTTTTTGTGTTTTACTGTTTTAATTCTGTTTTGTTATAAGGTAATTTTACTTTGTATTCGTTTAATTGCTTGACTATGTAACTGGCTAACTCGAGATTCGCTAATATTCATCACGTTACCAATCTCTTTTAAATTCAATTCTTCTTGGTAATAAAGTGCTAAAACCATTTTTTCTTTTTCTGGTAATTTATCAATTTGTTGAATAATAATATGGCGAATTTCATCACTAATAATTGATGAAAAGGGATTATTGTCCGTACCTGATTCAATTAATGCATCAAAATTATCGCCTGATTTTTTTTGTATTTCATCATAGGACAATATCTGACTGTAATTTGTATCTAATAATACTTTGCGATATTCAGTCAGGGATAATTGCAAATATGCCGCTATTTGGTGATCATTGGGAGTGACGCCTAGTTTTTTTTCTAACTCATTTATTGCATTTGTCACTTCTTTAATTTTTTTCCGCGTCTGTCTCGGCAACCAATCTCGACTACGCAGTTCATCTAGCATAGCACCTTTTATTCGAGGAACAGCAAATGTGGTAAAAGAATAACCTTGGGAAGCATCATACCGTTTTATGGTTTCTAACAAACCGATATAACCGACTTGTAATAAGTCATCAAGTTCGATAGTTGTTGGCAAACGAACCGCTAATTTAAGTGCTTCATTACGAACTAAATAGATATATTGTTGCCAATCAATTTGATTCACTATACCTTGAGAGTTATACAGGCTATCACTCATTTTTTGAACCAATGTAAAAAAATGCTAATAAGTATTATGACGATAATTGATTAAGTTAATGGCTAGAATAAGATAAAAAAAATTGGTAATTAACCTTATTAGCAATAATGGTATTAAAAAATACCATTATTGCTATAGTACAAATTAGAGTGACCATGAATTCTAATTGTATACCTTATTGTAATAAAGAAAGTACTGATTGAGGTACTTGATTTGCTTGTGCTAAAACTGAAGTACCTGCTTGTTGTAAGATTTGACCACGAGTCATATTAGATACTTCTTCTGCATAATCTGCATCTTCAATACGGCTACGCGCTGAACTTAGATTATTTACAGTATTGTTGATATTAGTTACCGTTGACTCAAAACGATTTTGTACCGCACCAAGCTCACCACGTAATTCATCAATTTTTGATAATGCCGCATCAATGGTTTTTAATGGAGTTGCTGTTGGAGTATCTGATACATTGAAAGCATCTAAACCTAATTTTTTGCTATCAATTTGTTTTAAGTTGATAGTAATGACTTCACCATCATTTGCACCTACTTGAATGTTAAGAACTTTATCTTCTGATAATACTTTTGTTCCATTAAAATCAGTTTGTGCTGATACACGGTCGATCTCTTGTAAACGTTGATCGATTTCGTTTTGAATTGATACAAGATCGCTTTCAGAGTTAGTGCCGTTAGCCGCTTGAACAGTTAACTCACGAATACGTTGTACGTTATTGTTGATTTCGTTCAATGCACCTTCAGTAGTTTGTGCAATTGAAATACCATCATTTGCATTACGTGCTGCTTGAGTTAAACCTCGAATACTTGAAGAAAAACGATTGGCAATTGCTTGACCTGCTGCATCATCTTTAGCACTGTTGATACGCATACCTGATGATAAACGTTCAATTGCTGTTCCAAGAACGCTTTGAGAATGATTAAGATTGTTTCTTGCCATTAAAGACATAGTATTAGTATTAATTACTTGTGCCATTTTTATCTCCTTTAATATGATAAGTTTCATCAACACGAAATTGAAAAATAATTCAAAACGTTTGCTGATGATTTAGTTATCGGTTTTAAAAAAAGAAACTTTAGTATTTTTTCCACGAATATTGGTTTTAAAAAAAATTATTTAAAAAATATACAACATTATGTTTATATTTCAATTGGTTATATCAATATTATTTCCACAAAATATATCCTACTGTATTAAATAACCTCAGATTTTCACTTTTAATCTATGAATTGATTATCAATACTAAACTTTTTGTTACATCGGCCGATAAAACAAGATATGAAAGAATTTATATTAGGATAATCAATCATGGCAATGAGTATTTTAGGTATTGGTTCTGGTATTGATTTAAATGAAGTATTAGATCAATTAGAAGCCGTTGAAAAAAATCGTCTTACCCCAATAAAAGCTCAGCAAAAAGCAATAAATAATAAAATAAGTGGTTTTGGTAAGTTAAAAAGTGCCTTATCCACATTTAATAGTGCGACAGCAAAACTGCAAAAAAAAGAACTCTTTCATGCTCGTACAGTATTAGGTCATGATAATTATTTTACGACTAATGTAAGAAGTAATGCTCAACTGGGTAATTATGCCGTTAGTGTGGAACAGCTTGCTAATGCACACAGCCTTGCAACCAACGCGGTAAACGATAAAAAAGCAGTGTTAGGCAACGATAATGAAACTCGAACCGTCACTATTGAACAAGCCAATGGGCAAAAGTTAAATGTTACTTTATCCAAAGATGAGACGTCTTTAGAGTCGATTGCCAATGCGATTAATCAAGCGAAGGTGGTTAATGAAGATGGTTCAACCAGTGAGTCAACCGTCAATGCAACAATTGTGCGTTCAGGAACCGATAATTATCAGCTGGTTATTACATCAAAAGAAACCGGTGAGCAACAAACCATTACTTCAATTTCATCTGATGATGAAAAGCTTAATTCATTTATTGGTTTTGATATTCATCAAGCAGAATCATCGGCAATGAGTGAAGTGGCTAAAGCGCAAGATGCTAAATTTAGTTTCAATGGTATTACAATCAATAGTGAATCAAACACGGTTAAAGATGTTATTCCTGGTGTTGATATTACTTTAAAAGCTGTAACAACCACATCACAAAATTTAACTATCGGTGCCGATAATGAAAAAAGTCAAGAAGCACTTAAAGAGTGGGTGGACGCATTTAATCAATTGCAATCAATGATATCAACTTTAACTCAATTCACCGCTAGTGATGCCAACTCAGATGAATTAAATAGTAATAATGGACCACTGATTGGAGATTCAACACTGCGTAATATTGATCAGAGCATTCGCTCTATCTTTTCGAAAGGTCAAGAAGGCGAATTATCGGTATTGTCACAAATTGGTATCAATATGGACAGCAATGGCAAACTGGTAATTAAAGAAAATGAATTAGAAAAAGCCCTCAAAGAAAACAGTGAAGCAGTCGCCATGCTATTTACTGGTGATGGTGAAACGACAGGCATTGCTAACGAAGTGTTTACCAAAGTCAATAGCTTTATTGATAGTGATGGCATGATTGATACTGCAACTAACGGTTTAAATTCAACGTTAAAATCATTAGATAAACGCTATGACCAAGTCAGTAATTCCATTGACCAAACCATTGAGCGATATCGAACGCAATTTACCAAATTGGATATCTTGATCAATGAATTAAATGGTATGAGCAACTATTTAACCACCCAATTTGAAATGATGGCTAATTTAAAAAAATAAGGGATAACAATGTATAAAATGGGATCTCAAGCGTATAGGCAAGTTAATTTAGAAACCAGTGTCAGTCAGGCATCACCACATCAGCTTATTGTTTTGTTATTTGATGGAGCTCTTAATGCCATTCGACTCGCTGATTTATACATACAAAAAGGTGATATTGCCGGTAAAGGAAAAGCAATCTCAAAAGCGATTAATATCATTGATAATGGACTGAAAAGTTGCCTTGATTTAGAGCAAGGTGGTGAAATTGCAGAAAACTTAGACCAGCTGTATCACTACATTAGCCAGCAATTGGTTTTAGCTAACTTACATAATGATAAGGAAAAACTGCAAACCTGTTTTGATTTGCTTGATAATATTGCACAAGCTTGGCGAGAGATAGCTTAGAGGACGAATGCTGTGAATACTGATTTTTTATTAGAACAATATGAACAACTTAATTATGTTGTTGAACAAATGCTAATTGATACTCAAAAAGAAGATTGGGAATCTTTAATTCGTTGGCAACCAAAATATCACCAATTAACGCAGGAACTTAAACTCTCTGAGGGTTTTACTGTTATTAAAAAAATGCCTTTACAATATCAAGATATTATTAAAATGTATTTCAACAATATAATTAGCTATCATCAGCAATTAATCCAATTAATTCAAGCACGGCGGAGTGAGCTAAGCCAGCTTATTGGTAAACAAGTTGATTATCAAACAAAGATAAACAGCTATCAAAACGTTGCTAATTTGGTATAAGTTGGTAATTTAGTGCTTTTAAATTAGATTTGCTGATAAGCAAGTTATAACACAATCAGTTAAATAACGAGTGTTGAAACAGGTTATTTAACTGTTTTAACAAGCTAATAAATTGTTTATTCACTTTTTTATTAGAAAAAGTTGCTGGGAAACTGGGCATAGTTACCTTAGTCTAACAATTTATTATAAAGGATAGACTGTCATTGAGGACAAATTTAGAATTGCATCGTTATCAATTAGTTAAACATTCATATTCATGATTTCTTGATATGCTGAAACGAATTTATTCCGAACTTGAATGCCAAATTGCAATGAAACCGTCGATTTTTGCATATTAACCATTACTTCATTTAGAGAAACATTCGGTTCTCCCATTTCAAAAGCTTTTGCAGAATTACTGGCTTTTATTTGCAATTGGCTAATATTATCTAATGCGGTTTTGAGCTCATCAATAAAATTATTCTCAGTTGTTAATTGAGGCTTTGTTGCATATGATGCATTTAAATGCATAAGTTCGTTTGTATTTAATGTATTGATGGTTGTCATAAAGGTTTGGTTATTGGTTTTATTTTATTACTTTAAGGTGCAATTTATCATACAAAGTAAAAACTAAATGGCGTAAGTAAGGGACAAATGCTGTGTTTTTTTAGCTATTGATTTTTATTAATACAAAGATAATAGACCATAGAATTTATCTAATCAGTTTAGCATTAGGATATTTATGGCTAGCCAAACAGTCGATGGTAAAGGCGAATCAATATTAAATAAGTTACCTTTTATAAATCAAATAAAACAAAATGCCAAAATGGCATGGTCAATTGCAGCTGTTATTGCTATTGCTATTATCAGTATTATCTATTTATGGGCTAAAAATGACTCTTATAGTGTTTTATTTAGTAATTTAAATGATAAAGATGGTGGCGAGATTATCAGCCAACTCGATAAGATGAATATCCCTTATAAATTTTCATCGTCCGGCTCTACTATCTTAATTCCTGAAGATAAAGTTTATGATACGCGTTTGCGTATTGCACAACAAGGACTGCCTAAAGGTGGCGCTGTAGGTTTTGAATTGCTTGATAAAGAAAGTTTTGGTATGAGTCAATTCAACGAGCAAATCAATTACCAACGTGCTTTGGAGGGCGAACTATCCAGAACAATCTCGATTATCAGTAGTATTGATGATGCTAGAGTGCATCTGGCGATGCCTAAACCATCCTTATTTGTCAGAGAAAGAAAATTTCCTTCCGCATCGGTGGCATTAACGTTATTACCTGGCCGCAGTTTGTCACAAGGTCAAATTGATGCCATTATCCATTTAATTTCGAGTAGCGTACCAGAATTACAGTCGGATAAAGTAACGATTATTGATCAACACGGTCACCTATTAACGGGTGAAAATTATCGTGACCGAAACGCCAATGTGGCGCAATTAGAATTTAGTGAGCGCATCGAAAACAGCGTTCGTGAACGAGTTGAAAAAATTATTATTCCTATTTTGGGTAAACATAATGTTCGGGTACAAGTTAATGCTGAGGTTGATTTTAGTCGACAAGAATCAACTTCAGAAATTTATGATCCTAATAGTGATATTGCTAAACAAACTATTCGCAGTAAGCAGTTAACGGAAAATCGGCAATTGATTAAAAGTTATGGAATAGGTGGTGTGCCAGGAGCTTTATCCAATCAACCTGTACCTACATCGAGTGCACCTATTGATGAAAAGAATGAAGACACAAACATTGCTGATAAACAGCAGCCGAGCAACTGGCAATCTAATAATACTTTAAATTATGAAGTTAATCGGCAAGTTGTACACAGCAAGATACCGGAGGGGCGTATTAAACGCTTATCTGTCGCGGTGCTAGTTAACTATAAGTTTGTGACCAATGCATTAGAAAATAATGAAGCAGATGAAAGTGATGGTGAAAATAAGTCGTTACTTCCAACGGAACAATGGGTAAAACTGGATAGTAATGAATTAACTAATATCGAATTATTAGCTCGTCAAGCTATGGGGTTTTCTCAATTACGCGGCGACAGTTTGACTGTTGCCAATTTGAAATTTACCGATCAAGAATTTGATGACAATAGTGGTATCGCGTTTTGGAAAACGCCTGAATTTTACGATTCTATTAAAACAGGCGGTAAATATTTAATCTATATTTTCATCATTTGGATTATTTGGCGAAAAGCATTGCGTTCAGTATGGCTAAAACTACAACGACAGTACTTGAGTGTTAATAATAAAACGGCTGATTCTCAAATCACGCTGGATGAGAAATTAGATTATAAAGCACACAGTAAGCAGCAGCAGAAAATATTTGAAGATAATATGCAGCAACAACAATATATTCGCAAAATTGTCGAGAAAGACCCTCGGGTAATGGCCTTAATTATTCGTGGTTGGATTAATAAGGAGGACACAGAATAATGAATTTAAGTGAATCTCAAAAAGCCGCCACAGTATTGATGATATTGGGTGAAAATCTTGCTGCAAAGGTGATGCAATATCTTAGTTCTAAAGAGGTGCAGCACATCAGTAGTGCGATGATGTCATTACCACAGCTTTCGCAAGAGCAATTAAAAAATGTCCTTAATGAATGTCAATTTACACTTGAAAATTGTGCTGTTTTAACTTCCGATACAGATAGTTATTTACGTTCAGTTCTCGAAAAATCTATTGGTAGCGAAAAAACTGAACGTTTACTTGATGAGTTATTAGAAACGGATCGCGAAGAAGCCACCGATGGTCTTGAAATGCTTAACTTTGTTGATGCTGCAAGGGCAGTTGATCTGGTTAAAAAAGAACACCCACAAATTATTGCTACTATTTTAATTCATTTGAATCGGGATTTGGCTGCTGACATTTTAAATCTTTTTGATGATGAATTACGTAATGATGTTATGTTACGTATTGCAACATTTGGAGGCGTTGAACCATCAGCATTACAAGTTTTATCGACATCATTATCAACATTATTACATGGACAAAATCTTAAACTTAATAATATGGGTGGCATTCGTACTGCTGCTGAAATCATTAACTTAATGAAATCTCAGCAAGAAGAGCTTGTTATTAGTGCGTTGCGTGATTATGACAACGAACTTGCTCAAAAAATTATTGATGAAATGTTCTTATTTGAAAATCTGGTTGAAGTCGATGACAGAAGTATCCAACGTCTACTTAAAGATGTTGATAATGAAACATTAATTATCGCCTTGAAAGGTGCCTCAAGCACATTACGTGATAAGTTGTTAAGTAATATGTCACAACGTGCCGCCTCTATTTTACGTGAAGATCTGGAAAATAGACCGCCAGTGCGCTTATCACAAGTTGAAACTGAACAGAAGAAAATTTTGGTTATTGCGCGTCGCTTAGCCGAAAGTGGTGAGGTGATCTTAAGTAGTGGTGATGATGAGTATGTATAATCAACTCAGTAGATTAAACTGGAAACCACTTAGTTTTCAGGATTTAACTTCGGCAAGATTACCACAATTAAGTACCAACAGCAGTACACAAGAAAGTGATATTTGCCAGCCTGAACAAGAGGTAGAGTTAATTGAATCAAATGAAGAACCGGATATTGATCAAGAAATACTTGATCAGTTAAAGCAAGAGGTTAAAGCACAAGCTTATCAAGAAGGGTTTTCTTTAGGTCAAACTGAAGGTTTTGATGTCGGTAAACAGTCGGGCTATGAGCAGGGATTTGCTTTAGGACAGCAAGAAGGACGTCAAAAGATAGAGCAGCAACTGAGTGATGAGAAGTTAAAAGCTGTTGAGAGCATAGCTGATCTAATCCAAAATTTTCAGCAGTCAATTAGTGAAATAGATGAATTGATAGTACCTAAATTAGTTGATTTAGCATTGCTAGCTGCACAAAAAACCGTTGGCACACTTTCTAAGGTCAAACAAAAGCAGTTGGTTTTTACTGTGCAGAGGCTTATTGAGCAATGTTCAATGTTATCAGAACCGATTTCTGTGCATTTTAACCCTGATGATTTGCTGTGGTTAGAGCCAATAATCAATGAAGAGATTAAGCAATATCATTGGCAGCTTATTGCGGATCCCAATATTGAAAGTGGTGGCTGTAAAATTTTTACAGAAACCAATGAAATTGATACTAATGTTACGGACCAGTGGCAAATTATGTCTGATTTTTTACATGATAGGTGAGCATTAACATGACATACTCATCCCAATGGATCAATAAAATTAGCCAAGCTACACAGCAACTTCAATCCTTGTCCTTAATACGCCAATATGGACGGTTAGTTAAGGCATCGGGATTAGTACTTGAAGCTGTGGGATTGAAATTACCATTGGGTTCAAACTGTTTTGTTGAACGACAATCTCATGGTCAACTTGATGCAGTTGAGTGTGAAGTGGTTGGATTCAATGGTCAGACGTTGTTTTTGATGCCATTTGAGGCAACCGATGGCATTTTATTAGGCGCTCGTGTTTATACCTCACAGTATGATTTAGCTCATTTTAGCCATAAATTATTACCGGTAGGTATGGCGTTATTAGGTCGAGTGGTTGATGCCATGGGTAAACCTTTAGATGGTAAGCCATTACCAGAAAATATTGAAAATGCTGGTTTGGTTAATAAAACACTCAACCCACTCAATCGCACTCCCATTCATCAGGTTCTTGATGTTGGTGTAAGAGCCATCAATGCGTTATTAACGGTCGGACAAGGACAACGAATGGGGTTATTTGCTGGTTCGGGCGTTGGTAAAAGTGTTTTACTCGGTATGATGGCTCGTTATACACAAGCAGATATTATTGTGGTAGGCTTGATTGGTGAACGAGGTCGAGAAGTTAAAGATTTTATCGAAAATATTTTAGGCGAAGACGGTTTAGCACGTGCTGTTGTGGTCGCTGCCCCCGCTGATGTATCACCATTATTACGTTTGCAAGGTGCTGCCTATGCAACAAGAATTGCTGAAAGTTTTCGCGATCAAGGTTTTAATGTGTTATTAATCATGGACTCTTTAACTCGCTATGCTATGGCACAACGAGAAATTGCCTTAGCAATTGGAGAACCTCCAGCAACTAAAGGTTATCCTCCTTCGGTATTTGCAAAATTACCAGCACTTGTAGAAAGGGCGGGCAATGATGAACATGGTAAAGGATCTATTACTGCTTTTTATACGGTTTTAACCGAAGGTGATGATCAACAAGATCCGATAGCTGATTCGGCCAGAGCAATTTTAGATGGGCACATTGTTTTGTCACGTGCACTTGCTGAGTCAGGTCATTATCCTGCTATTGATATTGAAGCATCCATTAGTCGAGTAATGACCGATCTTACCGCACCGGAAGATGAAAAGAAATCACGTTTATTTAAACAGCTATTTTCCAGTTTTCAACGTAATCGCGATTTAATTAATGTTGGCGCCTATGTGTCAGGTACCGATCCTTTGTTAGATAAGGCAATAACTTTATATCCAGCTATGCAGAAATTTTTGCAACAAGGTATTTACGAACACTGTGGATATCAAGAGGCGTGTCAACAATTGGCTGCGATTGTGAGCCAACATTAAACGGTTAGGAAAGTACTAATGAAAAAAAATCCTTCACAATTAGCCTTTTTAACATTAAAAAAGCTAGCGCAAAAATCTGTTGACGATAACTTAGTTAGGTTAAAAAAAGCAAATGAAAATAAGGGTAAAGCACAGTCACAACTTAATGTCTTACATGATTACTATGTTGAGTATCAACAAAAATTGAACGATGCTTTATCTGGTGGCATAAAAGGATATGAATTAAATAATTTTAATGCTTTTATTGCCACTATTGAGCAAGGAATAGAACAGCAAAAAAAACTGTTATTAACCTTGGATATCCAACAAAAGCAGATTACTAACCAGCTTAATCAATCACAAAAAAGTTTGAATACCTATACAACATTATTAAATAAGCAATATAACAAATATTTACAACAGCAAAATCGTTTGCAACAAAAACTGACCGATGAATTTGCCCAACAGCAATTAGCAAGGAGAATATTGAGTGAGTATTAATTTGATTGGTAATGTAAACTTAATGCCAGTGCATCAATCAGAGTTTGTTTCTAATGATACTATCGATAATGATGGTGATTTATTTGGGCAATTGCTATTACAAAGTGAACAGCATAGCCACATTGCTAATAAGTCAGATTCGACGAAATTGAGTGATAGGGGGAATGGAGAATTAGATGATGATAAATCTGTTGATGATGAGTTAACTGTCGGCTGTTATCCAGGTGCTATTGAATATTTTGAACAGGAAAAGTGGACTATTATCAGTGCGACAGAAATAAACGCTACAGAAAACAGAAATATACCAATTAACCATTATTCACTGCCAACGAATAACATAAATTCTGACATATTCGAAGCCAATTTTTTGCTCAATTTACCCGCAAATCTATTAGATAGTAAGCCAACTCACGAAGTCATTAATAACGAAGGTAAGGTCATTAATTCGATAATGCAACAAAATGATTTTATGTCGTTATTTGAAGAAAAACGTCAAGCAAACACAACACTGATTCATCGAAAAATCTCTGATATTAGTCATAACGTTAGCAATTATTTTTCTAATTCATCCACTCATTTATCCAGTATTGGTGATGTTATGTCAAAAGTGACCCCTTCTCAAACTGATTTTACGATGAATTTAGGAAGTCACCATGTGATGGTGCCTATCCATCAAATCTCATCTTTGCCATCAATAACCCATGACCCCAACTTGATAACGCCAGCTAATTCGACTGTTTCTTCTTACACAATGGATTTATCTACGCCTGTTGATGTTGTGCAATGGCAACAATCGTTAACTCAGCACATCATGATGTTTAATCGTCAAGGTATACAAACTGCCGAAATTAAATTACATCCTCAAGAATTAGGTTCGTTACATATTAAACTTGCTATGACCGATGATAATATCAATCTGCATATGATGGCTGCACACAATATGGTAAAAGGATTGTTAGAATCGGCATTACCATTTTTACGAACTTCGCTGCAAGAACAAGGTTTTAACTTACAACAAACCGATATCAGTGATTTTTCGATGATGAGTGATGGTGATCACTCAGCGATGCATCATCAAAATAATCACCGTCACCAATCGAATGCAGTTGTATCAAAAACAGTAGACAAAATTAATGAGCAGTCAAACAACCAAAAACATTTTGTTCAATCAGGATTGAGTGTATTTGCTTAAAATTTAATTTGTGATTTATTGTCAGCAAGTATCTTAAAAACAAATTGAAAACGTTAAATAGGTAATATTTTTGTTGCCTATTCTTCAAATCAATTCTGCGAGTTTGATTTATTATTCTTCTTATTATTACCATTTAATGGTTATAAATTTTTTATTGAGATAAGAATAAATATGCCAACTACCCCTAAAAAAGTGAATATTTTGAACTTAATACTTATTCTCATCACGCTGTTCGCATCAGGTACAGCTGTTTATTTATGGTTCCAAAATCAATCAAAAACCACGGCTAAAAAGCATGATGAAATAACTATCGTATCGCCAGTTTTTTTAACTTTAAAGCCGTTTACTGTGTCGTTACCTACATCAGAAGATAATGGTGATATTAATAAAATTCTTTATGTTGGTATGGTACTGCGTGTTGCCGATGAAGCCCAAAAAATTGCGTTATTAGAATACTTACCTGAAGTTAGAAGTGATATACTTCTTTTATTATCTAAACAATATGTTAATAAATTAAAACAAGAATCAGGTAAATTTGAATTACAAGAGCAGATAAAAAATACATTATCACGTCAATATGATATTAAACACTCAGTAAAAATTGACGAAGTACTCTTTACTGATTTTATTATACGGTGATTGTTATGTCTGATAAGCGTGAACCGATAACAGACATTAATGCCGACAATGATACTTTGCCAGTATCAGAAAGCTCCATTGCCACTGAGGGTAACGTTTTTGATACTAATATTGTCTCATTACCATCAGGGAAAAAAGCCGATGTTAAACCTTACGATTTATCGGTCAAACATAGCTTTATTCCTGAACGTTTAACGGCATTAGAAATCATAAATGAACGTTTTGCTCGTCAGTTCAGAATAGGATTATTTAATCTATTACGTCGTAATACAGATGTAATTGCTTCCCCAATTGGCACACAAACTTTCAAAGAATTTTCTAATATTTCATCTACATATCATTTGAATTTAGTGCATCTCAATCCTTTAAGAGGCTCTTGCTTATTTTCCTTTTCACCCGAATTAGTGTTTATTGTGGTTGATACTTTATTTGGTGGGGATGGGCATACAAACAAAGTTGAAACAGAAGATCGTGAGTTTACTCATACAGAGCAACAAATCATAAAACGAGTACTAGAGTTAGCATTAAACATTTATCAAAGTGCTTGGGCAGATATATATTCAGTTGAAACTGAGTATATCCGCTCTGAAATACAAAGTAAGTTTACTAATATTACTACTTCGCCTGATGATGTAGTTTTAACCACCAAATTTAAGATTGAAATTGGTAGTTTTAAAGCGACGTTTTATATTTGTATTCCTTATGCCATGGTTGAGCCAATCAAAGAATTATTAATAAAACCACCTATCGAGCAGCAAACTTATCAAGATGATAATATCTGGATGAGTTCATTAACCTCTGGCATCAAACAATCAACTGTCGAATTAGTCGCTAACTTTACTCGTATTCATACGACTGTCTCTAAACTATTAGCATTAAAAACGAATGATATTTTAGTCATCGACAAACCGACAAATTTAGATGTTACTGTTGGTGGAGTGCCAGTATTAAAAGGTCATTACGGTAAAGTTAATAAACAATATGCAATTCAAGTTGAACAGGTTATTAATCCTGTAATTGAACAATTAAATGAGGGAATGCAAAATGACTGATATCAAACAAGATAGTGAAGATATCCCAAAAGTCGATGTAAAAAGTGATGAATTATCCACTAAGGACGTTATTTTTGAAACATTATCACCGCAACAAACTGAAGAACAAAAGCAAGATATTAATCTTATTTTAGATATTCCAATTGATTTGAGTGTCGAACTTGGTCGAACTAAGATGGCAATTAAAGATTTATTGAATCTAACTCAAGGATCGGTCATTGCATTGGATGGTCTTGCTGGTGAACCTTTAGATATATTAATTAATGGTTATTTAATTGCCCAAGGCGAAATCGTGGTTGTCGGTGATAATTATGGCGTACGCATTACCGATATTATCACTCCATCAGAGCGTGTACGTAGGTTGAGTCGTTAATGGATATAAAACACGAAAATAAGGCTCAGCCTTCGTCAACAACAGATACAATTTCGCTAACTTCTATATCACCGGAATTCAAAGTAAACACACAAATGGCTACATCAATTGGGATATCGCTTATTGGTGTGATTGTCCTGATCTTATTGTTAGGATGGATAGTAAAACGCTTCAATTGGAAGAGTCCTAATAAACAATTAATTGAAGTCAAAGCAACTTATAATATAAACCCTAAAGAAAGAATCGTTTTGGTTCATGTCGATCATCAATTATTAGTTGTTGGTGTGACTGGACAGCAGATGACCCTACTGCATACCATAAATGAACAACGAACCGATATGCTGCTAGCAGAACCATCAGCAGAAAAAGACCTTTCAAAAAATAAGTTATTTGAGCAAATGTTACAGTCCATTTTGAAATTGAGAAAGGAGTAATTGGTAGTGCGGTTAAAATCTGTTATTTTGCTAGGCTTATTGTCGATTAGCCAATATAGCTTTGCTGAAATTTCACCGTTATCTATCATTACCCGTACTACTTTGGATAATGAACAAAGCTGGTCGTTACCGGTTGAGACTTTGGTCTTTTTAACCTTACTTACGTTTATTCCTGCAATATTACTATTAATGACCAGCTTTACCCGCATTATTATTGTGTTGGGTTTATTGCGTAATGCTCTAGGAACACAATCTGCTCCCCCTAACCAAGTTATTTTAGGTATTGCCCTTTTTATGACATTTTTTATTATGTCACCGGTGACTGATAAAATTTATCAAGATGCTTATATACCTTATTCACAAAATCAAATCACCATGCAAGAAGCCTTATCCACAGCAACTAAACCATTACAGGCGTTCATGCTTACTCAAACCCGAGAAAATGATTTAGCGTTATTTGTGAATATGTCTCATCAAAACGAAATCCAAAGCCGTGAAGATATTCCCTTGAAAGTTTTGGTACCTGCTTTTGTGGTTAGCGAGTTAAAAACCGCTTTTCAAATAGGTTTTACGATTTTTATTCCTTTTTTAATTATTGATTTAGTGGTGGCTAGTACACTTATGGCATTAGGGATGATGATGGTTCCACCGGCAACAGTTTCATTACCATTTAAGTTAATGTTGTTTGTATTGGCCGATGGTTGGCACTTATTACTAGGTTCATTAGCACAAAGCTTTTTTAGTTAAGAAATTTTAGTTTAGGAACAGTATGTCACCTGAGTATATTAGTACTTTGGCAATGCAAGCCATAAAAGTTGCAGCATCCCTTGCAGGTCCTTTATTGTTAGCCGCTTTATTTACTGGTTTGGTCATTAGTTTATTGCAAGCGGCTACGCAAATTAATGAAATGACATTATCATTTATTCCTAAAATTTTAATGGTCATTGTGGTTTTAATTATTTTGGGTCCCTCTATGTTGTCAACGATGATTGACTACATTCAAATTGTGATTACCGATATTCCTAATTTAACTCATTAAATGTAATGGATATTAATATTAACAGTCTATTTAATATTGATTTCTTTGCTTGGGTTAAAGATATCTTTTTCCCGTTTGTGCGCATTTTAGCATTAATTATGGTCGCGCCAATTTTTGGTGAAAAAGAAGTGCCAAATCGCATAAAAATTGGTTTAGCGTTAGTAATTGTTATGCTTCTACCTCTTCCTAATCTTGATGAGAATATAGAACTTTATTCTCTAACGGGGATATGGGTTCTTGCTCAGCAAATAATGATTGGAGTGTTGATCGGTTTTACTATGCAATTGGCGTTTATAACAGTCAGAATTTCGGGTGAATTAATTGGCATGCAAATGGGGCTGGGTATGGCTACATTTTTTGATCCAATTGGAGGACCTTCTACATCAGTTTTGTCACGCTTAATTAATATTATAGCTTTACTGATTTTTCTGAGTTTAGATGGTCATCTATGGTTACTATATGGTATTTCTAATAGCTTTGATATTGTTCCAATTCGACTTATGCCACTGCCTGCAAATGGCTATTTATCTTTAATTGATGTCAGTAACCAACTCTTTATTAATGGTATTATGTTAGCTCTTCCTTTAATGACTTTATTGTTAATCATTAATATATCATTGGGCTTATTAAATAGGATTACACCACAATTATCCATTTTTGTTGTTGGTTATCCTTTAACACTATTGTTAGGATTAATCATGTTAAGCTATTTAATTTCGATGTTGCCAGCATTTACAGAGTTTATTTTTGAACAAATATTCAATCACATTTCAGCTATTTTATGGTTTTTGAGTGATGTTCAGTAGTGTAATTTTGATTATATGACTGGATAATTTATCAATTTTATTCTTATCTGAATTAGTCTGCTTACTAACCTTCCTTCAAATAGGTCTTTTTTTAAAAAAATTTGAGGTTAACGATACGTTTGAATATAAAAATTGGCTGAATTCCACTAAACGTAAATTAAAAAATATTAGTGGAAACTCAATAAGAAAAGAATGCTGATATAATCAGCATTTTATTTATATCAATTAAGCTTTTTTTACAAAACAGGCTTTAAGCATGATTTTCATGCCATCAATTTTACAATCAATCTCATGATCACCTTCGACTAAACGAATCCCTTTTGCTTTAGCCCCTTTTTTCAAAACAGTAGAAGATCCTTTTAATTTAAGATCTTTAATTAAAATAATATCGTCGCCATCAGCAAGTAAATTACCATTACTGTCTTTCACTTGTAAACCTTCATTTGTTGAAGCAACATCATTCGGATCCCATTCGTGGGCACATTCAGGGCAAACATAAAACGAACCATCATGATAAGTATGTTCAGACTGGCAAACAGGGCAGTTAGGTATAGATTCCATGGGTATGATTAATCCAAATTAAATAAAATGGCGTTTACTATAGCAAAAAAACGGTGTTAAGTCATGGTATTCCTATTTTAGGTAGCGTTAAAGAGGCCGTCAAATTATTCCATAGAAGCACTAGCGATAAAAAATTGGTTAAAGACAAAATGATCCGCCATGAATCACACCTTTATTTTGCTATACCTTTATTTTAACAGAGGGAGGTTCATGTGTATCGCAGTACTCATTTAGGTGATGAAACGATGTTTGGTATTTTAAATCATTATCATTTAGTAGTAATTGCTGCTATCTTTTGCCTCATTATCGTTTTCCAATGTCGATTAAAGCCAAAATAGGTTATTGGGTACGATTGATTGAAAAACCGAGTTTACATCAATTTTATAAAACTCATCCCATTATTATGCGACGGTTTATTAATATGCTTCAGTACTAACTGTATAGGAACAAATAGATAATAATATTAGGTATTTAATATTAAGCGCCTTACAATAGCATTTGGTTATTTGTTTATTGATATTATGTTCGGATAACGCTCATCAATTTATATTGTCTAGCGCTCGTGATCTTTTAGCAACAAAGTTAGGTATTGGTTATGAATCGTTAAGTTGATTGATGTGGCACTATCGAAAGCAAAAAATTATTTAAGTTGAAACTCATTGAGTTAATATACTAAAAGTATTTTATTTGAAAGAACGGATTTCTCCTTATCAACGTTTATTCAAAAAAGCTGTTGGTATTTAGGAAAATTGTTCTACAAAGAACAAGTAAAGTACATTCAAATTAAAATGGCAAATTGGTTTTTAAAAGGAATTCTGATAAACCTAAAAAAGGCGCGTATTATACGCGCCTTTTATACTGATCAAGAGCATTAAGGATAATGCTCTAAATAGTTAGTAAGATTATTTAATAACCTTAGCAACAACACCAGCACCAACAGTACGACCACCTTCACGGATAGCAAAGCGTAAGCCTTCTGCCATTGC
>NZ_JAFNMU010000017.1:0-44712 GCF_026537125.1 Gilliamella sp. B2828
TGATGAATTGAAAATAGTTGTCTATCATTCAACAAACTTTTACTGGACAGAGACTTCAAATGCAGTCAATTGTATGAACCGTTTTTACCGGATTTTATTTTTACGGGGGGAGGTGGCGAATTTCTAAAAGTTTTGTCACCTAAACCACTCGTAATGGTTTAGTTTCATCATTAATAGAAATCTTCTTATAATAAAAAAGAAAATTCGAATGGAAAGGGCAATCAGAGAATGATGATGGCTATTGTTTGAGCTTAATTTCTCCAATTACAGCTTATTCAAATAACTCACATCTAGAATGGTTATTTGATCCAGATCCTGCGTATAACATCATACCATCCATACTTGAGAAGTTATGTAGTAATGCATCAGAATCTAAAATTGTAAGGTTAGCTGTATCAGTTGTTCCATTTTAGGCTAATGCCAGAGAGATTCGAGTTAATGCAATAGAGCGTAAATTATGATATTTAGCATATGCCGGTAATATTAGCTTTTCTAATTAACACATTCTAACTTAGCTCTAATTTAGACCTTTCGAGAACCTTTGCGTATTTTTAGCACATCTTGCAAGGGTGTTTGGTTGAATAAGTTTTTATATTCTCGATTAAATTGTGTTGCACTTTCGTAACCGACTTTTAAACTCGCTTGAATCGCTGTCATATTCTCGCTGACCATTAAACGCCGACCTTCATGTAATCTAAGTTGTTTTTGAAACTGCAATGGGCTTAAACTTGTTACTTTTTTAAAATGACGATAAAAGCTAGAGAGTGACATATTCGCTTGATTGGCTAATTGTTCCATTTTTATCGGCTCTCTAAAATGTTCTTTTAGCCAATCTATCGTATTCGCAATACGATAACTTCTTGTTTCTGGCATACAAATTGATATTAGCGCTTCACCAAATGGACCGATTAAGAGTAGATAATGAATTTCTTTTATGATTAGTGGTGCTAAAACCGAAATTTGTTCAGGTTTATCCAGCAACTTAAGCAATCGATAAAAAGCATTGATTAGATCATCTTCCGCCTTTGAGATAATAATACCATTAAAACTTTGTTGCGAAGGTTTATTTAATTCCGGGTATTGTATTAATAACTCTTTAATTAAATTATTATCAATCAAAAGTGACAATGAAAGAAATGGGGCGTTTGTCGTCGCATTTTTAATTGTATTTATCGTTGGAATATCAATCGAGGTTATAAGATAATCACCTTCTTTATAATGATAAAGTTTGGTGCCAAGCAGAGAGCTTTTTTCACCTTGTATTATCATTGTGATCATAGGTTGATAAAAACAATTTTCTAAACAAATATCTTTATTTTTGCCAACTTCACGCCTATAAATGCCAAAGTTTTTAATTTGTGTTGGATAGTCACCCACAGTTGGCATTCTTTTTAGCATTATTTTTTTAATTTCTTTTTTTAACATAGAGATTTCTCTATTTATTTAGATTTCTCTATTAGCATATGATTTCTGATAGGATTAGGCAACTTTTTGGCAGGATCGGCTCTATTGGATATTATTATCAGATCTTATAATAATCAAAAACGAAGTGAAATACATTCGTATCAGTATCTAACATTAATAAATTATCTATCATTTTTAGTCGCACTTAATAGTCAAAATCTAGGGTGGTTAGCAAAAGTTTGCAGTATTAACTAATTGTTTAAGGGCAAAGGCTATGAATATTTTAACACCAAAACAAGGATCGATTGTTACTATTTCCGCTTTTATGTCTAAAGGCGATATGATTGGCTTAAAGCAAGCTTTCATTGATGGATTGAATCAAGGATTAACCATCAATGAAATTAAAGAAATTTTAGTTCAACTTTATGCCTATGTAGGTTTTCCAAGAAGTTTAAATGGTTTGAGTGCCTTTAAAGCGCTACTAGAAGAACGTCAAAAAGAAGGCATTACTGACACAGTTGGTTCTACTTCGGCACCATTACCGACTAATTTAAGCGCTTTAGAATTGGGTACAAAAATTCAAACAAAAGTTGTAGGCAAACCGGTTACGGGTGGCATTATGGATTTTTCACCTACTATTGATCAATTTTTAAAAGCCCATCTTTTTGGCGATATTTTTGGTCGAGATATTTTGAGTTATGAAGATAGAGAGATAGCGACATTAGCTGCGCTATCAACCTTGCAAGGTGCCGATAGTCAGATTAAATCTCATGTTCAAATTGCGCAAAATGTCGGGGTATCTTCCACTCAATTAGATGGCATTGCGAATATTTTAAAATCAAAAATTGGTGAAATCGAATTTGAACGATTCAACCGTGCAGTAAAAGGCCAATAAAAAATTACAACCAAATGGATATAGTAAATATATCCATGTTTCACAAAATAAGTTTTATTACACAGATAGCTTTAAATCATTTCCTGACGAGGATAGTTATTATGAAAATAATCAGTCAATCTGAATTTGAAAAACATAATTTATTTGGACAGGGTGAGCCGAATGTAAATTATGCTAAATATTTTATTGGTCAATCTTATCTAAATTTATTAACAGCAAAGTCTCCTTTATTAGTTGCAAATGTCACATTTGAACCTGGCTGTCGAAATAATTGGCATATTCATCATGCATCACAAGGTGGGGGGCAAATTTTATTATGTATAGCTGGTAGCGGTTGGTATCAAAAATATGGGGATAAGCCAATAAGTTTAGAGCCCGGTATGGTTATCACCATTCCTGCGAATGTAAAACATTGGCATGGCGCTAAGATTGACTCATGGTTTAGCCATATCGCTATCGAAGTGCCGGGTGAGGATACCTATAATGAATGGTGTGAAGCGGTATCTGAAGAAGATTTCCAAAAATTATGCTAATTAATTAGATTTAAAACATTAATTTCAATGTGAGATATTGACATGAATGATATACATTCTCAAATTACAGTTCCACCTCAGACAATTCAGTTAGAACAACGTTGGGATAAGATTTTTCTGCAAAGTGATAAAGTTGAGCATTTTAAAGTCACGTTTAAAAATCGTTATGGCATTACGCTTGCCGCAGATCTATATCGCCCAAAAAACAGCCCAGATAAATTATCTGCTATTGTTGTCGCAGGACCATTTGGCGCTGTAAAAGAGCAGGTATCAGGTTTTTATGCGCAAACTCTAGCAGAGCGAGGATTTATTGCTTTGGCATTTGATCCCTCTTTTACTGGTGAAAGCAGTGGGTTACCGCGTAATCAAGCATCAGTTGAAATCAATACCGAAGATTTTAGTGCCGCTATTGATTATCTTGGATCTATAGATTGCGTTGAGCGGGAGCACATTGGCATTTTGGGGATTTGTGGTTGGGGTGGTATGGCTTTAAATGCCTCATCGATTGATACACGAATTAAAGCAGTAGCAACCGTTGTCATGTACGATATGAGTCGAGTTATTTCTAAAGGTTATAATGATAGCATGACAGAAGGGCAACGATTAGCAATGAAACAGTCATTGAATAATAGCCGTTGGGACGATTCACAAAATAGTTATGCCACGTTGAATCCAAGAAACAACATTACCGTTGATCAAATCACGGATGAAACACCACAATTTATTGCAGATTATTCTCTTTTTTATACCACTAAACGTGGTTTTCATATTCGTTCTGTCAATTCAAATCCGAATGGTTCATGGGTGTTAAGTATGCCACTTTCATTTATTAATCAGTCGTTATTGAATCATGCCCATGAAATTGAGTGCCCAACATTAATTATCGCCGGTGAAAAAGCGCATTCTCGTTACTTTTCAGAAGATGCGTTTAAAATGGTTGGCAGTAAAAATAAAGAATTAATGATTATTCCTAATGCGGTGCATACTGATTTATATGATAATACCACCAATAAAATTCCCTTTGATAAATTAGAACATTTTTTTAAAGATAGTTTGATATGAGATTTGTTATAAATGTCTGTATTAAATACTATTTACATTGAAATACAGTAAGTTAACAGTATAATTAATTTATTATTTTAACGGTAAAAAATGAGAGAAATTCATAGATAGTTTTAAGTAAATTATGCTCAAATTCTGCTGATAAAATAAATACATATTTATTGCGGTTTGCTATGGCTTTAAAATACTTGCTCATGATGATATGTTCTTTTTCATTTTAGCGCTATTTTCAAATGTCTTTCAAGGTACCAGTAAAAAATGCAGTACAGGAAAAATGTAATAAACACAAAGTAAAAATTTTAAGTCATATTTTGAAAGTGTTTTCAATTATATTTAAAATCGAATTTGTTTTAAAAATTTGCTAGCCTCAATTTGATAAATCGTAGAAAAAAAGTATAGTGATGTTAATATAACTATATGTAATAACAATGAATGTTTATTCATTTCTTTCAACATATTAATCCTGATTAAATAGAACAAAATTTATACTTTTTACTTAATATACATAATATACATAATTATAAGTGCACATAATCCTAATTTTTAAGTAAATTCTCGAATTTATGAAAATACATTTTCTTTAATCTTCCAAATAATCAGAAACGGAAAAAATACCTCCCAGTTTTTTGTTAAAATCAGTTTAGCTAAATACTTTGAACTGTGACAAATTTATCATCAATTTGATTGTAAATTTACAAAATTATCGATAGTAGCTCCCAATATCATTTTTTTGTCATTATCTTTTACTCTCAGAATGGATTTCGTTATTTATATGATTTATAATGTTTTTATAGAAATACAAAATACTGCATATTTGAATATAGTAATATTAAAATTGAACAAGTCATAGGGTGATTACCATAGGAAAGTTAACTAGTTAACTAGTTAACATAATAAAGGAAATGTAAAATGGCATTGATACTTGAGAATAGTCAACAAAAATTAACCTACGATGATATTATTGAATTTAACCGATTATTTGATGAAAAAATTCCCTCTTCTTTTCTCGATTTTTTCCATGAATTTAATGGCGGTGATTTTCCTAACGTAAATGATCATAATTGTGAATATTTGAGTGGTTTTTATAGCATAAAATATGGCAATTCGACTATCACTAGAATTTATAATGAATTTTTGTTAAATAATCCAGAATTGCAATTCATGTTACCTTTTGCTTATGATCATAATCTTAATAGTTATCTCATCTCATTAAAAGAGGAAGATTATGGAACTATTTATTTATGGTCAAATGAAGCGCAGGGCATAGCTCATGTTTCAGATTCCTTTGATGATTTTATTCAGTTATTTGATCAATTTATCGATGGAGTTAAGATAAAACAAGTCAGTAATAATATAAAAAATCGGTTAATGCAAACCTTTATCATAGTCGGAACCATTTTAATTGCTTGGTTTATTTTTTTGAAAAAATAAACAATTATATTTGTTTACCTTACAGCAGATTTCTTGCAATACCGCAATATCGGGATTACAAATCATTGTTATTTCCCATTGTACGGTATTTTGTATACGGGTAAGGAGTTTGATCTTTATCGGTCATTACTGCGACTTTGAGGGGTTGAAGCGACAGCATTGCTACCTGTAACCAAGGATTAACGTTTTATTGTATTATTATTGCACAAATTTTGTTGGCAATCAGATGATAATTTAAAAAATGGTTCTGTTTGTTCAGCTAGACAAGAATAGATAATTGGAGAGTATTATTAACCGTTGGTACATAATTCACCGTTACTGGTTTTATGGCGGTAAAAGTTATTAATTATTATAATGGATAAATTGTGAACGGCTTCCATAACCAGCATCAATTGATTTAGGTTAACTTATAGAAAATTACTCTTTAATTTATTTGTAAATAAACTATTTTCATAATGCTTAGATAATGAAAATGGACAAAATAAAACCAACTCTTAGCTTGATTTATTGCTGCATCAGCGTTTATATATAGGAGGTGATAAGTGTTGTACTTATCATTCATATAATTTTACTGGAGGAGCTTATAATGGTACAAAAATTTGCTGCATACGGTAGTGATGTGTCAGCGGGCACTTTCAAATGTGCTGATTGTGGCTATGTATATTCAAATCAGAGTAAAAAATCGTTGCCTCCTTGCCCAGATCATAACAAAAAACCTCATAGTAAAAATGGGTGGTATGTTATGTCTGGTCAAGGTGATTCAGTTAAAGATCCTCACCCAAATAAGAAATAACTTTTTTTGTTATAATTTAAGGTAACCAATGTGTTACCTTTTTTATTTTATATGCACGCCATTGCTATAATTCTTAAATACTCTTTTTATTCTTAAATTTTGTGTAATATAATTATCATTTTGTATTTATTTAAGTAAAAACATTAAAATTTGCTAAGAAAAATAAAGCATTACTCTTATTTACCGAAGAATATAGGCATGCACAGGCTGAGAGAAGCATAAACTTCACCGTAATAAGAGGAGTGATAAAGTAGGATTAAAGGATAAAATAATGAGAAATTTGTTTAAATTAATCGTTTTAGGTGCTGGTGTGATGTTTTTTTCATCCGTTTATAGCAATAATGATTTGCCTTTGGTTAATAAAGTAAGTTTAGCAATTGTTGAAAGCGCCAAAAGATCCCTATTAGGTGAAAAAGGAAAATTTCCCTTTAAAACCGAAGATGGAACTGAAATTACTAATATTAGCTACAATAGTAATAATATTTTATTTGAATTTAACATCCCATCTGACAGTCAAACCATACTTGCTCAGCATATCGCTGAAGATCTTAGAATGAGATTTAATCAAGAATTTTGTCATAATGAAGATTTGATTAATGTACTGAATTATTACGATATCCATTTTTTATTCCGCTTTAAATATACTGATCATCGAAATGTACCAGCAATACTTTCGATTAAAGAAATTTGTCAATGAAATGAACTAACTTCAAAATAATCTCTATTAATTCGATGGTTATAAAACTGGTTTGGTAAGTTGATAATGAAAGGTATGGATTAAAATTTAATAAATAAAGTGATTTTATACTCAAACGTATAGTTCACCTCAAACTTTTTTACAAATTTTTCATGATTTTTGAAATAATCCAAATAGCAATAGGGAATATCATTGGTTAGTAAACCTCATTTTCATCTTGTCGAACCTAAAAATCAGTGTTATTCAAATTAATCATTTACCCCCTCATCATTATTATTAGATAAGGGGGACTAAAAGAGGGAGGTTGAGTGACAAACGTTACTTCTTAGCTACAAAAACTGCCCGCATTGGTGCTGGGTAGCCTTCAATGGTTTTACTTGAATCGTTTGGATCTAAGAAATCCGCTAATGAATCTGAAGTCATCCAGTCAGTTTTACGTTGTTCATCCAAACTTGTTACTGATTTATCAACCATCTTAATCTCAGAAAATCCACATTTGTGTAACCAATTCATCATAGTTGGTACCGATGGAATAAAGTAGACATTGCGCATTTGAGCATAACGTTCACCTGGCATTAATGCTTCATGTAGCTCACCATCGATAACTAAAGTTTCAAGTATTAGCTGCCCACCATCAACCAATTGATCTTTCAATTGAAATAGATGATCCAAAGGAGAACGTCTGTGATATAAAACCCCCATTGAAAAAACCGTATCAAAAGCATTGAGTTTAGGCAACTCTTCAATGCCAAGCGGTAATAAATGTGCACGTTGATCATTACCCAACAATTTCCGAATAGCTTCAAATTGACAAAGGTAAAGTGCCACAGGATCAATACCAACCGCTAGTTTTGCGCCTGCGCCAACCATTCGCCATAAATGATAGCCACTATTGCATCCCACATCCAATACAGTTTGTCCTTCAAGATTATTAATATGAGTAATTAACCGTTCCCATTTCCAATCTGAACGCCATTCAGTATCGACATTAATACCGTAAAGATGAAAAGGACCTTTACGCCAAGGCATCATATTCTTAAGCAATTGAGTTATACGTTGTTGGTGACCGTCTGAAATGGGGTGGTTACTTTCGACCGTGACACTGTTTAATAGATCAATTTGATGAGGTTCGATCACAGGTAAATGTTTGACGCTATTGACCCATTGATTAAAACGGTTATCAATATTATTTTTTTGCCAATTGGCAAGTTGTGCTGGTAAGACTTCAAGCCATTTGTTAAGTTTATTTTTTGCGATAATCTGGTAAAAATCACCAAAATCAATCATTCTTTTTCCCTTTTTTATTAAATTAATGCGTTACTTAATGGCAATTATTGAGCCAAAATTGAAACATTGAAACCAAGTGTCAATGTGTTTAAAACCCGCATCGGATAGACGCTTTTTATGGATTTCGATGGTATCAGTTAGCATAACGTTTTCTAGCATATTACGCTTTTGACTAATTTCCAGTTCACTATAACCATTTGCACGTTTAAAATCATGGTGCATATTAAACAGCAATTCATCAACGGTTGAATCATTAAAGCTAAATTTTTCGGACAGCACTAAAACACCGTTAGGTTTCAATGCTTGATAGATTTTATTTAAAACTTGTTGGCGGTTTTCTGGTGTTAAAAATTGTAAAGTAAAATTGAGTACGACCATTGAGGCATTTCGAATTTCAATATTGCAAATATCGTCACAAATCACATCGACAGGAGTATCAGCTTTATAAGATTCGATATGTCTTTTACAACGTTCAACCATTGGCTGTGAATTATCAACAGCAATAATACGACAGTTTTTATTATTGACATTACGACGAATGGATAGGGTTGCTGCTCCTAATGAACAACCTAAATCGTAAACTTTTGAATTAGGCTGAACAAATCTTTCTGCGAGCATACCAATCATGGAAATAATATTTGAATAACCCGGTACTGAACGTTGAACCATATCAGGAAATACTTCAGCCACTTTTTCATCGAATGTCCAATCGCCTAACTTATCAATTGGTGTGGAAAATAATTGGTCTTTTTTAATATCCATAAAACTTATTAGCGCTAATGAAATAAATTCTGTTATCATAACATTTTTTGAGTTCTATTGTTTGGATAATTATGACTATTGCAGATCTCATAGCCATTTCTATCGCTATCATCATGTGTGGCTCAATGGCTGTCTATTTAGGAAAACGATGGCAATTTTGGTTTAACTTTTCTTTAACAAGTTATTATCAAATGGCTTATTGGACAGTTGTTGTTATGGTGGGATTATCTTTAGTTTTATCAAGATTATCTGAAAGCATTTCTACTTATTGGTTACCCCTAATTTTAAATGCCGTTAGTGCGATAATGATTTGCTGTCTTTTAGTTACAATACTATTTGATATTGGGCGCTGGATCAGTAAAAAAAAATTAAAACCTCAATTAACAACTAAATTTGTCTATTTTATCGCTGTGTTTTCATTATGTTATTATGGTCATGAAATGGCGATAGAGCCTAGTATAGTTAACTACCAAGTTAAAATTGATAAAAAGGCAAAGGTTAATAAACTGCGTATTGTGCAACTGAGTGATATACACATTAATGACATGACTTTTCCTGATAGGATTCAACAAATGGTTGATAAGGTAAATCAGCTCAATGCAGATTTTATTGTCATTACAGGCGATACATTGGATAGACAGCTAAAACCCTTTGTAGATAAAGGTTTTAATAAGCAATTTCAAAGGTTTGAGTCAAAATATGGTACGTATATTATTTTTGGTAATCATGAATATTTGAATATTAAACACGAAAGCAATCATGAACAAGATATTATCAATGCTTATGAACAAGCCAATATGAAAGTTTTAAAAGATGATGTAGTTTATCTTGAGGAAGTAGGTATTACATTCATCGGTCGGGATGATTTTTCTTCTTCGCGTTATGATATTAAACGAGCATCATTATCAGACCTTATAATGTTTGCTGATACGAATAAACCAATAATATTGTTGGATCATCAACCACATGATCTAAATGAACCCGCAAATTTAGGTGTCGATTTAATGATTTCCGGACATACTCATGCTGGGCAAATATTTCCTATTAACCTTATTGAAAAATTAATCTATCAAAACAGTTATGGGATATATAAAAATATAAAACAGAATTTTACTAGCATTGTAAGTAGTGGATTTGGCTTTTGGGGACCTCCCATTCGACTAATGACACGTTCCGAAATAGTGGAGATTGAGGTAATTTTTGATAAAAAATCCACTCAATTAATCAATTTTTCTCAATAGGAATTTAAAGTTTGTCTTATCAATATATTGTTAATAATGATCAGTTAATTGATTATTGTTTAAAAATCGAAAACAGTACCGCTTTAGCTTTGGATACTGAGTTTGTTCGTACCCGAACGTTCTATCCTCATTTAGGACTTTTACAAGTTTTTAATGGTCAATACGCAGCACTCATTGATCCGATTAATATTACTGATTGGCAAGCTTTTTTGAACATTTTAACTAATTCTAATATTGAAAAATATTTTCATTCGTGCAGCGAAGATCTTGAAGTTTTTTTTCATCAATTTGGTTCCATTCCAACACCTATTATCGATAGCCAAATATTGGCTTCTTTTTTGGATAATCCATTAAGTAGTGGTTATGCAAACCTAGTTAATAAATATTTACAGGTAGATCTCGATAAAAGTGAAACGAGAACTGATTGGTTAAAAAGACCGTTGACGGATAAACAGTGTGACTATGCGATTAATGATGTGTTGTATTTGTACCCCTTAATCCCTATTTTGAAAGCACAATTAAGTTCAAAAGGGTATTTAGAATCAGCTTATCAAGAGTGCCAAATGGTCATTGCCCGTAAATGTCAAACAACAGATCCAAATGATGCTTATTTAAATATCAAGAACAGCTGGCAATTAAAAGGGCAAAGTCTCGGGCAATTATATAAATTGGCTCGTTGGCGTTATGAATTGGCGAAAGAACAAGATATCGCACTGAATTTTGTTGTACATGAAAAGACATTATGGAACATCGCTCGATATTCACCAACATCATTAGTTCAACTTGGTACTTTGGGTTTAAAAGGTAAAGAAATTCGTTTATATGGTCAAAAAATATTAAATATTTTGTCAGAACCGGTCCCACAATTATCGCCAATTTGTAGGGTAAGCAGTTATCCTGATTATAAAAAAATCAGTGATGAATTAAAACAAGTCGCACAAGATATTTGCACTCATACGGGGCTTAATCAAGATTTATTACTATCACGGCGGTTGATTAATCAATATGTAAAATGGCAAGCGGACAAAAAGGGCAATCAACCAGAATTGTTATCTGGTTGGAGAGGGAACTTATTTAAACAATACGGTTTATAACCTTATTAAATACCGGTTATGAGCATTTAAGCAAGCTCACTTAACATTGATTCAACAATCAATGATGATTGAGTTGCGGCTAATTTTAAAAAAGATTGGAAATCAACTGCAGATTCACTATCTCCATTATCTGAAATCGCACGAACTACAACAAAGGGAATTTTAAATAACCAACAAACGTGTCCAATTGCTGCTGCTTCCATTTCAACCGCAATTGCGTCAGGGAAGGTTTGCTTTATTCTTTCTAAATTGGATTTACCATTAATAAAAGCATCACCACTTCCAATTGATCCTTCAACAGCATTAACACCCTGTTTTTGGATGCAGGTTTTGGCTAATAATTGATATTTTGGATCAGCTTTAAAAGTGACAGGGCAACCGGACATTTGACCTGGTTTATAACTAAAAGCGGTTAAATCAACATCATGGTAAAATACATCTCTCGAAACAATAATATCTCCAATGTTTAGTTCAGAAGAGAGTCCTCCTGCTGATCCAGTATTGATTACAGCATCAACTTGATAATTATTTAATAATAATGTAGTGCCAGAAGCTGCAGCTACTTTACCAATACCCGATTGCAGTAAAACAATTTCACAATTTGCGATTTTTCCAAGATGAAAGTCACATCCTAAATGGCGTTCGACATGGTAATGGGTTATTTTGCTTTTGAGTATAGTAACTTCTTCTTCCATTGCTGCAATAATGGCAATTTTCATCTGATCCTCTTGGCTTACATTGAGTAACTTGAATTTAGATGTGCTATCATAATTGCAATAAACAAACTTGACAATATGTGAATATAATGGAGCAAACAAAATTGCGAACGATTTTTATTACTGGTTGTTCTAGTGGAATTGGCTTAATTTCCGCTACTGCCTTAAAAAAACGTGGATATCGTGTCATTACCTCATGCCGTAAAGAATCCGATCAGAGAAAACTTATTGAGCAAGGTTTTGAATGTATTTTGCTTGATCTAGACAATCCTGAATCAGTTAATCGAGCTGCACAAGAAGTATTGGCATTAACTGAGGGTAAGTTATTTGCCTTATTCAATAACGCTGGTTTTGGGCTTTATGGACGATTAAACACGATGAATCGAGAGCAGTTAGAATCACAATTTTCGACTAATTTTTTTGCAGTGCATCAGTTAACTCAGTTGCTATTGCCAGCCATGTTATCACAAAATACAGGTCGAATTATTCAAACAAGTTCAATTGTTGGCATTATAGCAACACCAGGCCGAGGTGCTTACAGTGCAAGTAAATATGCATTAGAAGCTTGGTCTGATGTGCTACGATTAGAACTGAGTAATACAAATATTAAAGTTTGTTTAATTGAGCCAGGTCCATTAAACACTCATTTTTCTAATAATGTTAACCAAACAGAAAAAGAAAATATTGTGAAAAATCCTCCGATAGCAAAACGTTTTACTTTGCCTCCTGAAGCGATTTTACCTTATCTGTTTCATGCGTTAGAACATCCAAAACCGAAAATTCGTTACAGGGTAACAAAAGTAACCAAAATTGCTGCCATTGCTAAACGTTTGCTTCCTGACAGATTAATGGATAAAATTTTAAAGAACAAATAATAACTCATCATATTCCCAGGACATAATATGCAAAACCAATTCATTTTTGATGTTAATGAGCAAAATATTCAAAAGATCATTGAAAGCTCTTCTAAAAATCCTGTATTATTTTATTTTTGGTCTCCTAGGAGCCCAAATTATGAAGCGATGACAGAAACATTAACGAAATTAGCAAATAAACATCATGGGCAGTTCGTTTTAGCCAGTGTAAACTGTGACGATCAGCAGATGTTAGCTGCACAATTTGGCTTACGCGCTATCCCTACTGTCTATTTATTTCAAAATGGACAACCTGTTGATGGTTTTCAAGGTCCTCAATCAGAGGAAACGATTAGCGCATTTTTAGAGAAAGTCTTACCAAATGAAGATGAACTTAAATTAATTGAAGCACAAACCTTGTTTAATGAAGCCAAATATGAACAGGCTTTACCATTATTAAGACAAGCATGGAAAACCTTGACTGATCATTTAGGTAAACCAAGAACGGATATCGCCTTAATGTTAGTGAAAGCCCAAATAGAACAAAAACAGCTAAGTGAAGCTAAAGAAGTTTTAGCTACAATTCCACTACAAGATCAAGACTCGGATTTTCATGGATTGCAAGCTGAGATTGAATTGCTTGAACAAGCAGCCAACTCACCAGAATTACAACAACTTCAAACTGAATTAATCAATCAGCCTGATAATGTTGAACTGATGATTCAATTATCATCTCAATTAATGCAGGTTGGGCGGCATGAAGAAGCACTTGAGTTATTATTTAAACCATTAACTCAAGATCTCAATGCGGGAGAAGGGCAAGTAAAAAAAACCTTACTTGATTTGCTTGCGGCTTTGGGAACGAGCAATCCTCTAGCAAGTGTTTATCGTCGTAAACTTTATACCCTGTTATATTAATTTTCATTAAATCGAAGCCCAAATGACTTTTTGTTTTTTATGTGGTTACTTTAACTATTTTAACCTTGGTTGTACAATAAATTGACAGTGTCGACCTTTATAAAGATTGTATAAAAGTAAAATATCTAAAAGTAAAGTTAATGGATTAAATAAAACAGGAATGAAATAGATTAAATCTAAGATATTCAGAATAAATTTATTGAAGTGAAGAGATTCAACAATGATAATATTGTTGAATCTTTTTTATTTTAATGTTCAATAATTCGTGGAAAATCCTCATTGCTACGCAATGTTAAAATTTCAACACCGTTATCCGTCACTAAAAGAGTATGTTCATATTGGGCAGAAAGTCCACGGTCTTTCGTTTTTACTGTCCAACCATCTTTCATTGTGCGAGTTCGCCAACCTCCGGTATTCACCATTGGTTCAATTGTAAAGGTCATTCCTGACTTCAAAATCACTCCACCATCATCAGCATCATAATGCAGAACTTGTGGTTCGTCGTGATATACTTCGCCAATGCCATGCCCACAATATTCGCGGACTGATGAAAAACCGAATTTATCAACATATTTTTGAATTGTCTTACCAATTTCTTTTAGACGAATACCAGGTTTGATAATTTTTATCGCTTCATATAAACTTTGTTGAGTTACTTGGCAAAGTTTTTCACCTGCGACCGTGGGTTTACCTGCTATATACATTCTAGAAGTATCACCATGATAACCATCTTTAATGACAGTTACGTCAATATTCAAAATATCCCCATCTTTTAATTTTTTATCAAAGCTTGGAATACCATGACAAACGACATCATTGATTGAAATGCAAGTAGTATGTTGGTAACCACTATAACCAATATTGGCGGGAATAGCTTTTTGAACATTGACAATATATTCGTAACAGATTTTATCAAGCTCACCAGTACTAATACCTGGTTTAACATAAGGTTCAATCATTTCTAAAACTTCAGCAGCAAGCTTACCTGCTACACGCATTTTTTCAATTTCTGCGGGGGTTTTTAACTTAATAGACATTAAAGTGTTCCTGTAATTTTCATGGCAATATCCTATCATATACCGTTGTTTCGTCAAATCATCGCGATTAATAAATTAGTTTAATGAATTAAATACATAATTTTTCTGTAAAGAAGTTTCAGGTTAATGCTGTGTTTTAGTATAAAATTGAAAACTAATATTTATTAGCAAAGTTTAAGTATATAATTATTGATTATAAAAAAAGGTTATATAGTGATGCAATGTAGTTATTATCAACAAAGTAAATGTTCATCTTGTCAGTGGATCAAATATCCATATCTCACTCAACTTAATATGAAACAAAATGAAATTTTAAATCAGTTAATTCCATTCAAACCTTTGGAAGTTCAATCTCCTTTTGCTGGTAGCGAAACAGCTTTCCGTAATAAAGCTAAAATGGCTGTGCTTGGCACGGTAGAAAAACCGATTTTAGGTATTCAAAATGGCGATGAAAACGTTGATTTGTGTGATTGTCCTCTTTACACTCACAGTATGCAAAGCATTCTTAAAATTGTACGCAGTTATATTCGCAAACAAGGCTTAGTACCTTATAATATTAATAAGCGGAAAGGCGAATTAAAATTTATTATTATCAATGAGAGTGTCAGTGATGGCGAGCATAAATATATGCTAAGGTTCGTTGTAAAATCAGATAAATTCGTTCAAAAAATAAAAAATACTTATGAACAATTACAAGATAAAATTAGAAATCTTCTTGTTGTCTCAATCAATATTCAACCTGAACATGCGGCAATTTTAGAAGGCAGTGAAGAAATTATTCTGACTGATAACGCCTTTTTACCTATGATGTTAAATCATATTCCTCTTTATATTAAGCCAAAAAGCTTTTTTCAAACAAATACGTATATTGCAGAAAGTCTCTATAAAACAGCGAGTACATGGGTTGCAAGTTTGCAGATTAATTCAATTTGGGATCTTTTTTGTGGTGTAGGGGGCTTTGGTTTAAGTTGTGTCAATAATGCTACATCAAATGATATCAAATTAACAGGTATTGAAATTAATTCTGATGCAATAGAGTGTGCAACAAAAACAGCAGAAATTTTAGATTTTAAACATTTGACATTCAAATCACTTGATGCAACGCACTACGCCATTGCGACACAAGATATACCCGATTTAGTACTACTTAACCCTCCTCGTCGTGGAGCAGGTAAAGATTTGATGCAATACTTAGAACGTGTTAAACCAAACTATGTTTTATACTCTAGCTGTAATTTGACCTCCTTAACTGAGGATTTAAGACATTTAACCCATTATCAAATATTAAAAGTTCAGTTATTTGATATGTTTCCTCATACATCACATATGGAAATTTTAGTTTTACTAGCGAAAAAAATTTAATTCGATTTTGATTAGTCGGTAATGGCTAATCAATGTTCTTCAAATTTATTTTCCTTATTGATTTTAAAGAATTTAACAGTAATGACACTTTTATTTTAATAATTTAATCATACTTTTGCGCATCTTTATAATTAAACTTTTCTTTGTTAATCCATTTCACATTACAAGTATTTAATACAAACAAAAATGATAATAATTATTATTATCATTGATTGCCATTAAAAAATTTGTTAGATTAATAGAAAAATATGATAAATATCAAAATTTGGACCATTAATTAATATGTTTTATGGTGTCAGGATGAAAGTAAATAATATTTTTTTAACGTTCTTTATAGCTTCAATATCCTTGCCAGTATTTGCGGATACAGATGAATTGGAAACGATTACTGTGACAGCTAGTCGACAAAAAAAAGCAAAATTAACCATTCCTGAAACCGTTGATATCATCAGTAAAAAGACTATTGATGATCATCAAATGACAACAATGGAAGATTTAGTCCGTTATCTTCCTGGTATTTCAGTAAATAGACAGACATCTGGAACAGATCCTTTTGGCAATTTGGGCGGGATCCGAATTCGAGGAATGGCCGGAAATCGGGTACAGTTGCAAGTTGATGGTGCAAGGGTTATCGAAGGGTTACAAGACGGTAATCGGAATTTTATCGATTTATCAACAATTAAAAATGTTGAAATTGTGCGTGGACCTGGTTCTGTTTTATGGGGAGCTGATGCATTGGGTGGAGTAGTTGCATTCAAAACTATTGATCCGATGGATGTATTGAAAAATAAACCTTATGCAGTACAAATTAAAGGTGCTTATGATAGCTTAAATAATCAAAATACGAAAACAAGCATGCTCGCATTAGAATTGATGCAAAATTTAGAAGCACTTATCCATTTCAGTCGGCGTGACTACCAAGAAATAACGCTAAAAAAAGCTAAAGCGAATGGCGGTATTTGGGGATGTCCTCGAGGTGAAGAGGCAATCAGATGTAATAAACTGAATCCATTAGATGCTAAAACTGAAAATTTGTTATCAAAATTGGTCTTTCATAATGATAATCATGAAACGAAATTGACTTTTGAAAATTTCCGTTCTAACTCTTTAGTTAAACAATTATACGATTATGGTCTACAATTATCCGGTACCTTTAATGGCGATTTTAAGAGAACACAAATACAGTTAAGAAAGCGTTATGCGATAGAAGACTCCTGGTCTCCAGTTTTTCCTTTTGTAGATCAAATTAAAACGATGATCTCTTTTTCTCCTCAAGAGCGTTACCTAAAATCTCGCCATCAACAAATCGATAGAAAGGGTAATTCCATTTATACTTATATCACTAATGATTATAAAGAGAAATTTTGGCAAATTGATTTACAATTCAGTTCTAATTTTGATCTCTTCGGTACAGAACATGATTTAGTTTATGGATTCCAGGGAGATATTACCCACAGTGATTATCGTAATGAAAATTCAAAAAATGGTATAACAACCATCGGAGGTGGATTTAATTTTGCTAATTCTAAAACTCGACGAGCAGACGTTTATTTGCAAGATGAGTTTTATATAATTACTGAGCGTTTTCAAGTTAAACCTGGCTTACGTTATGCAACCTATAAAATTAAGCCTGAAATTGATAACTATTATTCTATTATTCCAGGAAAAGAGCCACATATATTAACTTCTTATCGCTTGATTCCTCAATTAGGAACAATATTTAACATCACAAATCAATACTCTGTTTATGCCCGCTATGCAGAAGGCTTTAAAATGCCAACTGCTCAACAGTTATATACTTCTTTACCTTCAGTATCGATGAATTTGATCCCTAATCCAAATTTAAAACCCGAAAAAGTTAAATCCTACGAAGTAGGGGTAAGGGGTGATTATTCCAATGGTTGGTTTAGCTTTGGTGCTTTTAAGGCTGACTATAGTAACTTTATTAAAAACTTTATTCGTGTAGGACCTAAAGATTATATGTATAAAAATTTATCAAAAGTAAATCTTTGGGGATTGGAATCATCTACCGAATGGCGGCTTTCAAGTAACTGGACATTAAATACTTCTGCATCTTATCAATATGGTAATAAGCTTGAAAATTTCGGAAAAAAGAAATCCTATTTTAATGAGGCAATGCCTTTACAAGGTACAGTAGAGATTAAATGGCATATTCCTGAATACAATATTGAGACTGAAATACTTGGAACGTTTGCGAAAGCTGTGACACGCGTATCAAAAGATAATTTTGCAAGCGATGAAGTATTTAAACCTAAAGGTTATGCTGTTTATGATGCTTACCTGAATTGGCATTCCAGTAAAACTATCACTTTTAGGGTGTCTGTATTAAATATTTTCGATCGACGTTATTTTAAGTGGCCAATGTTTAGTACTTATTATAAAAATCCACAAGATAATATAAAAGTAACCAATCCGATTGAGCTACAAACTGCACCTGGTAGAAACTTTACTGTTGATGTGGTAATGAATTTTTAACCGAACTTTGGAACAACAAGGGAGCCACCAGTTCAGATTGAAAAGTAAAATAGGTCGCTCAAATTATTTTCTTATTTCCAGAGATTGCACAAAAGTTACTTGATTAAGATTTCAATAGATTCTCTAAAGGCAAAAAACAGCGCTTAATTTTTGCATGGATTGTATTACCTAAACCTGATTGTATATTAATGAATGGAACGGCAAATGCATTAGATAAATATTCAAAACATCGATCACTTAAATTGTTACAAACTAACTCATTAACGAGCAATTTTATTATAATTTCTCATTCAGATAACATTTTATTTCAAATTATGTAAACAATTAATATTATAAAATATGGTGTAATAAGCTAAATAAAATATACAATTAAATCAGATAAGGAGCTTTTATGGCAGAATCCAAAACTAATAACGTTCAAGATACAATAGATAGCTTACATGAAACAGTATTAACAGTTATCCTGTCGACTATAAATAAAGATGGAGAAGTGGAAACCAGCTATTCACCTTATTTTTTTGATGGAAATGATTATTATGTACTTATTTCTAATTTAGCACCACATGCTCAAAATATGAAAACAAATCCTCATATTTCTTTTATTATTATTGATGATGAAGCTAAAACAAAAAATATTTATGCTCGTAAGCGTTTAACTTCTCAAGCAATAGCTGAAATTGTTGATAAAGATTCTAATGTTTTTGAGAAGGTCATCGATCAAATGGCGAAACGAGTCAGTAAAATGGTTTATATGCTTTGTGAAATGAATGATTTTAACTTATTTAAAATTAAACCAATAAAAGGTCGCGTTGTTATTGGTTTCGGTAAAACCTATCTTATCGATCATCAAAACAAAATGATAACGCCTGTCGATGAAACTTATGTTGCTAACCAAAAAAAGCAAAGCGATAATTAGCACATCACAAATTATTTTAAACAATAGAGTCGGTAAATTATCGACTCTATTGACGCTCATTATATTTTTGAAAAGCAGATGAATGTTCATTTGTCGTGTTTATCATTAACAAATCTAATATTATGGAAAAATAGATGAATTGATCTTTTTTGATGAAAATAAACATTAATTTATTGGTTATGTACTGTCAAAATAGCCTATGGAAGGCTGTAATTTATGTTAATATGGCAAAAATCAATCTTATCTAAGGAAACGCAACATTATGATACCTGATGTTTCTAAAGCACTTAGCTGGTTAGAAAAACACTATACTATTTTACAAGGCATTCAACGCGGTGTTGAGCGAGAAACTTTACGTATTTTACCTGATGGTTCCATATCAAAAACACCTTTCCCAACCAATATTGGCTCGGCACTTACTCACCCTTGGATCACAACTGATTTTGCCGAATCACTGCTTGAATTCATTACACCAGTGAATACCAATATTGATTACATGTTAACGTTTTTGCGTGACTTGCATCGCTACGCTAGTATTAATATTGGAGAAGAGTTGATGTGGCCCTTAAGTATGCCATGTTTTGTAGCAACTGAAGATGACATTATTTTGGCACAATATGGATCATCGAATGAAGGGCGTTTCAAAACGGTTTATCGTGAAGGTTTAAAAAATCGTTATGGCGCAATGATGCAAACCATTTCAGGTGTTCATTATAATTTTTCATTACCCATGGCATTTTGGCAAGCTAGAGATGGAGTAAAAAATACTGAAGAAGGTAAAGCTGTAATTTCTGAAGGCTATTTTACTTTGATTCGAAACTATTATCGCTTTGGGTGGGTTATTCCTTATTTATTTGGTGCCTCTCCATCTTTGTGTTCATCATTTATTCAAGATCCAGAAAAAGCAAAATCTTTTATTGAACAAACAAATGGAAATTGTTATCTGCCTTATGCGACATCGTTAAGATTAAGTGATATTGGCTATACAAATAATGCTCAAAAGCAGTTAGGTATTACATTCAATCATTTAGATACTTATGTTGAGGGTCTTAAACGAGCTACACATACCAAATCACCTCACTTTAGTAAATTAGGTATTAAGGTAGATGGTCATTATCGTCAATTGAATGATAATGTCTTGCAGATTGAGAATGAGTTTTATGCACCAATTCGCCCTAAAAGAGTTCCAAGATCTGGAGAATCACCTTCTGATGCTCTTATGCGTGGGGGTATTGAGTATATTGAAGTGCGAGCTTTGGATATTAATCCTTTTTCACCTATTGGTATTACCGAAGAACAAATTCGTTTCATCGATCTATTTTTAATTTGGTGTGCACTAGCGCCAGCTCCAGAAATGAGTAGTGAGGAACTTGAGTGTTCAAAAATAAATTGGAATCGAGTCATCATGGAAGGGCGTAAACCAGGATTGGAAATAGGTATGGGCTGTGGCAGTTATCGAGAACCATTATCAAAAGTAGGGCATAATTTATTTAAAGATCTGCTTAGAGTTGCGGATGTTTTGGATCATAATGATAAACACCAACAATATCGAAAGGTTTGTGAAAAGTTAGATGTCATGTTTGACCAACCTGAATTAACTTTATCTGCTAGAACCCTTGAAGCTATCAGTGATTTAGGCACTTCAAAATTTGGGTTAGTGCTCGCATCTCAATATAAAAAACAACTTTCAGCAGAGCCTTTAGCAATATTGACTGATAGCGACTTTGTTCAACAGCGCATTTTGTCTATTAAAAAACAACAAGATAAAGAGAAGAATGACACCTTATCTTTTGATGAATATGTGAAACAAAAAACAAATATTTAATATGTTCAAAAAACGCAATTATACATTAAGATATCAGGGAAATAGCGATGTTGAATTGATATTACCTAAAAATCACATAGTGGTTACTAAGCCACTGATTGATAGAGAGTATTTTTCAATTTTGGTTTGGAATATTTTTAAACAAAAAAGGGCGGAATGTATTAATATTTTGGAACTTTATGCCGATAAAGCTAAAATAATTTTACTACAAGAAGCCCAAACTACTACTCAATTATTGAATTTTATTTCACGACATAACAAAATAGCCGATCATGTTCCAGCTTATTGTTTAAACGATATTTATGCAGGTGTTATGACTATAACCGACAGTTTACCTACATCGATTTTGTCATTTAAGGAGAAAGAACCACTGATTCGGGTTCCTAAATCGGCGTTAATAACAATCTACCCTATTCAACATTCTACCCAACAATTATTGGTTGCAAACATTCATGCTGTCAATTTTAGTATTGGAGTTAAAGTTTATCGCCAACAAATGCATATTTTATTAAATCGTATCAGTGAGCATCATGGACCGGTGATATTGGCAGGGGATTTTAATGCGTGGAGTAAACAGCGACTAGATTTATTATTTTATTTAGTGAGTTCAATTGGTCTTAAATCAGTAAATTTTAGCATTGATATTCGAAAAACATTTATGGGAAGACCTTTAGATTTTGTCTTTTATCGAGGATTACAGCTTGATGCAGCGCAGATAATTAGTACAAATGCATCAGATCATAATCCTCTATATGTAAATTTTAAATTGGATTTGCATTCACAAGGTTAATTGTTAAAACATCTCCTTCTTTGACTCTTTGATTTTTTAGTTTGTTCCATAACAGCAGATCGGTAATTTTAACTCGATAATTTTGCGCAATACTATAGAGGTTATCACCCGCTTTCACCTGATAGGTTATTTGTGTATTGTTGCTGTTATTCTCTACAATTGAACTCACGGTTTTATTACTTAAATCACTATGCTGAATTGCTGATGATTTAACTTCAAACGGCATCGGAGCATGTGGTATATCTTGCAAAAGTTCAGTTATTTCGTTTGCTACAAGATTCTCGGCTTGTAATTTTTGATATAAACTTTTCGCATGAGTATGTGGAACAAGCAAATGGAAAGGACCATTTAGGGTTTGTTGTACATAGCCCGCATTATAGGTCGTTAACTCATTGAGTGACAGCCCTGTATATTTAGCAATTTTAGCTAAGGAAATGTTTTTAGTTATATCAATTCTGACAAGTGAATTCTCATAATTACAATCAGGTAATTTAACTCCATATCGAGCATTATTTTTAACAATATCAACTATTGCTAAAATTTTAGGGACATAGTGCATTGTTTCGTTTGGTAATTCTAAAGACCAATAGTCAGTTGATAATCCTCTCGCTTGGTTTTTTTCAATAGCTTTTCTTACACGTCCTTCACCAGCGTTATAAGCAGCAAGAGTTAATAGCCAATCGCCATTAAAGCGTTCATTTAGGTTTTGCAATAATGAAATGGCTGAACTTGTTGAAGCAATTAAATCACGGCGAGCATCAAAATAATGACTTTGTTTTAAGCCGTACTCTTTTGCTGTTATAGGTACAAATTGCCATAAACCAGCAGCTTGAGCGGATGAAGTCGCTAATGGATCATAAGCACTTTCAATTAATGGCACTAAAGCTAACTCAACAGGTAAATTATTTTTACGTAATTGATTAATTATATAATAAACATATGGCTCTGATCGCAATGCGATAGTTTCAAATCCTTGAGGATCACGTAATAATCGCTCTCTTTCAGCTTTAATGCGACTATTCTCTGGAACATTAACATTAATCTGATTGTTCATATACTGCCATGGATTCTGAGTGATAGATACATAATTACTATTACTGACAGTTTGTCTATTATTAGCTACGGTATTTTTTGAGTACTTTATTCTAACAACTGCATTATGGCGTGGTCCACTATACTGCTGACATGCACCTAAAAAAGAGCATAACATTGTAAATATTAATAATTTTTTCATTAGACAGACTAAATTCTATATTGTTTAAGATTACTATTATACCTAAAAATTATCTTTTAGGCTCCTAAAAAAAACAAACAACTCTAATTCATTGTTGAAATTAAATTTATCTTGTAAAGATTTTTCTTCGCATCGTAAAAATAAATTAATTCGTTTTTCGTTATTTAATGTAGAAGGTAACGTCACTGATCGATTACTCATACTATTAAAATAATGATTTATTTCCTTGTCATCAGGAACCATACTCTTAGCAAAATTTAAATTCGCTAAAGTAAGTTCATGTCCTGCACAAATAAAAGTATCATCAGGGAACTGTTTTAATTTTTTAAGCGAACACAACATTTGTTGATAAGTTCCTTCAAAAATTCTTCCACATCCAGCAGAAAATAATGTATCACCACAAAACAGATAAGGATGACAATAATATGCTAAATGCCCTAAAGTATGTCCAGGTAAAGGAATCACTTTAAAATAGAAATCACCAATACTAACTTCATGTTGATTAGTTAGATTGGTGATTGGTAACTTAATTTCACTGGGACCATAGATAGTTGCATTGGGATATTTGTTTTTTAGCTCGCTCACACCTCCAACGTGGTCTATATGGTGATGAGTAAGTAAAATTGCAAGTGGCAATAATTCATTTTGATTAAGATAATTAATCACAGGTTCGGCAGTACCTGGGTCAACGATGATGACCTGTTTACATGAATTTTCTAATAACCATATATAGTTATCTTTTAATGCCCGAATGGTATGTAAGTGAAACATTGATGATTGACTCCGTAAACATTACTGATTGCAATTGATTAAAAATTTACACTTATTATCAGTACTCTAATAAAACATACAAATTTAATACTCTCATTGTTTACTTTTTATCAGATAACGATTGCTCAAATACAACATCGGATAAGTTCGGTGTTTCTGCCATGGATTTTGCAATAATATCACAACGTTCATTCTCGATATGTCCAGCATGGCCTTTTACCCAAATCCATTCAATTTTTTGAGTTTGGACCAGTTCGTCTAATCGAATCCACAAATCTACATTTTTAACCGGTTTATTATTGGATGTTTTCCAGCCGTTTTTTTTCCATCCATGGATCCAATTGGTAATCCCGTTGCGAACATATTGACTATCGGAATAGAGTTTTATTTGGCAAGTTTGTTTTAATTGCTCTAAGGCAACAATAGTGGCTAATAACTCCATGCGATTGTTTGTTGTTTTAAAAAAACCTTGAGATAAGATTTTTTCGTTTTGCTTATATTTTAATATTGCGGCATATCCACCTGGACCAGGATTACCAAGGCAAGAGCCATCTGTGTATATTTCAATTTGTTTTAACATTTTAATAATCTTTTAAAATAATCAACTAAAAGTTTGAATATGGATTTGATATAAAATAGTAAAGTATTTGTACTAATTTGATTAAATTATTCACTTCAATTTTTGAAGATATCAACATCAAAGAATTTTAGTGCTAGACTATATCACTATTTTGTTTTTCCCAACATTGATTAATACATAAAAAGAGAATAATGTGATAACTAATTGTAACCGCCAAATTGTATTAGATACAGAAACCACAGGTATGAATCAAGATGGCAATAATCATTATGAAGGACATAAAATTATTGAAATCGGCGCTGTTGAAGTGGTTAACCGTCGATTAACTGGCAATCATTTTCATGTTTATATTAATCCTGAGCGCTTAATTGATGAAGAGGCGTTTCGAGTTCATGGTATCAGTGACCAATTTGTGAAAGATAAACCGATTTTCAAAAATATAGCTCATGATTTTATTAAATTCATTGATGGTGCTGAGCTCGTGATTCATAACGCTTCATTTGATGTGGGATTTATGGATTACGAATTTCGTCTTTGTGGACTAGATTTTAAAACTGCCGAGCATTGTATCATAACTGATACTTTGGCTATGGCAAGACGCATGTTTCCGGGTAAACGGAATAATTTAGATGTGCTTTGTGAACGCTATCAAATCGATAATTCTCATCGAACCCTTCATGGCGCTTTACTTGATGCCGAGATCTTAGCTGAAGTCTATTTAGCCATGACTGGTGGGCAAACAACTTTATCTTTTAGTTCGGATGAACATCTTTCAAGTTTAACAGAAGGCAGTGCTATTAAAAGAATAGAACGTACAAATAATCCATTAAAGATCATCAGAGCCACCCAAGATGAGCTTTCTGAACATGAGTTAATTATAAAGAAAATCGAAAAGAAAAGTGGTAAGGCCATGTGGAAAATACATTAATGATGTTTTTATATGCAATTAAACCATGATTTAAAAAATATGATTGACGAATAAGAAAATAATCTTTAATATCACGCCTACTTTAATGTTGTTCATTAAAGGAATCAAAAAGCGGAGCGGTAGTTCAGTTGGTTAGAATACCTGCCTGTCACGCAGGGGGTCGCGGGTTCGAGCCCCGTCCGTTCCGCCAATTCTTAATCTCATCTATTCTTTTCATTCTAAAACAATTAAGCAGTAAATTTCTTTATAGCTTCTGTATATGCATTTTTATTAATCATTTTTGGTCGTACAAATATACCTTCATAAACTTTAATGTTTTATATGCTATAGCTTATGTTTGATAAGATCAAAACAGTGAATTTTGTGTTAAGATCAATAATAAGCATAATATTGAAATATTATGATATTATTCTAACTCTAATTAAGTATATTTTACCTATTTTTAAATCGTTTTGATTCTAACAAAATACAAAACAATTTAAATACGTTTTTTATCTACAATAAAAAGACAAAAAAGATGAAACTTCTAATGGCTATAGTCAGTTCAGAAGAGGGATGATGAGGCTAATAGATGCATTAGAAAGTAGAGTATGAAAATGTTACTTTAGATTCAACGCCAATCGAATATTCAATTTACTCAGAGCTAAAATTTATAATGTTAAAAAAAAGTTTATTTATATTTTTAGGAAGTCTTTCTTTTGTTTTAGGAACAGTTGGCATTTTTGTGCCAATTTTACCTACAGTACCCTTCTATTTATTAACGGCTTATCTTTGGCTTAATAGTTCGGATCGCCTTTATGCTTATTTTACTAAAAGTAAATATTATCAAATTTATATACAAAAAATGTTTATTGAGAAAAAAGCAACACAATCAAGTTTATTTAAAATGCTGTTAATGGTGTTTGTTGCATTATTCATACCTTTTGTTATCTTTAACTCTTTACATGTTAGAATCATTCTTGTTATTGTTTTTTTAGCACACCTAATATTTGGTTATGTTATTTTTAACAAAAAATAAATAAAGGTAATCGGGTTAGGAATAAGATTAAATTACGTTAAAAAGTTAAAGGGCATATAAGTTACCCTGTAACTTTTTTAATGAATGCCTTTATTATTGTTTTAGACTTTTTTTAATTTCTATCGCAAGTAAAGGATTCCACATTGCGCCTGTGGCACTCATTACCGCAGTAGCGCCAGCTTTTATAAATTCATTATAATGTTCGCTTGAACTTACACCACCAACACCAACAATTGCAAATTTTAATTCCATTTGTTGACGATATTTAGCTAAACGAGTCACCATATCTAAACCAGCCCAACGAATAGCATCGCCACAGATTCCACCTTCTTTTCTATTCTCACCTAATGCAGGATAACCATTTGTATCAACTGGTTTGGCAGAAAGGGTATTAATAGTACTTAAACCATCAATAATTGAGCCAACTCGTTTTAATAATGACACTATTTTTTCATCATCAGGAAAATAGGCTAATTTTAGAATAAGAGGGCGATCAGGTACCGCTATTTTTATTTCATTAACAATGCGTTCAACACTATCCACATCGAAGCAAAGTAGCTTACTTGCGCCTTCGTTAGGGCAACTGAGATTCGCCTCAAGAATGGGTGAACCCGTTTCTCTGACTAATTTTGCTGCTAAGGCATAGTCTTTTTCAATAGCACCATTGCCTTGAGTACCTTGAAAGCTTCCGATAACACATTGACCAGTTCCCGCAGCTTTAACTGCTTCAGCCATATCTGGTTGCCAAACGTCTGGCGCAAAAGATGGAACGCCAAAAGAGTTAGTAATTGACAATGGTTGACTATAATTGGTATCAGCTAAGACTGTGTCAAGATTACAAGATAATTTACCTTTAGGGTGTACGGACAAAACATTGGGTAAAGGATGGCATTTATGCATCTTTGTTCTTACTGTTTTGTACACACATAAATCAAATCCATATACGAAAGCTGCTTTGATATAATTTGCATTTAATAATGGACCAGCAGGCATTCCAAAAGGTAAGTTTACATCAATATTTAGAAATTTAGTCCGCTGAGTTGGTACTTGTTCTGCCTTATCTAATTGATTGAAAAGTCCAAAAGGTCCTTGAGCATAATTATCTTCATAACTAATACTTGGATTATAAAAAGGGATCAAAGATTTCATGCTTGCTCCTGTTGTTTTTATACATAAATTGAATTTGTTTGATAATCTGAGATGAAAAGGAAAAAAAGAGAGGGTTAAAATAAAAAATCCTCCGAAATGGAGGATCATTAATTACAATAGAAAAAGAGTGATGTTTTAAAATTGCTTTCATTTTGTGTGTCTGTACCACAATCATCTACCGTCCCTTTCTACGTAAATTGTCAGGCATTTTAACCGATTAGAATTAAAGTTCAAGAATTAAGTAATAATAAAATTACAAGTAAATGAAATACTTACAGTGTTATTTTTTAGACTAATAATTCATATTTATTAATAAGAAATGGAAAACTGGTATAAAATGAACAACATTTAATTTTTTAAAAAGTAAATAATTTTATAATTTTTTAATAAATTTGAAATAATTTCTGTCGAAAAAATGATACAAAACTTACAAATGAAGCTATTGTCTGTAGAGGATGATGATTAATAATGTTATTATTGCCGTTATAAATAAATTTTAGTAATTATCAGGTACATAAAATGACAAAAAAAAATGCTTTTGAACCATTAACCTTACCTAATGGCATTGAATTAAAAAATCGCATAATTATGGCACCAATGACTACTTGTTCTGGATTTTATGAAGGTTCTGTAACTTCTGATTTAATTGAATATTACCAAGCAAGATCTGGAGAAATTGGTACCATTATTGTTGAATGTGGCTTTGTCGATAAAAAAGGTTTAGCTTTTCCTGGCGCTATTGGATTAGATAGCGATGATAAAATTGAAGGATTAGCAAAAATAGCTCAAGCAATCAAAGAAAAAGGTTCTAAAGCAATCATTCAGGTTTATCATGGTGGTAGGATGGTGGAGCCTAAGCTTATCGGTGGGCTTTCTCCTATAGGGCCTAGTTCAATTGCCGCACCAAGACCTGAAGCTGCTACACCAATAGAATTAACCGAGAACGAAGTAGATGAAATGATCGAGAAATTTGGACAAGCTGTTAGACGAGCTATCCAAGCAGGTTTTGATGGTGTAGAAATTCACGGAGCGAATACCTATTTAATTCAACAATTTTATTCACCTAATTCCAATCAACGCAATGACAAATGGGGGGGTAGTCGCGATAATCGTTCAAGATTCCCTTTGGCCGTTTTAGACATTACTCACAATATTGTTAAGCAGTTTGCGAACTCTGAGTTCATTATCGGTTATCGCTTTTCACCAGAAGAGTTAGAAATACCAGGCATTCGATTTGATGATACAATGTATTTGCTTGAGAAATTAGCCGAAAAAGGACTAGATTATGTTCATTTTTCAATGGGGGCTATTTTAAGATCATCCATTGTCGATATTGAGGATCCAACACCATTAATAAAAAAATATGTTGCAATGCGTTCTAAGACATTAGCTAAGATCCCCGTTGTAGGTGTGGGAAATGTAATAAACCAAATCGATTTAGAAACTGCCTTAGAAAATGGTTACGATTTAGTGGCAGTTGGCCGAGCCTGCATTGCCTATCCTGACTGGACTAGTAGAATTAAAAACGGTGAAAAACTTGAGTTATTTATTAATAGTGATAAGCGAGAAGAACTCAACATTCCTGTTCCTTTATGGAGTTTTTCATTAGTTGAAAGTTTAATTCGAGATGTAAACTTGAATAACAAAAAATTCAAACCAGGTAATTATCAAGAAAAAGTCAATGATGAGTCCTTTGAATTTACGATCAATGTTGAACTAGCAAAAGACTATATTAAAGATATGCAATTGGTTAATGCCAATAATTTTGATAATGATGTGTTGAGCAATTTTAATGAAATAAAAGAAAGAATCATTACTTCAAATAGTCCTCATGTCGATATCATTTCTGGTGCTACAACTCAATGTGAAGCTTTCAAAAAAGCGGTAACTAAAGCTATGGTTCAATCCAATAAAGATGCCATTCTAGCCGAAGGTGGTGATCCGAATGATAAATCCTATGATATTGTTGTTGTTGGAAGTGGAGGAGCAGGTTTAGCTGCAGCAATTCGTGCGCATGACTTAGGTGCAAATGTCGTAATTATTGAAAAAATGTCAGTAATTGGTGGAAATACTAATAAAGCTTCGGCCGGTATGAATGCAGCTGAAACAAAATTCCAGAAACTAAAAGGAATTAAAGATAGTAAAGATCTTTTCTATAAAGAAACAATGACTGGAGGAAAAAACAAAAATAACCCTGACTTATTAAGGTATTTTGTCGAAAATGCACCAGATGCTATCGATTGGTTAGATACAAATGGTATTACTTTAAGTGGTATTACTACAACTGGAGGAATGAGTATTGATCGAACTCATCGACCAGAAAGTGGAGCAGCGGTAGGTGGTTTTTTAATTAGTGGATTAGTTAAAAATATTAACAACCGTGGTATTGAAGTCATGCTTGATACAAATGTTACCGAAATTGTAACAGAAAATCATAAAGTAACCGGGGTAAAAGTTATTCAAGAAGATGGTTCAATTTATACAATTAAAACAAAAGCTGTTGTTATTGCTACGGGAGGATTTGGAGCAAATCTAGAGATGATTGAAAAATATCGACCAGATCTTAAAGGTTTTGTAACAACTAACCATAAAGGTGCAACAGGATCGGGAATTACAATCCTTGAAAAGCTTGGTGCTGGTACAGTGGATATGAAAGAAATTCAAATTCATCCAACTGTTGAACAAACTACCTCTTATCTTATTTCCGAATCGATTCGTGGTGGAGGAGCAATATTAATATCACAAAATGGAAAACGTTTTGTTAATGAACTCGATACGCGTGATAAAGTATCCAATCATATCAATAATCTAACTGAACATTACGCTTATATCTTATTCGATCAACAGGTTCGCGATGAGAATAAATCAGTGGAGGAGTATATTTCACGTAATTTAGTAATTCAAGCCAATACTCTTGATGATTTAGCAAAACAATTAAGCATTGATTCTAATACATTAACCGAAACAATAAAACGTTATGATAATTTTGTTATAAATAAACATGATGAAGATTTTGAACGAACAACAGGTATGCGTCACCCTATCAATAAAGCTCCATATTATGCGATAAAAATTGCACCCGGCATACATCATACAATGGGAGGAGTAACAATTAATGCGGAAACACAGGTTTTGGATACTCAAAATCATGTTATTGAAGGCATCTTTGCTGCTGGAGAAGTAGTTGGAGGCGTTCATGGCGCTAATCGTATTGGTGGAAATGCTGTTGCAGATATTATTATCTTCGGTTTACAGGCTGGCACAAAAGCTACAGATTATATTCATCATTATTAAATTAGTAATTTGAATATATCCCTATTTTGATAGAAGAGATGGTTCTATTGAAGCTTAACTATTTTTAAATAAGAAGGAAAATTCAATGCACACAATAAAAAAGCCACCTGTTAAATGGCTACCATTTATTATTATTGCTGCTATTTCGATCATTTTATGGTTATTTGTATTGCCTCCTGATGGGATTAGTACAGAAGGATGGCGAACAAGTATTATATTTGTAGCAACTATTGCCTGTATTGTTGCTGAAATTATGCCTATTGGCGCAATTGGTTTACTGGCAATTACCGTATTTGCAGTATTAAGACCATCTGGCGCAACTTCTGCTACAGAATCAATTAAAATCGCCTTAAGTGAATTAAATAGTACATTAATATGGCTTATTGTTATCGCTTTTATGATTGCTCGTGGTTTTATTAAAACTGGATTAAGCAAAAGGATTGCTTATTACCTTGTTAAAATTCTTGGCCGAAATACTTTAGGCTTAGCCTATGGTTTATCTGTTACCGATATTGCTTTAGCTCCGGCTATTCCAAGTACCACTGCTCGAGCCGGAGGGGTTATTTATCCAATTGCGGAAGCCTTATCCATTAACTTTAATTCGAATCCAAAAGATAACTCAAGAAACCGTATTGGCACTTTTTTAATGCTAACTATTAGCCATATTAATGATATTACTTCGGCTATGTTTTTAACGGCATTTACTGGAAATTTGCTCGCAGCTAAATTAGTGACATCTTCGCTTGGCATAACATTAGGTTGGGGTCAATGGTTTATTGCTGCTCTTGTTCCCTGTTTAGCCTCTTTTATTGTTATTCCTTTAGTTATCTATTTTTTAACTAATCCAGAGCTTAAGAAAACACCTGAAGCACCAAAATTAGCTTCTGAAGAACTCAAAAAAATGGGTGCAATAACAGGTAAAGAAATCATAATGGGAAGTACTGTAATACTGCTTTTAGGCTTTTGGATTTTTGGTGATAAGTTAAATATAGACTCAACCACGACAGCTTTTATTGGTTTAACCCTCTTAATTTTAACAGGTGTATTGAATTGGGAGGATATTAAAAGTGAAAAAGCAGCTTGGGATACCTTAATTTGGTTTGCCGCTTTACTTATGATGGCAGGACAAGTTAACAAACTTGGTGTAACAAAGTGGTTAGGTGATACAATAGGTAATGCAATAAAAGGGCATTTAGGTGAAAGTAGTTGGGTACTGGTTATTATTCTATTATGTACCGCGTATGTTTATTTACACTACTTTTTTGCCAGTGGTAATGCACATATTGCTGCTTTATTTCCTGTTTTTTTATCTGTTGCAATTGCACTTGGTGTACCGCAAATGATAGCCATCTTTGCGTTAGTTATTTGTACAAATTATTTTGGTTCAATTACACAATTTGCTAATGCTAGAAATCCATTATTATTCGCTGAAGGTTTTGTTCCAGTAAAAACATGGTGGAAAGTTGGTTTTATATGCAGTATTGTGAATTTAATTATTGTTTTCACCATTGGTTTATTATGGTGGAAGATGATTGGATTAGGCTAATCAAGAAAGATTTTTAATATAAAGAAATGTTTTTACGGCTAGTTTAACTAGCGGTAAAAACATATTAATCGAATTTAGTTAAATAGTTCTATTGATAACTTCCAGTCATTAACTGCATTCCAATATTTTTGTTCTTGTTCTAAATCAAGCAAAATAAGTTTATTATTTCCAATAAATGTCTCATCAATTTCTAAAGTAATATTTGTTATTTTATCTTCATCTAATTTCAAACGAAACGCATTTAAATTCAGGTCATTATTACGCTGATTATTGATTAATATTGATAATCTCAATATCTGCAATAATGGGATAATATGTTTATAGTCAAAAAGACTAAAATACGGCAAATTATCAATATTTATTGATTTCCTATGATAACGAACAAGAGAAGATAAAAGAAGTTGTTGTTCCTCATTAAATCCTGGAAGATTACTGTTTTGTAGAATATAACTTGAATGTTTATGTATAGAAGAAAAATTAATTTTTAATCCTACTTCGTGTAATTGCGCTGCCCAGTATAATATTGATTCTAAATGAATTGGAACAGTAACAGAAGACTGCCTTTTCCATTGTGAAAATAAATAGTTAGTGGTTCTTACAACCTGTTTTGCATGTCGCTCATCTATATTATAATGTTGAGAGAGAGACTCAGCTGTTGATTCTCTTATATCTCGAAAATTGATGCCATCAATGAGTTCATACAATACCCCTTCACGTAAGGCACCAGGACAATATTGTAAAGCTCGTAACTCTAATGCATCAAAAACACCACTGAAAATAGCCAGGCCGCTGACAAAAACATTTTTTCTTTCATCAGAAAGAGAAGGGTATTGAATATCAAGGAAAGATTCAAATTCTAAAATATAACTAATTAAATCATTTAATCGTTTTTGAGTTATAATTCCGTCACTGACACCCAAATCCAATAGTATTTTGTAAATGGATTTGATCGTACCAGATGTACCAAAAGCAACCCTAATATTCTGTTTTTTTATGGTATTAATAATACTTTCTATTTGTTGTGTTGCTGCAAGTTTGGCTCGTTGAAAAGATATTTTATCGATCTTTTTTTGAGAAAAAAATTGCTTCGTATAAGTGACACATCCCATTGGACGACTTGCAACGATGTAAGGTTTAAGATTATTACCTTTACCAATTGCTATCTCGGTCGATCCACCACCTATATCTATAACAAAGTTGGTACTGGTTTTGCTTGTCGATTCTGTAGTCATCATGCCAAGATAAATTAAGCGAGCTTCCTCTTGACCTGAAATAATTTCGACAGGATAGGGTATTATTTTAGCCGAAGCCGTTAAAAATGCCTGTTTATTTTTAGCAATGCGCAATGTGTGTGTTGCGACAATCCGAACATTTTCAATAGGAAAACCCTTTAATCGCTCAGCAAACAAAGCAAGGCATTCTACACCACGTTTAATACTTGACTCGCTTAATTCATTGTTATCATTTAATCCAGTAGCTAAATGAATATTTTTTTTACATTTATAAATGATTTGTGAAATGCCATTTACACTACGAGCGATGACCATATGAAAACTGTTTGACCCCAAATCAATAACCGCATATTCATTTAATTTAGTCACTTTCCTAATTCCTTACACAAGCGTTTCTAATTGCTTTAAATAATCATAAATAGCATGTTGCGCCCTAATTTTTTTCTTATTACCTCTTAATACATAATTATTAGTATTATCTTTATCAATAATTCTGGCTTTTACATTATCATTACATTGGATACTAAAAATATCATGAATTGTAGATTTTAAAATGGGATCAAAAATTTTAACGCCAACTTCAATACGATTATCAAGATTTCTGGGCATCCAATCTGCTGAAGAGATATAGGTATCTTTTTTTCCTTCATTTTCAAAAATATAAACACGAGCATGCTCTAAATATTGATCGACAATGCTTGTTATAAAGATATTTTCACTTAAATCCGGTATTTGCGGGACTAGTACGCATGTTCCTCGAACAATCATTCTAATTTTGACTCCTGCACACGATGCACGATAAAGTGCATCAATCATTTCTTTATCCGTTATTGCATTAAGTTTTAGATAAATACCTGCAGATTTTCCTGCTTTAGCATTGGTTATTTCTCGCTCAATGAATTCATGGAAACGTAAACGTGTATTTTGTGGAGAAACCAGTAAGTAATTAAAAGATACAGGTTTAAATGGATTTTCAATAAAATTGAAAACTTTTTTTACTTCGTCTGTTATAACAGGATCTGCTGTTAATAATGAAAAATCGGTATAAATTTTAGCGGTTCTTTCATTAAAATTACCCGAACCAATATGAGCATAGCGAACAATTTTATCATTTTCCTTACGATCAATTAAAAATAACTTGGCGTGAATTTTTAATTTTGGTTGTGAGTAAATAACTTTAATACCACTGCTGATCAATCTTTTAGCCCATTTTATATTTGCTTCTTCATCAAAACGGGCTTGTAATTCAACAACCACAGTGACTTTTTTTCCATTGTTAGCGGCATTTATTGCAGCATGAATAAAACGAGAATCTTTTGCAACTCGGTAAATATTCATTCTTATGTGTGTCACGGCTGGATCGAAAGATGCTTGTCGCATGATTTCTAATACATGTCCAAATGAATAATAAGGATAATATAGTAATACATCACGATCTTTGATTGCTGCAAATGCATTTCTAAATTGTTTGAATCTATTATAAACAAGATTTGGGACTTGTTTATTCAACAAATTTTTAATGCCTAAATCAGGAAATTTCACCAAATCTTTAAAATTCGGATATCTTCCTCCTGGCATTGCATCTTGCTCCGTCAATCTTAATTTGTTAATGAGCAATTCAAATAATGCTTTTGGCATGTCTTTTTGATAGGTAAATCGGACAGGTTGTGCTGTTAATCGTTGTTTTAATCCTTGAGACATCAGTTCCAGTAAACTATCTAATTCTGTATTCAATTCATATTCAGCATCCCGATTGATATTAATAGAATAAGCATTTAGTTCTAATGCATCAAAAAAAACTTTAAATATGTCTGGTAGGCAATAGCGTAAAATATTATCCAAAAATATAATTGATTTATTTTTAGTAGACACTTCAGATGGCAATAAAACAAAACGCGAAACATTATCCGTAGGTAGTTCAAGTAAAGCATAACTTATATTATTTTCACAAATTATTTCAACTGCTAAATATGCATGATCGTCTTTTAAGAATTGTATCAGTTCAGTATGACTATCAAGAAGGATAGGTGTTATATATTGTCTTAGGTTTTTTTTGTAATAATTTTTTATCCAATTTTCTTGATAAGAGGATAATTGTCTTTCATTAATCAGAAAAATCTGATTTCTGGCCATTTCAAGTAATAATTCGTTATAAAGCTGATCAAACTGAAGTTCCAATTGAATGACTTTTTGATTAACTTGGCGTAAAAGTTGTTTTGAATTTGATGAACCTTGAGATTGTTCTTGTTCAATCAATACATACTTTTTTAGATTAGCAAATTGCACTTTATAAAATTCATCAAGATTGCTTGAGTATATTCCTAAAAATCGAATACGCTCAATAAGCGGATTACTTTTATCGGCGGCTTCTTGTAGAACACGTTGATTGAAAGACAACCAACTCAGTTCTTTGGGAAAATATACTTTTTCTGATAGCATTTTTATCTCTTACAATTTATTAATACTGTATATTTACAGGATAACTTAAGTAAAAAAAAAAGCTAGCATATAGCTAGCTTTTTATATTTAATTAACGATATGAAAATTGCTTAAATTCTATGAACTGAAGTAGTGTTGGTTGTCCCACTAGGAACTAACGCACCTGACACCATCACAATTGTATCGCCTTGATTTAAACCACAATATTTAACTGCCATTTCCTTACCTAAACGGTAAAAATCATCAGTCGAGTTAATTGCATCAATTAAAATAGGCTCTACACCTTTAGATAAAGCTAATTGATTAACTGTTTTTTGACTGGATGATAATGCTAAAATACGTGCTTTAGGGAAATAATGACGTACTTCACGTGCTGATTTACCACTACGAGTTGCAACAACAATCAAAGGAACATTAAGTCGTTCCGCAATTTCAACAGCACCACAACACACAGCAGCGGTAATTCGTAATTTTTCTTCTTTATCGCTAAGTTCTAAAGAAGCTGGAATAGTACCATCAGTACGTTTACAAATAGTCGCCATTACATTTACTGTTTCAAGTGGATATTTACCTTTAGCACTTTCGCCTGATAACATTACTGCATCAGTGCCATCAATGATTGCGTTAGCAACATCACCTGCTTCAGCACGAGTAGGGCGAGGGTTTTTTATCATTGAGTCAAGCATTTGTGTTGCGGTAATAACGGGTTTTGAAGCTCGATTACATTTTTTAATCATCATTTTTTGAGCAAAGATAACTTCCTCAACTGCAATCTCGACACCTAAATCACCACGAGCAACCATAATACCATCAGATGCTTCTAGAATTTCGTCAAAATTATCAAGACCTTCTTGGTTCTCAATTTTAGAAATTATTTTGATATCCTCACCGCCATGAGTTTTTAAGTGAGCACGAATATCTTCAACATCTGAACGTTTACGAATAAATGAAGCTGCAATAAAGTCAACGCCTTGCTCACAACCAAAGATTAGATCATTTTTATCTTTTTCAGCTAAAGCGGGTAATTTAATAGAAACGCCAGGTAAGTTAATGCCTTTATTTTCGCCCAAATCACCATTATTTAGAACTGTACAGATAACCTCATTACCTTTAACTTCTTTAACATCCATAGCAATTAAGCCATCATCAACTAGCACGCGATTACCTGGTTTTAGATCATGCGCAAAGCCGTCATAGGTTACCGCAACACGTTCAGAATTACCAATAACATTTTTATCAGTGGTAAAGGTGAACGTTTGGCCAGCAACTAACGAAACATCATTCCCACCTTCTAATTTAATAGTACGGATTTCAGGTCCTTTAGTATCTAGCATGATTGCAGCTTTTAAGCCAGTTTCTTGCATGACTTCTCGTAAATTCTTTATTCGATTACCATGCTCTTCATAATCACCATGAGAAAAATTCAAACGCATAACATTCATTCCTGCGTTTAATAATTTGGCTAGCATCTCTTTTGATTCAGATTTAGGGCCTATGGTACAAACTATTTTTGTCTTTTTCATAATATTTTCTACTAGTTGTTAAGGTTAATGTTTAAAATTTAAATAAACTTTTTTCGCAAAAAAAATCAATGTTTGAGAATTGATTAGATTGGTGTATAAAGGGAGATGGGCAACTAAAAGAATAGTTACTTAACTTAAATAAAATATTTGAAGAATTAGTCATTTTCATTAAAGCTTGGACATCTACAAAACTGGAGTCATTATATTCTTAACTACATTTAAAATAAAGCTTTTTATAATGAAATTGTCTTTATAAATCAGCGAAAAACATACTGATTATATAAATATTTGTCAAAATGTTTGATGAAACGCCTACGTTTTAATCACATCAACTCTTTAACCTTATAAGTAAGTTCATTATCTTCATTCTTTAATATTAATTGATCCTTTGTTAATTCAATCTTTGCACCGTTAACAATTAATTCTTCGATGACTGCGTCTAATTTACTCAGTTCGCTATCAGGACAAACCATTTTAGTCATGGATAAACCAGCCCCTCTGATAACATTATTATCTAATGCTACTTTCCCAGAAAATAGATTGCACATTTTTCCTGTTATTGTCATATTTTCACCAAATTCTAATTCAGCATACTCATCTGACGTAAGTTCTTGACCATTAGCTTTTACTAGGACAAAGTGGTGATGCATAAGATCGGTATCTTTGACATTACTTGATTTATTACAACCAGAAATAGCAAATGCTGTAGCAATTAACGGTAAAATAAAAATCGTTTTTTTCATTTGAACTCCTATTGAAAGGTTTAATTTGCTATAATTGACCCCAATTTTGATTATCAATAAAACATTTTACTCTCTATGTTATCTCAACAGCAAGAAAAATATTTAGAATCAATGACTTTCTTAGATAAATACAAGCTTTTAAAACTATCAAAGAAAGATCACAATGAGACTGATATTAATTCGGCAATACAAGCGGCAAATCTACATTACCAAGCTAGAAGGTCGTCCTTACCGAATAAAATCAATTATCCGGATAATTTACCTGTAGCTGAAAAAAAACAGGCAATTTATGATGCTATAAAAAATCATCAAATTGTTATTATTGCTGGTGAAACAGGTTCAGGTAAAACAACGCAAATTCCCAAAATTTGTTTAGAGCTAGGTTTAGGAATAAAAGGATACATTGGCCATACTCAACCTAGACGATTAGCTGCTCGCTCTGTTGCCAATCGTATTGCAGAAGAATTGAAAACAGAAATAGGTCAGTTAGTTGGGTATAAAGTTAGATTTTCAGACCAGGTAAGCGAAACAACATTAATAAAATTAATGACTGATGGTATATTACTTGCTGAAATCCAAAAAGATAAGCTACTATTACAATATGACACTATTATTATTGATGAAGCTCATGAACGTAGTTTAAATATTGATTTTATCTTAGGTTATCTAAAACAATTACTACCTAAACGCCCCGATTTAAAAGTAATAATCACATCAGCAACTATTGATGTAGAACGATTTTCTAATCACTTTAATCAAGCCCCAATAATTGAAGTTTCTGGGCGAACTTATCCTGTTGAAGTAAGATATCGTCCGCCAATATTAAATGAAGAAGATGATACAAATAATGATTTCCAACCTATTATTGACGCTATTGAAGAACTCTCAGCAGAAAGCTTTGGCGATATTCTGATTTTTCTGACGGGTGAACGGGAGATTCGAGATGTTGCTGATATACTGAATAAATTAGATTTGCGTCATACCGACATTTTACCTTTATATGCAAGATTATCTGCAACAGAACAAAATCGCATCTTTCAGTTACACTCAAAACGACGAATTGTTCTTGCAACCAATGTTGCAGAAACATCATTAACCGTACCGGGAATTAAGTATGTAATCGATCCTGGTTTAGCTAGAATTAGTCGCTACAGCTATCGAACTAAAGTCCAACGATTGCCAATTGAACGAATATCTCAAGCTTCAGCAAACCAACGAAAAGGTCGTTGTGGTCGTACATCGGATGGTATTTGTATCCGTCTATATGATGAAAATGATTTTTTATCACGACCAGAATTTACCGACCCCGAAATATTACGTACTAATTTAGCTTCGGTAATTTTACAAATGACTTCATTAGGCTTAGGCAATATTGCCGCTTTTCCTTTTGTAGAGGCGCCTGATTCCAGATATATTCGTGATGGTATTCGATTATTAGAAGAACTCGGTGCTATTTACACCAAGCATCATCACTATCATTTAACTGAAAGTGGTAGAATTTTAGCTCAATTACCTATTGATCCAAGATTGGCCAAAATGCTTGTAGAGGCACGAAGGTTAGGGTGTACGAAAGAAATCATGATCATTACAGCTGCCTTGTCTATTCAAGATCCTAGAGAAAGGCCATTTGATAAGCAACAAGCTTCTGATGAAAAACACAGACGTTTTGCACATAAAGAATCAGACTTTCTATCTTTTATTCATTTATGGGATTACATTAAAGAACAGCAAAATCTATTATCTGGCAATCAATTTAGACGATTATGTCAAAAAGAGTTTTTAAACTATCTTCGTATTCGCGAATGGCAAGATGTTTATACGCAAATCAGACAAACTATTAAACAATTAGCTTTTCCAATAAACAGCAAAGCTGCTGATTACATTTCATTACATACTTCCTTATTGAGCGGTTTATTATCTCATATTGGAATGAAAGAAAGTGAAAAACGTGAATATATCGGTGCTCGTAATATTAAGTTTTCAATTTTTCCCAATTCTGCACTTTTTAAAAGTCAGCCGAAATGGTGTATTGTGAGCGAATTGGTTGAAACAAGTAGATTATGGGGGAGAACCGCTGCCAAAATTGAAGCTGAATGGATTGAGCCAATAGCCAAACATTTGGTTAAATATAGTTACAGTGAATTAAGATGGTCTAAAAAGCAGGGTACCACAATAGCCAATGAAAAAGTTACTTTGTTTGGTTTACCAATTGTTGCTAGTAGGATTGTCAATTATAGCAAAATTGATCCAGTTTTGAGTCGTGCTTTATTTATTAGGCATGCACTAGTTGAAGGTGATTGGTTAACTAATCACAAGTTTTATAAACAAAATCAGCAATTAATCAGGGAAGTTGAAGATCTCGAACATAAATCTCGTCGACAAGATATTTTAATTGATGACGATGAGCTTTACGATTTTTATGATAAACGTATTGATAACTCGGTGATTTCAGCAAAATATTTTGATAATTGGTGGAAACAAAAACAAAAATCACAACCTAATTATCTTAATATAGAAAGGGATATGCTGATTAAGCAAACAGCACAATTGGTTAATCTAAATGATTTCCCTGATTTCTGGTATCAAGATAATTTTAAATTTGCACTAAGTTATCAATTTGATATTGGTCATAATCGTGACGGTGTCACAATTAAAATTCCTCTTGATCTACTAAATCAAATAAAAAATAGAGGATTTGATTGGCAAGTTCCTGGATTTAGAAAAGATCTAATTATTGCCTTAATTAAATCATTACCTAAATCATTACGTCGTAATCTTGTTCCTGCACCAAATTATGCTGAAGCGTTTTTGGAAAGAATAAAGACGACGGACCAACCGCTTCTTGAACGTTTAGAAAATGAATTTCGTAAAATGACTGGGGTAAAAATCACATCTGAAGATTGGCATTTGGATCAGGTTCCGGATTATTTAAAAATGACATTTAGCATTATTCATGATAATGAAGAAATTGCATCCGGTAAAAATTTAGTTTTATTGAAAGAACAGCTAAAAAATGATGTTCAAAAAGCTTTAACTTCTTTAACAACCAAAAAAATAGTACCTATTGAGCAAAGTGGTATCACTGATTGGAATTTTGGTACATTGCCTTCAATTTATGAAGAAAAACAGAAAAATTATACAGTCAAAGCCTATCCGGCAATTATTGATCATCAAAATTCCGTCAGTATCGAATTGATTGATAATCAAGAAGAACAGCAAAAATTAAATCAATTGGGACTCAGACGGTTGCTAATGTTAAATATTCCATCACCAATCAAATATCTACATGAAAAATTACCCAATAAATCTAAATTAGGACTTTACTTCAACTCATTTGGTAGCGTATTAATGTTGATTGACGATTGTATTGCTTGTGCGGTTGATGAATTGATAGATAAATATAATCAAAATATTCAAAATCAACAACAGTATCAAAAATTGCTTAATTATACTAAGACGAATATCAATGAAATGGTTATAGATATTGCTAAACAAGTAGAAGGCATTTTGACTTTATACTATAACGTTAATAAAAAATTGAAAGGTCGTGTTGATCTATCATTAGCTTTTGCATTATCCGACATAAAAAAACAACTTAGTAAATTAGTTTATAAAGGATTTGTCGCAGATTCAGGTTATAAACGAATCGCCGATATTTATCGTTATTTACTGGCAATTGAAAAAAGAATTGAAAAATTAATGGTTAATGTAACGAAAGATAGACAGTCGATGAATATTATTGAGGAAGTTGAAAATCAATATGAAAAATGGGTTAACAGTTTGCCACAAATTTCCAGATCTAAAGATAGTGTCATCAATATACGTTGGATGATTGAAGAGTTAAGAGTAAATTTATTCGCTCAACAATTAGGCACACCGTATCCAATATCTCCTAAACGCGTAAAACAGCAGATCGAAATTATAAAATCTGAATTATGAGTTTCAGAATATTTATTTAAGATTTGAAAACTCAATGAGGAGAAAAAAAGGAAGTAGGGCGTATATAAATACGCCCATCTTAAAAACTCTACTTATAAAGATCTATAAATACAGTGATATTAGGTCCTTTTGCATCATGAGCTATTCGAGCAATATGATAAAATTTAGCTCCATTTTCAATCGCTTTTTTACCTGCTTGATAAGAAATTTCCTGATCTGTTACATAATATCCGCGGAATTTAATGGTATCAAAAGCAACCATTTTTGCAGCAGTAGCATCATTCAATTCTTGAATTTTTCTTCCATCAGGAAGTGTTACGGTGTAACGTTTCACACGTTGTGGCTCAGCTTCAACTTCAGGATTTACAGTAACAGGTACTTTTGTTTGTGTAATTTTTGTAGTGGATTGATCGATTACTTTAACTTTGTTATTAAATTTGTTTGCATAAAATTTTTCATTAAATGCAGAGGGTGAGTAATAACCCGGTTTTTCAACTTGCATCGCAGTTTCACCGCCTTGAGCGAGTGCAATTTGACCAGCTTCAGAATCATAAGGAATGGCATTTTCTGGTTGAAGTTTACGTTCTGGGGCATCTTTTTTAAACAAATAAGCAGCAACTTGAATGTTGCTTCCTAATTCAGAACGTGAATCAATATAAAAAGCATAGGCACCTTTTACTAACGCTTCTTTTGCAACAGCTTGATTTACATCAATTTCGCTGGGAAAGTACCCACGTATACGAACGATATTAAAAGGTTCTAAACGAATAGCCTTCGATTTTGGATATTCATATACACCTTCAAATTTACGAAAGCTTTCAGTTGTCTCAGTAGCCTTAGGCGCATTTGATTTATATAATTTAGCGTAAACAATTCGTAGTGTATCATTTGAAGGACTGATATTAGTGGTAGTTATATAAAATGCAGAAGCACCTTCTTTATCAGCTGCTTTTGACATAGCTATAACATAATCATTGTCGGTATAAAAAGCACCGCGTACAGTAATTTGTTTAAAAGATTGAAGGTTCTTGGCTTGTTCTTCATTTAATTGTTGAGCTGCAAATGAACTCATTGGACATGCAACGATAGCTGCAACAATAAGAGTTTTCTTGAAACTTATCATATTTGATTAACCTTAGAATTAACTTTATTGATATTTTATCACGAAATAAATTACTTTCCCAAAACAATTAAAGCATTTAAATTTTTGATAAAAATATATTTTCCTTTTACAGATAAAACATCAAGCTCCTGAAATTTTGTTAAAATTCGGCTAACTGTTTCAATGGTTAATCCCAAATAATTGGCAATATCGGTTCTGCTCATAGATAACTTTATATTCAATGACGTGTGACCACGTTTTTCATAACGTTTATAAAGAGAATAAATAAAATAAGCTAGACGTTCATCAGCCTTTTTTTGCGAATAACATAAAACTAATTTTTGATAATTGTAAATATCATTGCTTAGTAATTTAAAAATCATATCTCTTACAGTTTTATTTGTATCAACTAAAGACATTAATTCATCATAATGCAGTTCGCATATTGCAACATTATTTAATGCTTTAACCGTATAGTTATAAACTCTTGTTGCTATAGAATCTAATCCGACAATATCTCCTGGTAGATAGAAACCATTAATTTGTTCATTACCATTTGAAGTAGTGATGTAGGTTTTTAATGCACCTGAATGAATGATGAAAAATTTTTTGAAGGATGTATTTTCGTGAATCAAGATCTCATCTTTTATATAAGACTTTTTACGATCTAAAACTGTATGCAGAGTATTATTGAGTAACATTGGGATACAGAGTGACCCGGTACTGCACAATTCACATGGAACAGAATAACTTTTTGATCGTAATGACTTATATTTATTTTGCATTTTTTCTAAAAGTGTTAATCCATTAGTTGATAAGAACAATGTATTCTATAATAAAAAAACATAGAGTGGTTAGACATTATTTTCTTATTTACAAAAATAATCTAATATCTTTTAGAAATATAAAAAACTTTTATATTTCATATAATTTTATCATAACCCTTTCGAAGGTAATATGCTAATAATGATTTGTAAATCCCATAAATAACTATATCAATTCGACATAAATAACAAGCAGACACCCCGATATATTAGCCATAGATTCGCCCAAATACCTGGGAGAGCAAATTGGCGAAATCACGAAAGTGACCTCAAAAAC